>JBEKJT010000001.1:0-39748 GCA_050011075.1 Thermoplasmata archaeon
AGAGTCTCGAGGGACTCGAGACAAAGCGCACCGATGCATGCCACACAGCAGAACAGCCCCGGGCGGAACATAGTCTCTAGGGACGTAGGCACGTTGAGGAGCCCAAACACGGTTTCGCCGGCGGGGACGCGGGTCCCGCACCGACATCGTACAGAGACGGCAGTGCGGGTCACGAAAATGGATGCTGGCGCCATCGAAGCCTGCGCGACTCGTGCCTGGCCTCAGGTCCAGGGAGACAATTTCACCGTCGATTTCCGTTTAGGGGGTTGGGTTTTTGGAGACGGCCGTCGGCTCTCGGTTACTGACGAACCACAGACCCAATGACTGGCTCCTGCCGCCGCGTTGCTCGCCAGTCGCTAGGTTTGAGGAATCTTTCCACTCCGCACGAAAAGCATCGGTTCCCGGGGACGCTCAGTTGGAATCCTCGAGCTCCGACGAATCGGTCGCTGCGGGACCACTTGGACCTTTCTCACACGGTCTTCCGCCGCACGGCAGTACTTCTCGCTCTGGTCAAAATGGACGAAGTGGCGATTGTTCGCCTTCGCAACGGCAGCAACCGTGCCGGTTCCTCCGAATGGATCCATGATTGTGTTCCCGCGATAGGTAAAGAAGAGGACTAACCTTCGGATGAGTTCCTCGGGAAACGTCGCGGGGTGGTTGACCAATCTCCGGGTGTCCGGAGGTATCTCCCATACTCCATCCGACCAGTCCCGAAACTCCTCCGGAGAGATGTCAATCGTGCTGGGGTCGCCCTCGAGTTTCCAACTTTCCTTGTGGAAGACCTCAATGTACTCCCACGATGGGATGACGTGTGGGTGGCGAGGACTCTTCCAGCTGCCCCAAGCGGTGCGGGGCGCGCTCATATTCTGTTTTGCCCACAGAATCTCGGCCCGATGAGTGAACTTCGCCGCGCGGATATCCCGTGACAAGTCATGGTGGAGGGGCACGAACTCCGCGATTCCAGTCGGGGCGACTTCGAGAGCAAGTCTCCCGCCGCGCTTCAGTACGCGGAAGCATTCCTTCCAGACCTCGCTCAACCAGAGGCGGTACTCCGAGTACTGGCGTCTGTCGTCGTAATCCGAGTACTCGATTCCCACGTTGTACGGCGGCGACGTAATCACCATGTGGACCGAATTGCTCGGCACCTTTCGTATCTCCTCGAGAACGTCGCCGCAAGTGATTCGATCGAGCGACCCGAACTTTGTGGAAGTGAGAGTTCGTGACTCGGGCTCGGTAACTATTGGAGACGCTGCAGGGCGCAACACAATAGAGTCATCGTCGATATGCGAGGTGAGTCGCTTTCCGACATACCAAGAGAGCTCCTCCACCTGGCCCTTGGGCAGGATGGCATAGAAGGAGCCATAGTCCGTCCGATCGCTGTGAGATCCAGTCTTCAGTCGGGTCTTCCAACTGAGGGTCACCGGCTGCTCGCCGGCGACATAGGGCTTCTGGGGCTCCTTCTCCATCGCGCGCTCCGAGAAGGTCACCGGCTATAGCTCTTGAGGTACCCCAGGCTGAAACGGTTAGAGGTGCCTGCGCTTCACCGAGGGCGGCACCTCAAAACTTGCCGGTCGCAAGCGCATCGTCAAGAGCGTCAAGCAACACGTGGAGGCACCGAAGGCAGAGACCCTCGACGTCTATGCGGAAATACGTGCGGATGCGCCCCTTCTCTGCCTCTAGGCTCTGAGCCGAATAGAGATCGAGCCGGCGTGCGCTTGGTTTCCACTTCCTCAGGGACTTGAGCGAGCGGAGCATCAACGCGAGGGTAATCCTGTCCTTCTCACTCAATTCGTGGCTGTGGAACAGTGGAGCGCGATAGGCGATCTCTCGCTCGGCGAGTTCAACCACCCGGCCGTCTAAGGTTAGGTCTACGCCGGGGGTCTTCCTGACTACGTCTCCAAGGACCTCCAATACCGTGCGCAGAAGGTTTCCTGCCTCACTTGGATAGAGAAGAACCACGTTCAACGGAACGAGGACTCCGAACCAGATCGACCCAGGGTGCCTGTATAGAATCACGGAACCGGTGGGCAGATGGGCCTCCGGGAATCGGCGGGTCAGCTCCTGTTCAAGATTTGCCGCCTCTTCTTCTGTGACGTGCTTCTCGACTCGGGGGGAGACAAGTTCACCGAAATACCGATCACGGAGAGCCGCGGCGTCCTGCTGCAGCTCGGCAGGCCGGTCTCTGTACTTGTCGAACACGCGAATCGTTTCGCGACCGACGTTCGCCAAGCCGCGTCCCGGCTGCTTCAGCGTGAAGATGTTGCCCAGGTGCTGGGAAATCGCTCCGGGGGTTCGGCCCAGGAGGTCAGCGAGCTCGCGGACCCAAGGGGCCTCTGGACGGTAATTCTGTGTGTCGGGCGGGCACGCCGCGAGAACTAGGGTGACTTCCTCCGCGGTCCAAAGCTCGCGGTCCCTGGCGGGCGCTCCGGCCCGCGGACGCCGGGTTGCTCCCTTGGGGTTCCCTGTATCGCCGCCTTCATGCATCCTGAATCACCTGGCTATTTGGACGCCTTACCGGCCTGGGTTCTTCTCGACCGAAACCAGCGGGTGCTCCTTCTTCCAGTACTCGAGCATCATTAGTGATAAGACCCTGATTTGAAACAGACTCGGCTCACAGCGCAGCCCCGCAGGTTGGACATCGCATCCCCCCGGCCCGGCGGCTCCTGTCGGCACGAGCGAGCCGCAATGCGCGCAGTGCAAGAACGATTGGACCGGAGCCGCCACTGAAGGCGCCGCTACGTTGACCACAACATGGCCGTAATGATCAGCCATCGGTCGAACCTGCTGCCGAGCTCGAGAGATCGCGGAGACCCACTCCTCCACGTCCTTCACCTTGTAAATGTGGCCTTGACCAGCAGCCTCGACCCGTAAGGTCGCACGCCCAATGAGCGGCTTGTCCCTGTGCAGGTTCGAAATCAGATCAAGCCGGACGTCCAGGAATGTCACAAGCTTCTCTCCTCGAACAAGTTCGGTCACGATTCTCTGTTTCTTCCTTCCTTCGAACACGAGTCGGACCGACGTCAGGGTCAAGATGCCATTGCGGCCCGAGCCACTTTCCGTTCGCTCGGAAAGAATCGTGGCCTCGCCGGGGCCGAGCAGCGGCACTGTCAGGTGCTCCGGGGTGCAAGCGGCGGGTGCTCCTTCTTCCACCGCTCAAGCTTTTCCCGCACGGCCTGTTCGATAAACGCCTGACGGTTCGACCAGCCTTCGCTCTCGGCGACCTCGACAATCTGGTCTATGAGAACTTTCGGCAGACGGACCATAACGGGAGTCCTCTCAGTGGTCTGCTTCTTCCCGGCCACGTATCCGAATGCCCCCCCGGGATAGAATCGTTGATATAACAAGGAATCATATGATATCAATAGAAACCTGGTGCATCTTAATGACAGCAATGACAAGGCGCAGTGCGATCTGGACTGACAGGGCAACTGCTCGCGCGTACGTAGAACTTGCGGCCGAGCTCTATAAAGGCAGGGAGATTGAGCGCGAGTCGGCCGGTGAGGCTGCCAGATTCCTGCTCAGCAAGTTCCGCGTCGAGCGCTCGTCCGTGGCAGTCTCGAGGGCGACGGCGAGGGCGTCCGCATGACGATCATCGTTCTCACGTATCCCGGCGTCCAGGAGTGTGGCACCTGTCACGTTTCATCCAGCCGGTGGAACCGCGTGCCCGGCACGAACCTATGCAAGGGTTGCCACTCATGTCTCACCGTATTTCCCCCAGCCGTCGGTGAGCGACCCGCGGCCGGCGCGCCCTCGGTAGACGAGGCGCCGACGCGCGGGCTCAGTCCGGCCCCGACCGCCGCGGATGGGCGGCCCCACCCGGGGGACTGATGCGAGCGGGTCCCCCGTACGGCCCGTTCGTCACCGCCTCCGATCTCCTAAATGACGAGGTCGCGTCGGTCACGGACCCGGTCCGCCTGGTTGGTCGGATTCACCAGATCGAAAACCGCGTGCGCGAGCTTGAGGTCGAACACCGGCACCTTCTCCTCAGCCTCGCGACTCGGCTGTGACCGACTCAGCGGGGACGTCCGCGGACCGGCATCCCCTGGTCCCGAACGGTCGCTTGGAGGACTTCAGGTCGTGGCAGATCGCGCTCGACCATGCCCTCAGCACCGCGAACAAGAGCGTGAGGTACCTCCGCTTCCTCGAGAGCAAGGGTCTCGATCTCGCGCCGCCCGCGCTCTCCTACGACCGCGCCCTCGGGTTCATGGCCGAATGGCGGCAGCGCGGGGTGAAGCCCCGGACTCTAAATTCGTGGGTTCGCGAGCTCAACCTCTGGAGTCGGTTCCTGAATCTCGGTTGGAAGTTGCCGTACTTCCGCCGTCGGTCGGGGCCACCAATCCAGGTTCCCGACCGCGTCCTCGTCTCGAAACTCCTCGGCCTCGCCTACCCGTCCCCGGCGACACAGGCTCGCAACCGCGCCATGATCGCGGTCTTCGCGGACGTCGGAATTCGCAGGAACGAACTCGTCAACCTCCAGCTCTCGGACCGCATCCAGCTCGCGTCGGGCCCGGGGCTCCGGGTCCGCTTCGGAAAGGGCGAGAACGAGCGCGACGTCCCGCTCGACCTCGAGGTCTCTGAGCTGCTAGAACGGTACGTCTCAACCTACCGATCGCACTCCCACGCGACTCGCCTGTTTACGACCCAGGTGGGGCCACTGTCATATGGCTACGTCGGAAAGGTCGTGCAGGAAGCCGGAGCCCGTCTCGGAGCCCCATGGCTGTCATGCCACAAACTGCGTCACTTCGTCGCCGACGTCACGCTCGATGCCGGGATGCCGGTCTCCTCGGTCGCCGAGATCCTCGGACACAAGCGATGGGAGACGACCCAGCTGTACCGCCAACGCCGGCTCCAGAAAATCCGCGCTGAGGCGGACTTCCGGTCTACTGCTAAATCACGGTCCATCTTCGGAGGGAAAATGGGGCAAATCCGACCGAGACTTGAACGGAAAGCGGGAGCCGGCGACGAATCACGCGCGGAGAGGAGTGGGAGCACGGGGATTTGAACCCCGATATGCGGGTATCTCCGCGCGCTCCAGTCAATCGTCACGGGGACGCTCGGCGCCCCTCCGCAAACCCGTAATCCCAGGGTGACGAATCGTCACCCTGACTGGAGCCCGCTGGTCTGCCAGATTAGCCTATGCTCCCTCCGATCCACCCCGGGCGCGCTCAGAGACATATCCTTTGTCGTTCGACCGAAGGGAGGCGCGGAGCGCGCCCCCGGCACGATTGGGTCCTCACAAGACTTATGAGAAAGAGTGTTTGTCTCAAATCCAATGTCGTTTAACCCCCCCACGCCGCCCCCTCGCCGGACGGTGCCGCTGGCCTGGGTCGTGGTGATCGTCCTGGTCTTCGCAGGAGTAGGAGTCGCCCTGACCGCGGTCCTGACCGCGCCCTCATCGGGCTCGACTCCCGGCGCGACCACGGTGACCGACGACCTCGGCCGGACCGTAGAGGTTCCGAGCGATCCGGCCCGGGTGGCGGTCCTCAGCCCGAGCATCATGGACAGCATGTACCGACTCGGACTGCGAAGCCACGTCGTCGCGGTGGATTGCTACGCCGCGAGTTTCGGAGGACTGTCCGAGGACTACTCCGCGGACCAGGTCGCCCTCTGGAACCTCTCCTCTTCGATGTGCGTTCAGGTAGGGCCCACGTTCGTCCCCTCGATGCTGGTCGACCTCGCGCCCGACCTGGTCCTCGCGTCCACGATCGTATCGATCGCCGACGTCGAGGAGATCACGAGCCAGCTGCACGTACCGGTCGTCATGCTCCAGCCCCCGACGATGAGCGGCATTCTGGTGGACGTTTCGTTGATCGGGGTGATCTTCGGGGTCGAGGCAGCCGCAGCTGCTCTGAACGGGCAGCTGTCGACGGAGCTCTACGCGGCCACGAACACTACCGCGACGGCTTCGGTGTTCCCGTCCGTCCTGCTCACGTACTCGGTCGACGAGAACGGGTACTGGACCTTTGGTCCCGGAACGTTCGGCCAGTCCCTCCTCGAGCTCACCGGGGCCGTCGGTCTCGGCGCGACGGCCGGCTTCCCGTACCCTGAGCTCTCGCCCCAGCAGGTGCTCTCCGCCGACCCTACCTGGATCGTCTACGGAGTTGGCTTCGGTTTGAACGAAAGCACGTACGCCTCGGGTCCGGATTGGTCGAACATTCCCGCCGTACAGCAGGGGAACGTTTCCGGGATCGACTCGAATTGGATTACGGAGCCGGACCCGACCATGGTCCTTCAGGGGATCCCTACGCTCCTCGCGCTGTTTCACCCACCGACGCCCTGAACCTCCGACCGGAAACGTACGGGGGTCGGGACACGCACGGACCTCGACCGCCGTCGCAGCCCCGCCACCCGGTACGGACCGTGGCACTCCTCGCGATCGGCGTCGCGGGAGTGGTCGTGGGTTCCGTGGTCCTCGAGTCCGTACTGCTGCGCCCCCACCCCATCCCGGCGCTCACCTCGCTCTACATCCTTCTCCATGCCTTCAGCGGAGGTCGTCTGTATCCGAACCCCTGCGAGGGGGTTGCTCTCGGACCCGCGGGGTGCCCCGGGGCGGTCTTCATCATCGAGAGCATCGCCCTCCCCGAGATCCTCTTAGCCCTGATCGTGGGCGCCGCCCTAGGACTTTCGGGCGGTGCCCTCCAGGGGGTCTTCCGTAACCCGCTCGCGGACCCGTTCCTCCTCGGGATCTCGAGCGGAGGCACCCTCGGTGCTGCGATTGTTTACGTCTACCATTTCCGGGAGGCCCAGGCCGACCTCTACCTCCCCCTCTTCGCGTTCCTCGGCGCGGTGGGAACCGGGCTGCTCATCTTCACGATCGCCCGGGGGCGTTCCAGTTCGGTGGAGACCGTCCTGCTCTCAGGGGTCGCGGTCGCAAATCTCCTGTCCGCCGTCCTCTCCCTCGTGCTCCTCTCCAATCCGTTCGGAGCGGAACAGGTCACCTTCTGGCTCCTCGGAGGCCTCTCGCTCGCCTCGTGGACCGTCGATGGGATCGCCTTCGGAGGAGTCCTCGTGCTCGGCACCGTGCTATGCCTGTTCGGGCGCGAGCTCAATCTCCTACAGCTCGGCCCCGAGGTCGCTCAGAGCGCCGGAGTCGATGCCCCTCGCGTGCGCATGACCGTCATCCTGCTGGCGTCGCTCACGACCGCGGTCGCGGTCGCGTTCACCGGCATCATTGGCTTCGTGGGCCTCGTATCCCCCCACATCGTGCGACGCTTGGCCGGCTCGGACTACCGGGTCGTGCTTCCCGGGGCCGCGGCGGTCGGCGCTCTTCTCCTCCTGGGAGCCAACGACGTGAACGTCCTGGCATTTCCCTCGTCGTACCTTCCCCTCGGGATCTTCACGGCGTTCGCCGGTGTACCGTTCTTCTTGATCCTCCTGTTGCGGCGGCGGCGGGGAACGCCGATGGGTCCGGCATGATCGACCGAGAGCCCACCGCCGCGGTCCGTCTGGACGCGGTCAGCGCGGCCTACGGTGCGCGGACCGCCCTCCACGAAATCTCGCTATCGATCGCTCCGGGCGAGTTTCTCGCACTCACGGGGCCGAACGGCTCGGGCAAGACGACCCTGTTGCGTACAGTCCTCGGATTTCTCGCGCCGACCCGCGGCCGGGTCGAGGTCCTCGGATCTCGGGTCGACACCCTTTCCCCGCGCGAACGTGCCCGTCGCGTCGCCTGGGTGCCCCAGGACGAACAGGCGCGGGACGACGTGCCGCTGCGCGAGTACGTGCTCTACGGACGCTACCCGCACCACGGATGGCTCGAGACCGAGACCGCCGAGGAGCGCCGCCTCGCCGATTCCACTCTGGAGGCCGTGGGTCTGACGGAACTCGCGGGACAGGGACTGCTCACGATCAGCGGAGGGGAGCGGCAACGCGCGACGCTCGCGCGAGCCCTCGTGCAATCGACCCCGGTGCTGTTGCTGGACGAGCCGACCGCCCATCTTGACATCGCCCACCAGCTTGACATCCTCGGCCGCGTCCGCGCACTCACCCGCGAACGCAACGTGACCGTGATCGCCGCCCTGCACGACCTCAACCTGGCCGCCCGCTTCTCCGATCGGATCGTCGTGCTCTCCCGCGGACGGCTCGTGGCCGACGGTCCGCCGGCTTCCGTGCTCTCCGAGGAGCTCGTGGCCCGCGTGTGGGGGATCTCTGCCGACCTCCACCGGGAACCCCGGACAGGGATCCCCTTTCTCGTCCCCCGCCATTTGCTCGCCGACATCCCCTCCGACCGGACCACCCCGACCCTCGGGCCGGTGCATGTGGTCGGTGGGGGCGGCGCGGCAGCTCCGATCCTGCGGGTGCTCTCGGACGAAGGTTTCACTGTGACGGTCGGCGCGCTCCACCTCCTGGACTCGGACACCGAGACCGCCGAAGCCCTCGGGCTGGCGACGGCGATCGAGGGGCCGTTCGCGCCGTTGGGACCCCGGGCCCGCGAACGCCACCGACGCCTGCGGTCGGCGGCCCGCGCGATCGTGGTCGCGCCGTTCGTCGTGGGTCCGTCCAATCTCGCCAACCTCGAGGACCTTCGCGAATCGGTCGATTCCACCCCCACCTTCCTGATCGGTCGGCCCCCGGTCACCGAGCGGGATTTCAGCGGCGGTCGGGCGACCGAGATCTATCGCGAGCTCCTGCGCCGGGGCGCGACGGAAGTGCCCGACCTAGCGACGCTCTTGCCGCTGCTGCGCCGAACGCTGGGCTCGGCTCCGCCGAACGGTCGAGGCTCGCCGGCCGGACCCGAGCGATAGCACATCGAGGGGCGGGGGGTTTGGGACCGCGAACGACGCGAGGAGCCGTGGAAGGTCGCGCTCGAGGACGAACAGAGTGCTCGGCACGCCGAGTCGTGCGGCCTCCACGCACGTGGTCGCGGGGGCGAACCGGACGATCGCCCGGGAGGTGACGCGGCGCAGCGTATGGTACGGTTCCAGTCCCTCGGCGGCGAGGACCGCGTTCGGAGCCGGGAGGGCCTCCGCCACTCGCCCCCGGAGTCGGGGGTCCTCGAGGTCGGCCTCGGAGATCGTGCGCACGGCCACCACGGCCGGCTCGAGCGAAACGATTCCTTCGAGGTTCCCAACCTCCACAAGCTCGCCGGTGCGGGCGGCTCGCACGGCCTTCCCACGGGACGGGCCGCCCCCCCCGGGACGGGCGGAGAGCAGGCCTTCGCGCAGCTCCAGGGAGACGGGGGCGCCGACCCGGAGCGGGGCGGTGGCCACGGCGCGGGTCGACCGGATCACGTGCAATCTCGCGATTCGGACCCGGACGTCGTCGGCGAGGCGGGCCAGGGTCCCGTGGAGCCAGGCGACCCCTTCCACGGTCGGCCGGTATCGGCCCTCGCGCACTTCCACGAGCCCGCGGCGGCGCAACTGGCGGAACGAGTGCGAAGCCGCCTGGACGGTAAGGCCTAGGCCCTCGGCGACCGGGCGAAGCTGCGTGGGCTCGGTCGTCGCACAGGCGTAGAGGAACAGAAGCTCGGTGACGGAACCGCTGCGCCGTAGGGCCCCGAGACCGTCCACGGCCACGAGGGAGCGGTCGGTGGTCGCCATCCCTCCCCGCACCCACCGAGCGAGTACAACAGCTTTGCCGGTGACGGCAAATCCTCTTTACCGGGCGGTCGCCGCAGGGCGGCGGGAGGTTCGTTCCTCGGCCGACCGCCGTAACTCCCGGACCCGGTCGCGGATGCGGGCGGCCTCTTCGAAGTCGAGCTGTTCGGCCGCGAGGCGCATCTCCTCCTCGAGATTGGCGAGGAGGAGCGGGAGCCGTCCCTTCCACTTGGGCCCGAGGCCCGAGGTGGAGAGCTCGCCCGAGGGCGCCGCCTCCTCCGGAGCGAGGAGGGCCCGGACCTCCTTGCGGATGCTTTCGGGGACGATCCCGTGGGCACGGTTGTACTCGAGCTGGGCTTCGCGACGGCGCGCCATCTCATGGATCGCGCGCTGCATCGAACCGGTCGTGCGGTCGGCGTAGAGGATGACCTTCCCGTCGACGTTGCGGCTCGCGCGCCCGGCGGTCTGGATGATCGACGTCTCGCTGCGCAGATAGCCCTCCTTGTCGGCGTCCAGGATCGCGACGAAGCTGACCTCGGGTAGGTCGAGGCCTTCCCGCAGGAGGTTGATCCCCACCAGGACGTCAAAGCGGCCGAGCCGCAGGTCTCGGAGGATCTCGACCCGCTTCATCGTCTCGACCTCCGAGTGCAGGTACCGGACCTTGAGCCCGAGGTTCGCGAGATAGTTCGCGAGCTCCTCGCTCGTCGCCTTCGTGAGCGTGGTGACGAGGGCGCGGTCGCCCCGCTCGATGCAGGCCCTCAGCTCGCGGACGAGGTCGGCGATGTGGCCCTCGAGCGGCCGAATCTCGATGGGTGGGTCGATGAGCCCGGTCGGCCGGATGATCTGTTCGACGAGGCCCTTCGACATCTTGCGCTCGAAAGGTCCGGGGGTGGCCGAGACGAACACCGCCTGGGGCACGTGCTCGAGGAACTCGGGGAACTTCAGCGGCCGGTTATCGCGGCAGGACGGGAGGCGCCAGCCGAACTCGACCAGGTTGTCCTTGCGACTCCGGTCGCCCTTGTACATCCCCTGGAGCTGGGGGACCGTGACGTGGGACTCGTCAAGGAAGCACAGGAAGTCGTCAGGAAAGAAGTCGAGCAGCGTGTAGGGCGGCTCGCCCGGCTTGCGCCCGGAGAAGTAGCGGGCGTAGTTCTCGACGCCCGAGCAGTAACCGGTCTCCCGTATCATCTCGAGGTCGTAGTCGACCCGTCCCTTGAGCCGCTGGGCCTCGACGATCTTCTCCTTGCGCTGGAGCTCGGCAACCCGGATATCGCGCTCTTTCTCGATCTCCGCGAGGATCCCCCGGAGTCGCTCGTCCACGGTGAGGAAGTGGGTCGCCGGGAAGATCGCGAGGTCGCTGAGCTCGCGCTGCTCCTCCCCGGTCACGGGGTGGAGCTCGGCGATTGCGCTTACGCGGCTCCCATCGAGGATGAGGCGGTGCACCGTCTCGCCCGCGCCCATCACGTCGATCGTCCCTCCGCGCACCCGGAAGCGTCCGCGCTTGAGCTCGTAGTCGTTGCGGGCGTACTTCATCCGGACGAGTTGCTCGATCAACGATTGTCGGGAGATGGTCTGGCCGACCACGAGGTCGACCACCGACGCGCGGTAGTCCTCGGGCGAGCCGAGTCCGTAGATACAACTGACCGACGCGACGATGAGGACGTCCCGTCGCGACAGCAGCGCCTGTGTCGCTCGATGACGGAGGCGGTCGATCTCCTCGTTGATCGAAGCGTCCTTCTCGATGTAGAGGTCGATCTGGGGGACGTACGCCTCGGGCTGGTAGTAGTCGTAGTAGCTCACGAAGTACTCGACCGCGTTGTGGGGGAACAGCGCGCGGAACTCGCTCACGAGCTGGGCCGCGAGGGTCTTGTTCGGACTGACGACCAGGGTCGGCCGCTGGAGCCGTGCGACCGTGTGGGCCATCGTGAACGTCTTGCCGCTGCCGGTGACCCCGAGCAGCGTGACGTACTTCTCGCCCTTCTCGGTTCGTCGGACGATCTCCTCGATCGCCTGAGGTTGATCCCCCTGGGGGACCATGTCGGTCTCGAGCTGGAACCGGCCGGGGAGCTCGGGGTGCCGGTTCGTCTTAATGGGCCGGGCGGTCATGGCCGGGGTACCGAAGACCGAAGTTTCCCCCGATAGCCGGAGGGGTCGAGCGATACCGAACCGAACCCGAGCGATCGCACTTGTCGTTCGACCTCGGAGGCCAAGGGCTCCTGGAGAAGACGGGAGACCTCCTCCGGATCCACTTCGATCCGGGCGTCGTTCGCCCGCACACGGACGCGCACACGTCGGAACCCTCGGTCGAGCAGCACCGACTCCGCGGCCTCCACCCGGTGCAAGAGGTCCGCCGTGATCGGGTCCCCGTGGGCGATCCGTGAGGCGAGACAAGCGTCGGAAGGTTGCTCGGAGTTCGGGAGGCGGCGAACCCTTGCGGCCGCTCGAACGTCCGCCTTCGTCCATCCGGCCCAGAGAAGTGGGTGGGTGAACCCGGCCTCGTTCATCGCCCTGAGCCCCGGCCGCTCGTCCGAAAGGTCGTCGAGATGGACCCCGTCGAGGAACTGGCGGACGGACCGGGTCGCCCCGTAGACACGGAGCCGGTCGGTCTCGACCGAGCGACAGAAGTAGCACCGGTCGGGCCGGTTCTCCCGGTACTCGGATTGGACGAGCGGGTCCACGTCGAGGACCACGTGGTCGATACCCACCGACCGTGCGACCGCTCGGGCCCGTTCCACCTCACGTTCCGAGACGGAAGGTCCCGAGAGCGTCACGGCGATGGCGCGCGGGCCGAGCGCTTCCCGCGCGAGGGCCGCCACGACCGCGGAGTCCACCCCGCCGGACAGGGCCACCAAGGTCGGCCCGCCTTCGCGGAGATGGGCGACGATCTCCGCCTCCGAACGACGCGCCGACCCCCCATCCTGAGCCGCGGCCATGAGCCCTTGGGGGAGGCGCCCGACCAGTTACCGTTTGCGCGCAACTTCCTTAGCGCGTCGTTCGATGAGGTCGACGATGCAGGCCGTGCGGGAAGGGAACCGATGGATGTTACGCCTGGAGGACGGTCAGGATCTCTTCGAAACGCTGACGGAATGGGCACGAACGGAGGACATCCGGGCTGCAGTCATCGTCTCGGGGATCGGGATGTTCCGTAGCGCCACGATCGGATACTGGGACGGGTCTCAATACCGGCCGCAGGAGCTCACGGTCGCTCACGAGGTCGTCGCCCTTCACGGGTCGATCGCCCGCGCGGACGGGGCCCCTTCCCTTCACCTTCACGCGGGCCTGGCCGGACCCGACCACCACCTGGTCGGGGGCCACCTCATGCGCGCCACCGTCGGGGTCCTCCAAGAGGTCGTCGTGGAAGTGTTTCCGGGGCGAACGTTCGGTCGACCCATGGCGGAGAGCTTCGGTCTGCGGATGCTCGACCTCGAATCCGGCCACGAGAGCGGGTGACCCGACACACCTTTCCGCCGGCCCCCGGTCCCGCACGTCCCCTCCATGGAGTCCGACCCGACCTCGTTGCTCGACCGGATCGACCCGCGTCTTGCGAAGGCGATGGCCCTGCGCGGCATCGTGGAACCGACCGAGATCCAGCAACTGGCCTTTCCGGTCCTCGAAAGCGACGCGGACGCGCTGCTCCTCTCTCCCACCGGCACCGGAAAGACCGAGGCCGCACTGCTGCCGCTCCTGTCGCGGCGGCTCGCGCAGCCGTCGGACCCGATCTCGATCCTCTACGTCACCCCGCTCCGCGCCCTCAACCGGGACCTCGAGCACCGTCTCGTGGCCCTGGCCCGAGAGGTCGGGCTCGTCGCGGCGGTTCGCCACGGGGACACCTCCTCGGCCGCCCGCACCGCACAATCGCGTCACCCCCCTGACCTGCTGCTGACGACGCCCGAGACCCTGCAGATCCTCCTCGTGGGCCGACATCTCCGGGAAGCGCTTCGCCACGTCCGCACCGTGGTGGTCGATGAGGTCCACGAACTGATCGGCTCGGACCGGGGTGCGCAGCTGGCGCTCACTCTCGAACGCCTCGATGCACTCACCGGTGCGAAGGTCCGACGGATCGGACTCTCGGCTACCGTCGGAAACCCGGAGGAGGTAGCCCGGTTCTTGTCGCCCGCGCCTAGAACGATCGAGGTGAGGGTCGCGCGCCAACGCCGGACCCTCGAACTCACTGCCCAGCGCCCGCGCGACGACCGACCTCCGCTGGACGCGGGGCTCGTGCTGGAGCTGAAGGCGGACCCGGTCCTCCTCGGGGGCCTCCGGGAGGTCGAGGAGGAGATCCGAAGGCACCGGACGACCCTCGTGTTCGTCAACACGCGACCGACTGCGGAAGGGATCGCCGCGCGGATGAACAAGCTCGCCCCGGACCTCGCGGTCGCCGTCCACCACGGGTCGCTCTCCCGCGAGGTCCGGGAAGAGGCCGAGCACGCGTTCCGGGAGGGACGCCTGAGAGCCCTGGTCGCCACGTCCTCGCTCGAGCTCGGGATCGATATCGGTGCGGTCGACCACGTCGTCCAATTCGGGTCGCCCCATCAGGTGGGCCGTCTCGTGCAGCGGGTCGGCCGTTCGGGTCACCGGCTCGGTCGGACCATACATGGGACCGTCCTCGCATTGGACGACGACGACCTCGAGGAGGCCGCCGTGCTGGCCCGACGGGCCGATGAGGGTCAGATCGAGCCGGTCGCCTGGCGGACCCGCAATCGGCTCGCGGCCGCCCAACAGATCGTCGCCTCGCTCCGGGCGGAGGGCTCCGTCGACCGCGCCCAGCTCGTCGCGACCCTCGGGCATGCCGCGCCCGTGCGCGACCTCACCGAGGTCGAGTGGGGCGAGCTGATCGATTACCTGGTCGGACTCGGGCTCGCCCGCCCCGAGGGGGTTCGGCTTGGCCCGGGCCGCGGTACCCTGCATCGGTTCTACTCTTCGCTCTCGCTCATCCCGGACGAGCGTACCTACCGCCTGCGCGACATCGCCACGCGTCGGCTGATCGGGACGTTGGACGAGCGCTTTGTCCTCACTCAGATCCTCGCCCAACCCGAGGAGATCTTCCTCCTGCACGGTCGCACGTGGAAGGTCGTCGAGTATCGGGACGGCGAGCTCCTGGTCGAGACCGTCCAGGAGATCGGCCAGGAACCGCGCTGGGCCGGCGAGGACCTTCCCGTTCCGTTCGACGTGGCGCAGGAGATCGGCCAGCTCCGCCGGGTGGGCGACCTCGATCGGTACCCCATCCCCCCCGCCGACCGCAGGCGTCTCGAACAGCGACGGGCGGCCGCCCTCGCCGCCGGTGCCCTGCCGACCGACCAACGGGTCACGGTGACCGTTCACGGTCGGCTCGTCATCTACGGAGCCTGCTTCGGCACTCGCACCAACGAGACGCTGTCCCTGGCGACCGCGGGCCTCCTCACGGCCAGACTCGGAGGACGGGTCGACGTCGCGGCGGTCGAGCCGACGTGGTTCGTCCTCGAGCTCCCGGTGGCCGTCGATGCCGCGACCCTGATCGATGCGTTCCGCATCGAGCCCGCGTCGCTCCGACCTCTCGTGGAGCGACTCGTACCGTCGGGGCTCGACTACCGTTGGGTCTTCCTCGCGGTCGCCCGGAAGCTCGGGGTCGTCCCCGAGTCGGCGGACCCGCGCGACCTCCGAACGCTCGAGCCCCTCCTTGGAGCGAGCCGTACGAACCCGCTCGGGGAGGAGGTCCTCGAGAAGACCCTCCACGACCGGTTCGACGTCGACCACGCGGTCGAAGTGCTCGAGCGGCTGCGGTCGGGGTCGGTCGAGCTCGCGGCGACCGCCCCGTCGCCCTTGAGCGACGGACCGCTCGAGCGTCTCGAGTGGCGTGGCGTGCCGGACCTTCCGCCGCCGACCCTCCTCAAGGCGGTGCGCGAGCGTCTCGAGAAGGAGCCGCTCGTCCTGGCCTGCCTGCGCTGCGGTTTCGTCCGCACCACGACCCCCGGCCGCTATCGGAGCGAAGGAGGGAGCCGGTGCCTGCTCTGCCACGGTTCGCTTTCGGCGGTCCTTTCTCCCCGGCGGACCGAGGACGTCGACCGGCTCGTGAGATACGCCAAGAGGAAGTGGAAGCCGACCGCTCCCGTCACGGTCGGTCGCGGCGGCCGGAGAGTGCGGAAGGAGAGGGCCCTTCCCGCCGAGACCGAGAACCTGGTACGGTCCGGTTATACGTCCGCCGAGCTGCTCGCCCATTACGGAGAGCGGGCCCTTTACGCCCTCGCGGCCCGCGGCATCGGGCCCGAGACCGCACGTCGGCTCCTCATGCGACATTATCGGGACGACGACGCGTTCTTCACCGAGATCCTGCGCGCCGAGCGGCACTACGCCCGCACGCGTTCGTTCTGGGACTAGCGGACTGCCGAAAGGCGGGCGACCGACCGCTCGACGACGTCCCGGGGAGCGTCGGTCCGGAACCCCTCGGGCCGAACATGCGTTCGGGCGGCGCGGAAGCCACGAGAACGGAGATCTACGAGCACGTCGGAGAGCGCGGGCGGCCTCGCGAGCCCGAGATCGCCGGCGAGCCGATTCGCCTCGTAGTAGAAGGGCACATCGACCGTGACCTCCTCCTTCAGGTGCTCGAGGAACGATCGCACTTCCCCCGGCCGCGCTGCCCCCGTCGGAACGGAAAGGTTCCGGACGAGCTCGGCGTCCATCAACCGCCCGAGCCAGAACGGGCCATACGGTCCTCGGCCCCCGATGTCGGGCCCGGTCCAGGACGCGGGGTCGATCTTCGCCACGGGGTCGGGCTCGTCGTTCGCAGGTCCGATGGAGACGTACGCGCGCACGTGGTGGTCCCGGACGTACCCGAGGAGCGGACGGAGAGACCGGCCCCGAACGCGGACCTGCCGGGCAACGTACCCGAGGAGGACCCGCAGTCCTCCTTCGGGCCCGAGACGACCCCGGATCGGACGCGCGCCGTACCGGCGCTCGCAGGCCGTGGGCTGAGCCCCTGCGAGGACCATCATGTCGGTCGCCGTGACGGCGAGCACCCCACCCGGCTTCACCGCGGCGATCGCTGTCGCAAGGAAGGGGACGGGGGTCCCGTACGGGTCGAGGTCGACGTAGTCGAACGGGCCGCCGTCGAACGGGTGACGAGCGTCCGCTGCGACGACTCGGACCCCGGGGCGACCGGAGGCGTTCGCTTCGAGAACGTGCCGTGCGCTCGGATTCGTCTCGGTGAACGTGAACTCCGCGAACGCTCCGGCCTCCACGAGCAGACGGAGTCCACGGACCCCGGTCGCCGCCGTCATCTCCCACCCCGTCGAGGGAGCCGGTCGCTCACGGAACCACGCCGAGGCGAACGCGACCCCCAGGTCGCGGTCCGCCGCCATGGCCGGGTTATAGAAGACCGCCGCACGTCGGCGGGGGCCGGGGCCTGGCGTGGTGGCGGGCAGGTAGAGCTCGGTCGCGCCTTCCCGGCTCGGGCCTAGTGCGTCTGGCCCGTGATCAGGTGAACGATCTTGAACGCGAGGAGGTTCTTGTTCACGGGCGTCACTTCGAGCAGGCGTAGTTCGTCCCTCCGTCGGATATCCTGGAGTAGCGGGTTCCGCGACTTCTTGTGGAGGGTCATCACGATCGACTTCTTGGCGTCCAGCGTATCGATCACGCTCTTCGTGAAGGCGTCGCTTTCGACCTCCATCTTGCCGACCTCGTCGATCACGATGACGTCCGCCGACTCGCGCGCTTCGGCGAGGGCGCGCGTGCCGAGTCCTTCGAGCGCGGCGAGGTTGACCCCGTAGCGGCCGGAGCGGACGCGCGACTTCAGCGACTCGTGCGCGAAGACCTCGTGCTCCTTCGTGAGCCAGTTGGTGATCTGGAAACCGACCCGCCGCTGCTTCTCCACGATCGGCTCGGTGACCATGCCGCCGACCACGACGTCCTCTTCCTCGAGCAGTTGGATGATCCGAAGGAGCGTCTGGGTCTTGCCCGAGCCCGGAAGGCCGGTGATGCCGATCTTGACCGGAGGAGAAAGACGTCGAGGCATGGAGAACTACAGGAGGCAGGTCCTTCTAGCCGTGGAACGAATAATAAGCCATCGCGCCCCGTCCAAGGCATGCTCGGTCGTCGCACGCCGGTGGGCGTCCGGCCTCTAGCTTCCGAGAGCCCCGAGATCTACCCTCCGCGGGAGGACACGTTCCTCCTCCTCCCGTTCGCGACGGTCGCCCTCGGTACGCGCGTGCTGGAGGTCGGCACCGGCTCGGGCGTGGTCGCGCTCGCGGCCGCGCGGTGCGGGGGACGGGTGGTCGCGACCGACCGGAACGGCCGAGCGCTCCGACAGCTCCTCGGAATCGCGCGGCGCGAACGGCTCGATCTCTCTCCGGTCCGAACGGACCTTGCTCACGGGCTCGGTCGGTTCGACCGGGTCCTCGTCAATCCACCGTACCTTCCGACCGCTCACGGAGAGGAGGACGCGGACCTCGGGACGCGGCTCGCGCTGGACGGCGGACCCGACGGGTGCCGGGTCCTGTCCCGGCTCCTCTCCGACCTCCCGGACCACCTCACCGTCGGAGGCGCCGCCTTCGTGGTCGTCTCTAGCGTGCAGGATGCGCCCGGCCTTGCCCGGGTCCGGGACTTCTGGCGCCAACGCGGGGGGTCCGTCGAGGTCGTATCGACTCGAGCGCTCGAGGGTGAGCAACTCTCGGTCTGGAAGCTCGAGCTCGTTTCGCCTAACGCGCCCCGGGCCCGCTAGAGGTGGCGCTCGGCGTACGATAGGACTGCATCCAGGAAGCGGTGGCCATCCCCGAAGCCGCGTGCCGAGCCTTCGCGGGTCCAGTCGGGCGACTGGGCCCGGTAGAACGACCGCTCGGGATGCGGCATGAGGCCGAAGACGTTGCCGTTCGGGCTCGCGAGCCCGGCAATGTTTCCCTCTGAGCCGTTCGGGTTCCACGGATAGGTAGCCGATCCCCCGTCGGGAGAGACCCATCGGAACAGGACCTGTCCGTTCTCTTCGAGCCGGCGCCGACGGGCGACCGGGTCGCCTCCGAGCACCAGCTGACCCTCAGCGTGGGCCGACGGGAAGAGGAATCGCGTCCCCTTCGGCGTTCGCCGAAGCGCGGGGAAGATCCCCCCCTCCCAGGAGAGGAACGTGGGTCGGCATTCGAAGCGACCCGAGGCGTTGGTCATCAGCACCGCATCCGGGCTTCCGAGCCGGCCGGTCCGACGGCCGGGGAGAAGTCCGAGCTCGGTGAGCACCTGGAACCCGTTGCAGATCCCGCCCACGAGGCGACCGCTGCGGACGAACTCCTCGAGCTCGGGACCGATCGAGGCGCGAATGCGGGCGGCGAAGATCGCCCCCGCCCGCACGTAGTCGCCCGCGGAGAACCCCCCGGGCACGAACAGGATCTGATAGTCGGAGAGCCGCCGGCGCTCGACCGCGGAGACGTCCCGGCCCTGGAGCTGCTTCAGGTGGACGACCTCGGGATGCGCTCCGAGGGCTGCGAGCGCGGTCCGCAGCTCGTCGTCGCAGTTCGTACCTTCGATCGAAAGGATCGCGACCGCGAGGTTCCGGCGGGCCACGGCCGAGCAGCGAGGAGAGCCGCTTAACGGTTCCTCGGGGCGACGCTTACGGCCCGCCTCCCGGACCGAGCGGAGGGTCGAGGTAGTACACGCGGATCCGCTGACCTGCCTTCACGACCCGGCGACCGGGCGGGAGCATCGCGAACGCCGTGGCGCCCGAGAGGCTCGTGATGATGGACGAGCCTCGAAACGTTGAGTACGCGCGCCCGCCTTTGAATCGGAGCGGTACGATGGTGGCAAGGCCCGGGGACGGGGCGGTCGCATCGCTGCCGAGCGTGGCCCACCCCTCGTGCCATCCCGGCCCCGGCCGCCGCCCGATGCGGCGAAGCGCCGGAAGGATCAACCAATACATGTTCGCGAGACACGAGGTTGGATGGCCGGGGAGTCCGACCACGAGGCGGTCCCCGACCCGGGCCGCGAGGGTCGGTTTGCCGGCGCGCACTGCGACCCCATGGAACAACAGCGTCCCGAGATTCGGGAGGATCCTGGGGAGATGGTCGCGCTCTCCGACCGAGCTCCCCCCAGTCGCGAGCACGAGGTCGGCGAACCCGAGCGCTTGCCGGATCGCCGCCTCGATCTGCACCGGGTCGTCGGGCAGCGGCGGCGCGGGTCGGGGGATCCCCCCGGCGGCCCGGACCACCGCGCAGAGCGTCGCGTTGTTGCTCTCGTAGATCATGCCGGGACGCGGTGGGCTCCCCGGGACGAGGAGCTCGTTCCCGTTCGGAAGGATCGCGACGACCGGCCGGGCGTAGACCTTCACCTTCGCCACGCCGCAGGCGGCTAGGGTTCCGAGCGCCGTCGCGGTCAGTTGCTCTCCGCGGCGCACCAGGACCGACCCTCGCGGAAAATCGTGGCCGGGGGTGGATATCCGATCGCCCGGAGCCACTGGTTTGCTCAGCCGGATCGTCCGACCTGACCGCTCGACCTCCTCGAAAATGACGACGGCGTCGGCGCCACGCGGGATCGCCCCACCGGTCGCGATCGCGACGGTCTCGCCGCGGCCTAAACGTCCGGGGTACGCCTGCTCGGCGAACACTTCGCCCACGACCGCGAGCTCGACCGGCCGGGTTCGAAGGGCGCCGCGGGTGTCGGCGGCACGGACGGCATAGCCGTCCCAGGTAGTTCGAGGGAACGATGGAACCGGGAACGGCGCCCGCACGGTCTCGGCGGCGATCTGGTCGAACGCCTCTTCGACGGGAACCTCCTCGACGCGATCGGTCGGGCGGGCTGCGGCGAGCAATCGTCGTCGGGCGACCTCGACACTCGTCAATCGGCCGAACGCATGCATCTCCATGAACCGACCACCTACGTTGCGTCCTCGATCCATCGCCGGGAAGCCCGCACGCCGGCGGTGAGGCACTTCCGGAGCGGCTCCCCCTCGAACCAGGCGGCGTAGAAACCGCCCCGGAACGCATCGCCGGCGCCGACGGTCGAGCGCTTCGACCTCGGCCGCTCGGCCGGAACGTGGACGGTCTCCGTGCGGGAAAAGGCGGTGGCACCGCGCGGTCCCTCGGTCCGAACGACCAGGGGAACTCGCTCGAGCAGTCCGGACGGGTCGGAGCATCCCGAGTACTCGACCGCCCGCGCGACCTCGCCACGGTTCCCGAAGAATAGCTCGCTGGCCGCGAGGAGCTCGGCGAACTGACGCCGCTTCCACCGGTAATGGATCTCCTGGGCGGGGTCGGCCGCCACCCGGAGGCCGTGGGCGCGAGCCGCACGCGCGAGGCGCAGCTGGAACGTCGGGTCTCCGGTCGTGACGTGCAACCAGGAATACTCGTCGAGCCAGGCGCCGGGGACCCGGGCGCCCCGACCTCCGCCCATAGGTCCCTGGTCGATCAGGGTCCGCTGCACCCCGCGGCGGTCCTCTAGGATGAAGCACGTCGGAGTGGCCTCAATGGCTACCTGCTCGAGGCCGCGGAGGTCGATCCCCGCGGTGCGGAGACGACGGAGGAAGTCTGCCGGGAATTCGCGACCTATGCGCGCGACCAGACCGGTCGCCACGCCGTAACGCGCGGCGACCCGGGCGAGGTTCGCCCCGGTGCCGCCGAGCTCGACCCTTTGCAGGACGACCGGCACCGTCCGGTCGGCCGCCGGGAACTCATCGACCGTGAGGAACCGGTCGACGTTCACGTGGCCCGAGACCAAGAGGTCGCGGGGGCGCCCGGAGATCTCGTCGGCCATCGTGAATCGAGTTTGGTGAATCGCGGGTCCGCTTATCCCTTCGGGAGCGGCCCCGGGCTCGGCCTTAAGGCGGCCGAGGCCTCACACGCCCGCATCGGATGATCGTCGAGGGGGCGATCCTGGACATGGACGGCCCGCGCCCGGCCTACGTCCGGTTCCGGGACGGACGCATCACGGAGGTTGGTCAGCCGGGGACCGACGGCGGTCGGGGACGCGAACACAAGATCCGGGGGATCGTCATTCCGTCCCTTGTCAACGGGCACACGCACCTCGGAGACGCCGTCTCCGTCCGAGAGCCGCCCTCCGGACCGGTCGCCGAACTGGTCCGCCCGCCGCACGGCTACAAGTTCCGCGTGCTGGCCGAAGCCACACCGGGCGCGAAGGTCCGCGCCATGCGTTCTGCGCTCCTCCGAATGGCCCGGGATGGAGTCGGCGCCGTGGTCGATTTTCGGGAGGAGGGACGCGGCGGCCTCGACCTGCTGCGCACCGCGGCGCTCGGCGTTCCTCTTCGGGTGGTCGCGCTCGGCCGTCCGCTGGCGCGACCGGTCGACCGGGACGAGCTTCGGGACGTCCTCGCGGCCGGGGATGGCATCGGACTCTCGAGCGCCCGGGACGAGACTCCCGAGACCGTGCGGATTGTGGCCGAGACCTGCCGGCGAGTCCACAAGCGGTATGCGCTCCACGCGAGCGAAGCATTCCGTGAGGACCCCGACCGATACTTGCGACCGAAGCCCGACCTCCTCGTGCACCTCGCGAAGGCGACGTCGGCCGACCTCGAGGCCGTGCGCGACGCGGGGGTCTCGGTGGCGGTCTGTCCGCGCTCGAACGCGCTGTTCGGCCTCCCACCGAACCTCGGGGAGATGGAACGGGTCGGACTGCGGGTCCTCCTCGGGACCGACAACGCGATGTTCCACGCCCCTTCGATCTGGCGCGAGCTCGAGTTCGCGTACGTCGCGAGCCGGCTCTGTCGGAGACCGGTGTCGGCCGACTTCCTCGCCCGCTCCGTGTTGGTCGAACCCTGGCGCTGGCTCGGGAATCCCGACGCGGCCCGCGTCGCGCCGGGGTCGCCCGTCTCTCCCGTCGTGCTCCGGCTCCCTCCGGAGGACCCGGCCTACCAGGTTGTGACGCGGACGACCGAACACCTTATCGTCCGGGGGCGGCCCCACGTCGGTCGACCGACCGCAAGGCGATGAAGAGCGACGAGCTGTTCGCACTGCTGCGCCGACGCGGAGTCCTCTGGCCGAGCGCGGAGATCTACGGCGGCGCCCAGGGGCTCTACGACTACGGTCCTCTCGGCGCGGCGCTGAAGCGGCGGGTCGAGGAGGCCTGGAAAGCCTGGTTCGTGGGCCTCTCGCACGATTACCACGTCATCGACCCGGCCGAGATCCTCCCCGAAGCGGTCGTGCGCGCTTCCGGCCATCTCGAGAACTTCACCGACCCCGAGGTCACGTGCGAGAACTGCCACAACGCGTTCCGGGCCGACACGGTCCTCGAGAAGGTCCGGCCCGAGGGCGTCGACGGGCTTTCTCCGACGGAAATCGCCGAGATCGTCCACTCCCGGGGCGTGAAGTGCCCGAGCTGCGGCTCGACGGCCTTGAGCGTGCCACGGCCGTTCAATCTGATGTTCGGCTTCGACTTTGGGGTGACCGGACGCGAGCGGGTCTATCTTCGGCCGGAGACCGCGCAGAGCAGCTACCTCTCGTTCCCCCGCATGTGGGACGTCGGCCGTCGTGCGCTCCCGCTCGGGATCGCGGTCGTCGGGAAAGCCTACCGGAACGAGATCGCCCCCCGCCAGGTCCTGTTCCGGATGCGGACGTTCACGCAGTCGGAGCTTCAGATCTTCTTCGACCCCGAGGGCTTCCCGGTGCCGTTCGACCGGGTACGCGAGGAGAAGCTGCCGGTACTCCGGGCCGCGCGCCGGCTCACGGGTTCCGAGGAGGTGGAGCTCGTTTCCGCGGGGGACCTCGTGGCCACGGGAGGGCTGCCGGAGTTCTACGTGTTCCATCTCGCCCACAGCTACCGGTTCTACCGGGACGTGCTTGGCTTCCCGGCGGACCGCCTCCGTCTGCTCGAGAAGTCCGACCAGGAGCGGGCGTTCTACAACCGGATCCAGTTCGACATCGAGGCCGACCTCGAGAGCCTCGGCGGCTTCAAGGAGCTCGGGGCCGTCCATTACCGAGGAGACTACGACCTCGGTCGGCACGGGCAAGGCTCGGGAAGGGACCTCTCCGTCACGCTGACCGGAGGCCGGTCGATCCTCCCGCATGTGCTCGAGCTGACCTCGGGGCCCGACCGGAACCTCTGGGCGCTCGCGGACCTCCACCTCGGAAAGGACGGCGAACGGACGCTCTGGCGCCTCCCGCCTTATCTCGCCCCTGTGACCGCAGGCGTCTTTCCGCTGATCCCGAAGGTGCACGCGGCGTTCGCCCTCCGCCTCGCCGACGACCTCGCGGCCGCCGGGGTCGACGTCCAGTACGACGACGCCGGGACGATCGGCAAACGGTATGCTCGCATGGACGAGGCCGGAACGCCGTTCTGCATCACGGTCGACGGGGAGACCGTATCGGAGGGTCCGAACCGCGATACCGTGACCCTGCGCGAACGGGACTCGAAGGCCCAAAGCCGAGTACCGGTCGGAGTGCTCGCGGGTCGACTCGCGTCCTCGGCCCGGCCGCCTCACGCGTCCCGGGCCTGACGCCGGTTCCGCCCTCTTTCCATAGCGGGCGAATCTCTTTATCTCGCCGTCGGGTCCCGGCTCGTCGATGTCGACCGGCGGAGGGTCTCCCCCCGAGCCACCCAGTCACCCGACTCCTCTGGCCGCGCGCCAGTCCCGCTGGATCGGACAGGGGTACGCCGACATCACCAAGCTGCGCGAGGTCTCCGCCCGGCACGACCGCGCGGCGGGCCGCGCCCAGCAGCGCGCCTCCCGCCTCAATACCAAGATCGAGAAGCTCCGGCATCAGGCGACGATCCTCCGAGAGAAGAGCCAGCGCGCGCTCGCCGAGGTCCCCGAGATCGAACAGCAGATGAAGCAGCACGAACGGGACATCGAGGCGGCGACGAGCCGGACCGGAGGCGCTCCCATCGGCTCGGACGTCACGAGCCTCCATTACCGTGTTCGCAAGCTCCAGCAGAAGGTCGTCGACCGCCAGCAGAAAGCTCGGTCCCTCGAGCTGCGGGCCGCGACCAAGACACAGAAGACCGCAGAACTGAAGGTGAAGGTCGACCGGTACGTCGAGACCGCGCGCCTCGAGGAACAGGAGGCCGTGGCCTATCGCCAGCGGGCAGACCGTCTGCAGATGGTCACGGAGCAGGACGTCGCTTCGCACCTACGCGAGACCGCGGCCGCGACGAAGGGCACCGGCGCCGACGAGCCTCCCGGCACGCTATGAAGCTCATCGTCACCGTCGGCATGCCCGGCTCGGGCAAGGACGAGCTCCTCGGCGTGGCCCGTTCCATGGGCCTCGCGACCCTCAAGATGGGAGACCTGGTCCGCGAGGAGACGCGCCGCCGCGGGCTCCAACAATCGAACGCGAACGTCGCGCGCATCGCGTCCGAGGAACGCGACAAGCATGGCCTCGGGATCTGGGCCCAGCGGGCCCTCCCGAAGCTTACCGAGACGCGCATGCTCGTCGACGGATGCCGTTCGGACAGCGAGGTCACCGTCTTCCGCCACAACTTCGGCGACCTCTACGTGCTCGGCATCTTCGCCTCGCCCGAGACGAGACACGAGCGCATGTCGACCCGCGGGCGACCCGACGACGGGGTCGGTCTCCAGGAGTTCTACGACCGAGACCGCCGCGAGCTCAAGTGGGGGATCGGGAACGCCTTCGCCCTGGCGGACGGGATGCTCCTCAACGAGGGCACGCTCGACCAGTTCCGGCGCGAGGCCCGGACGACGCTCGAGCGGATCCTCGTCCGCGAAGAGTGAATCGCGTCGCTACTCGTCGTCCATCGCGGTCGGCACGCCGCCCTCGAGGAGCGAGCGCACCGGTTCGAACCGCTCCCGGTCGACGACGACGGCGACCCGGGAACGCCCGTGCGCGAGCCGGGCGACCTCGCGCACGAGATGGCGGTCGCGGGCCCGGGCGAACGCGCGCGAGCCACGGCCGGGCGCGACCTCCCGTTCCCAGGCGAGCGCGTACTCGTCCGGAGTCGACGGGCTCGGGGGGCTGCGGGAGACGCGGTGCTCGCGCACCGTGCGTCGGACGAGCTCGACGTAGCCGATGTGCTCGGCGAACAGGGAGGCCGAGCGTTCGTCGGACGGGTCGAGCGCCTCCACGACCACGGGACGCGTCCGTCCCCAGGCCAGGACGCGGACGAACGAGGGGTTCGGCACTCGGACCTCCCCGAACCGCACGAGGCCCCGGACCTCGCTCGTCTCGATGGTGGTGAGCGGGACGATCGGTTCGGCCTCGGAGAGTACAAAGTAGTCCGTCAGGCCGCGCATCTCCTCGGCCGACAGGCCGAGGCCCACCGCCTCGGGTCCGAACGACTCGAGCACCGCGATGGTGCGGTCGGCCTCGGCATTGACCCCGCGGACGGGCGCGACCAGGAGGACCGGGCCCCCGCGGGGGACCTCGGCCGAGATCACGGCCGTTCCCGCTCGGTGATCTCGTCGAGAAGATCGTCCGGGTCTCGGTGACGCCTCAGCTCCTTGGCGTTGAGGACCGCGAGTCCGCCGATCGAGGGCCGGTGGACGCTCTCCCGGACGACGAACATCGCGTGACCTTCCGCCACGCGAGCGAGGCCTTGCAACATCTCCGCGCGGTGAAGCGCGGTGCGCAAGCTGCCGATCGCGGCCAGCAAGACGTCGGGGGTCCGGCCCACGGCGTCGAACGGGGCGCGCATCGTGACCGTGACCTCGAGGCCCATGCCGTCGAGCTGCTGCAGGATCCCGTCCCGCCAAGGGTCGCCGGTCGGCGGAAGCGTGCGCCCCGGGGCGTCCTTCTCGGAGGGGGAGGAAGCGTCGGTCGCGGGCGCCGTGGCCCGGGGCCGCGGACCGTCGAAGAGGTCCATCGGACGGACGACCGGTTCCCCGAGATACGTCTCGATCCGGTCGATCACCGACATCTCGGCTCCGGCACCGTCCTCGTACAGCTGGATCGCCCGGCGCGACACGCCCGCGACGTTCGCGAGCGTTCCCAGCGATAGGCCGTGGACGACGCGCAGGGCGCGCAGCCGCTCTCCGTCCACTCGGGCGAACGTGCCTCCCGGGCTCGCGTAGAGGA
This sequence comes from Thermoplasmata archaeon, assembly GCA_050011075.1. Taxonomy (GTDB): domain Archaea; phylum Thermoplasmatota; class Thermoplasmata; order Lutacidiplasmatales; family UBA184; genus Lutacidiplasma. Next base: position 26,468 of record JBEKJT010000001.1, read on the forward strand.
ACGGAGGCAGGGCCTTCTCGAGGAACTCTTGCAGCGTCTCTTCGGTGATGATCGGGACGCCGTAGCGCGTGTACACGACCCCGGCGTCGAGGTCGGCGGCGCCCGAGGTCTGCCCGATCACGAGGACGATCGCGGGGAAGAGGTCCCCGAGCTCGCCCAGACGGCGCGCCTCGTCGGCGTCGAGGGCGTCGATGTTCTTCAGGACCTTGACCAGCAGCAGCATCTCATCGCGGCGGGCGGCCAGGTCGAAACTCGACGGCCGGATGCCGTGGGTATCGGCGACGTAGAATCCCGCGCGCTCGAGAAGAAAACGGATCCGCTCGATCCAACGCTCTCGCTGACCCGCCACCGTCCGACCCGATAGAAACTACTTACCACTCGTATATAAAGACGTATGCCTGCTCCTCTCGAAAACCCTGGGCTGAGCGCGCTTCGAGTCCGGGCGGGGTGCGACGAGTTCGAAGCCCGCGTCCCGCGTCGTTCGGATTCTCGCGACGCGAAGCCTCTTGGCCCGGGATGGGTCGGGGGGCGTGTGGACGTCCGATTGGTCCCGGTCCCCGGTTCCCCCGCACTTCTCCTCGAGCCGGAAGACCGCCGACGCCCCCGAACGCTCGTCGTCTCCGACATCCACCTTGGGCTCGGAGGCACTCGGGCGCGTCCGGAGGGTCCACCCGAGGGCTCGGCGAACCGCCTCGCCGTGGACCTGGTAGGAATCATGCGCTCCACGCGGGCCGACGCCCTCGTGGTCGCGGGCGACGCCAAACACCCGATCGTCGGCACGCCGCCACCTCTACGACCCGTCGTGTTCCACTTCTTCGCCCGCCTCCTCGAAGAGGGAGTCCCGGTGGACCTCGTTCTCGGCAACCACGACGTAGGGATCGCGCCTCATCTGCCTCGGGAGGTAGGGGTGTATCCGGCCGCGGGCGTGATCCGGGACGGCGTGGGGATCTTTCACGGCCATCGTTGGCCGTCGAACGCCCTCCTGCGCGCCCGCCACTTGGTCGCCGGGCATCTCCATCCGGGCTTCCGACTCGCCCCGACGGCCGACGATCCCGACGGGAAGCGTCGCTGTTGGGTGCGGGTCGAGATCGCCCCGAGGCCCCTCGGCCCTCGACGGAGCCGCCGTCACGCCGAGCTCGCGGCCCGCGAGATCGTGGTGCTGCCCGCCTTCCATCCCCTCGCGGGCATCGAGGGATTGAACCGCCATCGACCCGGACGCGGGCGGTCGTTCCTCTACCAGCGATTCCTGTCGCGCGGGAGCCCCCGGGCGTACCTTCTGGACGGGACCGACCTCGGCCCGCTCCCTACGCCGACGGGACCCGGGCGCCCGCCGCGAGCGCGGTCCGAACGGCCGCCGGCTCCGTGATGGGCGGAGCGCACGAGGTCCCGAAACAGACGAGCGCTCGGGGCTCGGCGGACCCCGAAGGGTCCTCGAGCTCGGCCGGAAGAGAGAACGGGTCCGGAGGGTGGCCGTCGAATACCCAGACGTTCGGATGCCAGGCACGGCGCGCCGCGGAGAGGAGATCTCGGGCGCGAGGACCCGCGCCTTCGACCACCACCGTCGCACTCGGAGTCTCAGCGAGCCCGGCCGCGAGCGCCGAGCCGGCGGCGAACAGACCCGAACCACCGATGCGTGCGGAGACGGGAACCAAAAGCGCGACCGCCCGCTGATGCCAGAGGTCATCGTGGAGCAGCGAGGACAGGCGAAGGAAACCGAGCGCGGCCGCCGCGTTCGCCGAAAGGTGGGGGCTGTCCTCGAGAGGGTACGACGGCTCGGTCACCCCTCCGACGGAGGGCCCGTCGTAGAGGCGAGGGGAGATGTCCCGGAGGAGGCCGTCCTCACCTCGGAATTCTCGGTCGACCAGTTCGAGCAGATGGACCGCCGGCGCGAGATAGTCGGGGCTCGCCAGCGCGCCGGCGAGCTCGATGAGCCCCGCCGCGAAGGCGACCTGGTCCTCGAGGAGGCCGTACCCCTGGGCCCCCGAAGGGTCGAGGCGGTGGGCAACACCGCGCTCGGGGACGTACGCCTCCCGGAGCAGCCGGTCGGCCGCCTTCCGTGCGTCCGCGAGAACGCTCGCGTCTCCGAGGTACGTCCCGGCACGGGCGAACGCCCCGATGAACCGCCCGTTGATGTCCGCGTAGATCGCGCGGTCCACGGTCGGGACGGGACGGCGCCCGCGCACGGCGCGCAGCTTCGCGAGCCCCCGGGCCAGCGTCGCTTCCGCGCGTTCGGGCCGCTCGAGGCCCTGGGCCGCGTCGGCGAGCGGAAGCATTCGGTACAGGACGTTGCGTTCGGGGTCGTGAGGCATGCGCCCGTCGGTCCCTACGCCGAAGAACCGCGTGATGAGCTTCGCCTCCTCTGGGTCGAGCGCATCCTTCAACTCCGGGCGGCTCCACGTGAAGTACCCTCCGTCGTCCCCCGGAGCGTTGTCCGCATCCTGGCTCGCCCCGAAGCCCCCGGCCGGGTCGGCGAGCACTTCCCGGACCCAGCCGAGCGTTCCCCGTACGACCTCGGCGAAACGAGGTTCGTCGAATCGCTGGGCTCCTTCGACGTAGGCGTTCAGGAGTGCGGCGTTGTCGACCCCCATCTTCTCGAAGTGAGGGATGTGCCAGCCTTCGTCCACCGAGTAGCGATGGAATCCGCCGCCCACCTGGTCGTAGAGGCCCCCGTCGGCCATCCTCACGAGGGTCTCCCGAGCGCGCTCGGCGCTCGTGGGGACATTGTGGGCGAACGCGTCCCACAGCAGTAGGGAGACGGCGGTCGGATGCGGGAACTTCGGCGCCATGCCGAAGCCTCCGTGGACCGGGTCGTAGCTCGAAAGGATCTCGCCCCGCACGTTCGCGATGAACATCTCCTGCGGAACGGCGGCCCTTCCCCGGGCGTCCCGCGTGCGCTGGAGCACGCCTTGGATCGCCTGAGCGTTCTCCCGGATCCGCTCGGGCTCCTCGGTCCAGAGTCGTGCGACCTCTTTCAACACTCGGCGGAACCCGGGACGGCCGTGGCCGTCCGACGGGGGGAAGTAGGTACCCCCGAGGAATACCTCCCCCTCGGGCGTGAGGAACCCCGTGAGCGGCCACCCGCCCTCACCGGTGAGCGCACCGACCTGGCGCTGGTAACGTCGGTCGACCTCCGGATTCTGGTCGCGGTCGACCTTCACCGCGACGAAGTGCTGCTCGAGGAGCCGGCCGACCTCGGCATCCGAGTACGTACCCTCGTCCATCACGTGGCACCAGTGGCACCAGGAGGCTCCGATGTCGAGCAGGATCGGACGGTGCGTTCGCTTCGCGAGCGCGAACGGCTCGGGGCCCCACGGATGCCAGTCGATCGCCTGCTCGGCCGCGGCCCGCAGGTACGCCGAGGAGGCGTGGGCCAACCTCGATCCCGCGCGCCGCTCCTCCGTGTCCGATGTTGGAGCCATGAGTGCTAGGGCTCGGGGCGCCTCTAAAGATTGTCGGGATTCCCGGGGCGGGGGAGAGAAAGGTCCGTGGGTCGCTCCGTAACCGGCTGACCGCCGCGTTACTGCCCCGGTGCCCGTTATAAGGGCGACCTTGGTGCCGGGCTCGAGGCAGCGCCGATGGAGATGCAACCGGGCCAGATGGCCTACGACCGGGCGATCACGGTCTTCTCGCCGGACGGACGGCTTTTCCAGGTCGAGTACGCTCGCGAGGCGGTCCGGCGGGGCGCGACCACGGCGGGCGTCGTCTACACGGAAGGGGTCGTCCTGATCGCCGACCGGCGGATCCCCAATCCCAAGCTCGCCGAGGCGTCCAGTCTCGAGAAGATCCATCAGATCGACGAGAACATCGCTTGCGCCACGGCCGGCCTCGTCGCCGACGCCCGGGTGCTCGTCGACTACGCGAGGCTCGCCGCGCAGGTCAACCGCGTCACCTACTCCGAGCCGATGTCCGTCGAACTCCTCGTGCGCCGGATCTGCGACTACAAGCAACAGTACACCCAGTTCGGCGGAGTCCGCCCGTTCGGGACGGCGCTGCTGGTTGGGGGCTACGACGACAGCGGCATTCACCTCTTCGAGACCGAACCGTCCGGCTCGCTCACGAGCTTCAAGGCCGCCAGCACCGGAGGGAACAAGGGCCCCGTGATGGACCTCTTCGAACAGAAGTACCGTCCCGGGATCGACCGCGACGCCGCGATCCTCCTCGCGCTCGAGGGCCTGCGGGCTGGTCTGGACGAGGGAGGGAACCTCGGCCAGGTCGAGGTCTGTACCGTCGAGCGGGACCACGGGATGACCCGGCTCCCCTCGGATGAGGTCCAGAAGTTCGTCGGGCGACTTCCTCCGGCGGGCGGAACGGGTAAGAGCGCCCGCGCCTAGGCCCGCCTCAGCCGGGGCGTGCCCCCATGGTCAAAGTCGAGGATGCCGTCATCGCCCGCTGGGAGACCGGGGGCTCTCGTTTCGAGGTCCTCGTCGACCCGCAGGCCGTGCAGGACCTGAAGGATGGCAAGGACGTCGACCTCTCCGACAAGCTCGCGCTCGACCAGGTCTTCAAGGACGCGAAGAAGGGCGACAAGATCAGCGAGGAGCACCTCGAGCGGACGTTCCACACCCGCAATCTTGCGCAGATCGCGAAGCTGATCGTCCAGAAGGGCGAGGTCCAGGTCACGACCGAACAACGCCATTTGCTCCAGGCGGCGAAGCACCGACAGATCGTCGCGGTGATCGCCCGGAACGCGATGAACCCCCAGACCGGCGCGCCCCACCCGCCCGCGCGGATCGAAGCCGCGATGACGGAGGCGAAAGTGCACATCGACCCGTTCAAGCCGGTGGACGCCCAGGTGCAGGAGATCCTCGCGAAGCTCCGCCCCCTGATCCCGATCCGCCTTGACGTCGCCAAGGTCCGGATCAAGATCCCGGGACAGTTCTATCCGAGGACGATCGGCGAGATCAAGGGTCTTGGGCGGCTCCTGGAGGAGCAGTGGCTCTCGGACGGCAGCTGGACCGGGGTCGTCGAGATCCCCGCCGGCATCCAGACCGAGCTCTACGAGAAGCTGAGCGCCCGTACGAAGGGAGCCGCCGAGACCGCTTTGGTTAAATAGGATATTCCCGTCGAGCGCCCCCGGTGCAGCAAGAAACATGTCACGAGGGCATCGGCCCGACCGCCGCCGGCGTGGCCGCGAGGCAGGATCCTCGCCCGCGTCGGGGGAAAGGGTGCTAGTTCTTCCGGGCGAAGAGATCGCAAGCCACGGCCTGAAACCCGGACCCGGAACCTATCGGGTCGGCGGCAAGGTCTACGCAAGCATCCTCGGCCTCCTTTCTTCCCGGCCTCCGTTCGTCCAGGTCATCCCCCTTTCGGGACGCTATATCCCCAAACCGAACGACGTCGTCATCGGGACCGTCACCGACGTCCAGACGACCTTCTGGCTGCTCAACATCGACGCGCCCCGCTGGGCGCCCCTTCACATGACCGGGACCCCCTGGAAGGTCGACATCGGAGAATGCGAGCGCTACCTCAAGGTCGGGGACGCGGTCGTTGTCCAGGTCGAGAACCTCGACGCAACCGGGCGGATCGGCGTGACGATGAACGGCGAAGGGCTCGGCAAGCTGGAGGGAGGCACGATCGTCACGATCTCCCCGGCCCGCGTGCCCCGCGTCGTCGGCCGCGGCGGCTCGATGATCCAGACGATCACTCGTCACACCGGCGCCCAGATCGCAGTCGGACAGAACGGCCGGGTCTGGGTCGGCGGCAGCCCCGAGGCGATCCGACGGGTCTCGGCGGTCCTCTGGATGATCGACGAGGACGGCCAGCGTTCCGGCCTCACCGAACGGGTGGAGAGCTACCTGCTCGCCACGATGCCGACCAACGAGGCCGGAAGCGAGGAGCCGCGGCGCGAGAGCGCCCATCGCGATGCCCCGGCGGCGCCGTTCGTCGAGGACGACGAAGGGGAGGGGGCTGCGGAACCGGACGACGGTCCCGAGGAGCCCAATCCCGACCTGAATTGATGCGTACCAACGTGTAAGGAGAGAGAACCATGGGAAGCGTAGGAGCGAAAGACGTGCCCGTTCTGCTGAGCCCCGAAGGCCTGCGGATCGACGGGCGAAAACTCGACGAGCTGCGACCGATCCACATTCGGGCCGGTGCGCTCCACCAGGCCGACGGGTCGGCGTTCGTCGAATGGGGAGCCAACAAAGTGATGGCGGCCGTCTACGGTCCGCGCGAGGTCCATCCCCGGCATCTCCAGCAGAACAACAAGGCCGTCATCCAGTGCCGCTACAACATGGCGGCGTTCGCGGTCGACGAGCGCAAGAGACCGGGCCTCGACCGCCGGTCCCAGGAGATCTCGAAGGTGATCGCGGAGGCGTTCGAGTCGGTCGTGTTCGCCGAGGAGTTCCCCCGGACGAGCATCGACATCTATATCGAGGTCCTCCAGGCGAACGCCGGCACTCGTTGCGCGGGTCTGGTCGCGGCCTCGGTCGCGCTCGCGGACGCCGGGATCCCGATGGTCGACCTCCTGCCCGCGGTCGCGGTCGGGAAGATCGGCGGGGCGATCGCCCTCGACCTGCGGAAGGAAGAGGACAACTACGGGGAAGCCGACCTCCCGATGGCGCTCGTGCCGCAATCCGGTCGGTTCGTGCTCCTCCAGATGGAGGGCCACATGACCGAGGGCGAGCTCGCCCAATCCCTCGAGCTCGGCGTGACGGGATGCCGGGCAATCTACGAGAAAATGAAGGAGGCGCTGCGCGAGCGTTATTCGGTCACGTCGGTGCCGGGAGGTTCGGCATGAGCGGAGAGGTCGCGGCCGAGATCCGCACTACCCACATCCTCGACCTCGCCGCGGAGGGAAGGCGCCTCGACGGACGCGGGCCCGACGAGTACCGGAAGATCACGGTCGAACCCGGGTTCGTCGTGTCGGCCGACGGGTCGGCGCTCGTCCACCTCGGAGAAACGACGGTCCTGGCCGGCATCAAGCTCGAGCCGGGCAAGCCGTTCCCCGACACCCCCAACGCCGGCGTCCTCACGACCAACGCCGAACTGATCCCGCTCTCGAACCCGACGTTCGAGCCCGGTCCCCCGCAACCCGGGGCGATCGAGGTCTCGCGGGTCGTGGACCGCGCGATCCGTGCCGCCGAGACGATCGACCTGACCCGCCTCTGCGTCACCCCCGAGGAGAAGTGCTGGACCTGCTTCACGGACATCCACGTGCTCGACCACTCAGGCAACCTCATCGACGCCTCGCTCCTCGCCGCGGTCAGCGCGCTCGCGCACACGACCGTGCCGGCGAAGCGCTTCGGCATCGCGGAGGCCGATTACCCGCTCGAGGTCCTTCACCTTCCGATCGAATGCACCTTCGTCCGCCTCGGCGACACGATCGTGGTCGACCCGACGTTCGATGAGGAGCAGGCCGCGCAAGGACGGCTCACCGTCGCAACGGACGAGACCGGCCGGATCGTGGCCATGCAGAAGGGGCTGGTCGGCGCGTTCTCCCCCGACGATGTGAAGGAGATCGCCCGGCGCGCGTTCGTCCATGGCGAACGCCTGCGAGAGGCCGCGAAGGGAGGCGGACCGTGAGCAAGCGTACCAAGAAGGTCGGCTCGACCGGCTGGATGGGCCCGCGCTACGGGATCCGGATCCGACGGCGAGTCCTCGAGATCGACCGGGCCCGGGGGAAGGCCTCCGCCTGTCCCCGATGCTCGACGGCGACCCTCCAGCGGGTCGCGAGCGGGATCTTCGAATGCCGCCGCTGCGGCACACGCTTTGCGTCCAACGCCTACGTCTTCCAGGCGCCGCCGCCGATCACGCGCACCGAGAAGGGAACCGGGTCTGGTAACGCTTAAACCCCCCGTTCTGGTCGAGAACGACAATGTTCCGGTGCATTCGCTGTGGGGAAGCCCTCCCGTCCGACGCGAACCTGTTCGGGGTCCGCTGCGACAACTGCGGCGGCAAGATCTTCACGAAGGAACACCCGAACGTCAAGAAGGTCCTGAAGGCGCGCTAGGCGCAGCGCCGGCGGGACCGACCGAGCTCTGGACCTCGACCCAGTTGCCGTCCGGGTCCTCGACGAAGCCGATCCAATAGCGACCCTCCTCGAGCCACGGCTCGACCGCGACCCGCGCCCCCAGGGCCCGCAGTCGTGCGATCGTCGCTCGGGCGTCCGCGACGTCGAAGCCCAAGTGGTCGAGACCCTCTCCCGGCACGTAGGGCTTCGCGTAGGGTGAGCTCGGAGGATAGTAGTTGAGCTCGAGCTCAACCTTCGTCACCGGGTCCCGGAGTCCTACGAAGGTACCCCCGTGGCTCATCGTGCCCCGCTTGCCTTCCTCGAGACCGAGCCCCTCTACGTAGAACCGAATCGAGCGGTCGAGCTCGGTGACCCGGATCCCGACATACGTCAGCCCCATGCCACTCCTCGGTAGGCGAATCCGGCCCCCCTCCTAAAATCGTCGCCGTCCGCCGTCGTGCCAAACGTCTAAGCGAGCCCATCGCTCGGGGCGGCGATGCCGGGCCCGAGCATCACGTTCCTCGGCGGGGTCCGTGAGATCGGAGGCAACAAGATCCTCATCGAGGATGGGCCCGACCGCATCCTCTTCGACTTCGGACCGTCGTTCTCCCCGAAGGTCGAGGAGTACTACGTCGACTACCTCCAGCCGCGGTCGACCAGCCCGGCGAAGGACCTCCTCGAGTTCGGTCTCCTTCCCCGAGTGGAGGGGCTCTACTCCCGCGAGGCCCTCGCGGACGCCGAGCTCGCGTGGAAGCCCCCCGAGGTCCAGGGGGTCTTCGTCAGTCATGCCCACGCCGACCATGCCGGGTACCTCGACCTGGTCGACCCGTCGATCCCGGTCTACGTGGGGTCGGGCACGCGGGAGCTCCTCCGGGCGATCGAGACCTCGACCCTGATGCGCTACGGGGACCACGACTGGCGCATCTTTTCCGACCGAATGCCGGTCCGCATCGGCCGCCTCGAGGTCGTGCCGTTCCCGGTAGACCACTCGATCCCGTTCGCCTATGGCTTCCTCATCCGGACCTCCGAGGGGACGATCGTCTACACCGGAGATTTCCGCCACCACGGGCCGCGCGCCGCCGACACGCACGCGTTCTTCCGCGCCGCCGCCGAGGAACGGCCGGCCGCCCTCCTGATCGAGGGGACCCGCGCCGGCCCGGACCCGCGACGCAACCTCTCCGAGGACGGGGTCCGCCGCGAAGTCGACCGTCTCCTTGAACATCGACCTCCCCTCGCCCTCGCGTGCACGTACCCGCGAGACGTCGACCGACTCTCGACGCTCTATGCGGCCGCCCGGGCCGCCGAGCGTTCGCTCGTAGTCTCGCCCCGCACCGCCTACCTCCTGTCGGCGGTCGCCCCGATCTTCCCGGAAGGGACCGTGCCGGTGCCGGGGAAGTCCGCCGGCCTCGAGGTCTACGGCCGGAAGAAGAAGCGCACGTTCCTCTGGGAGCGACCGTTGCTCGAAGGGGCCCTCACCTCGGACGAGGTCCGGGTCGGCGACGGAAAGTACCTCCTGGCCCTCGACCTGATGCACTTCCCCGAGCTGATCGACCTGCGGCCCCCGAAGGGGTCCCCGTTCATCCACTCGATGAGCGAGCCGTTCAGCGAGGACGACGTGGACGACAAGGTGATGCACAACTGGCTCGACCACTTCGGGCTCGCTTTCCACCAGATGCACGCGAGCGGCCACGCATCGGCTTCCGAGCTCTTCGAGATCATCCGCTCGCTCCGACCGACCGCCGTCTACCCGATCCACACCGAGCACCCCGAAGCGTTCCGCGCAGCGGTCGCCGGCGTCCGGTACCCCGAGCTCGGGGCGACGTATCCGGTCTCGGCCCGATAGGTTAAGCTCCTTGGCCTCCGTGCGACCCCGATGGCTTCCGACCGGCTTGCGACGGGGATCCCGTCCGTCGACCGGCTGCTGGGCGGAGGGCTCGAGACCGATTCCCTGACGGAGATCTACGGGGAGGGCGGGAGCGGCAAGACCCTCTTCTGCCTCGAGGTCGCGCTCCGGGTCGCGCGCGAGGACCGGTGGATCTTCTACGTCGACACCGAAGGAGTGAGCGTCGACCGACTGCGTGCGGTCGCGGGAGACTCGCTCGACCGGATCCTGAAACGCTTCCTCCTCTCGACCCCCAAGAACCTCGAGGAGCAGGCGCGAGCCGTGGCGACGGCGTGCGCCCTCGCCCGCGTGGGGAAGCGGCCGGTCGGCCTGATCGTCGCCGATTCCGGGACGCACTACTACCGGCTCTCGCTCTCGGGCCCGGACGAGGACGACGCGCGACAGGCGCTTGCGGTCGGGGTCGCCGACCTGGTCGCGACCGCGCTGCGCGCCCAAGTCCCCGCGATCCTGACGAACCAGGTCTGGCGGAGCGTGCGCGACGGCACGCTGGAGCCGCTTGGCGGCTCCTTCCTGAACCACGCGGCAAAGACGATCCTTCGCTTCGACCGGCTCTCGGGGAATCGCCGACGGGTCGTCCTCGTCAAGCACCGCTCGCTCCCCGAGGGCACGGCCGACTTCCGCATCACCGGGACTGGGCTCGAAGGCCCCTAGCGGATTGAAACGGAGATAAGGGTCCGGACGCCTTCCCTCTACAATGACCGTGGTCGACTACGCGGACGTTCCGACGCCGATCGGTACGTTCCGCGTCGTCTATCAGGGCGCAAGCGTGCGCGTCGTTGACCTGCTCGAGAGCGGCGTCGCGCAGACCGGCCTTCCCCCCGGAGCGATCCGACACAAGCCACCGTTCCCGCAGGGAAGTCCGCCCCGCCAACTGCAAGAGTATTTTCGCGGCAAGCGGGCCGATTTCGAGGTCGAGACTGACCCGGATTCCGCCTCGGCGTTCGACCGTGCCGTCTGGAAGGCCCTGTGCGCCGTCCCCGCCGGGCGCACCCTGACATACGGGGAGCTCGCCCGACGGGCGGGCTTTCCGGGGGCCGCCCGCGCGGTCGGGGGCGCGATGCACCGCAACCCGATCCCGATCGTCATCCCCTGTCATCGGGTCATCGGCGTCGGAGGTTCGATCACCGGCTACGGTCTCGGCCTCTGGCGCAAGCGATGGCTGCTCGACCACGAGGGGGCGTGGCCGATCCGTTCCCGATCGGCCGCCGGTCCGCGGCCGCGGGGCCAGCGGACGCTCGACTACCTCTCCGCGCCACCGGCCGGGACTCGGCGCCCCTCCAAAGTTACCACAAAGCGTAGTAGCTTCTATCCCGCCGCTTCACAACCTACTACAGCCCGCAGTATGTAATTCGAAATCGAGCGTGCACAACCTACTACGAATACCGTAGCTTGTCGGCAGTCTCGGAGGCGCGTGCGCGCTCATCGTGGTCTTCGGCGAGAATGCGAGCCTGTGAGTCACCAGAGGGCCATTCGAATCCCGGGGGCGGCCATGACTCGATAGAGGTCGCCGACCGTAGCGGGGGCGTCTCGTCCGAGGGTCGCCACGACCTCGAGGCGGGCCCAGCGCGGCCGACGACGTCGCAGGAATCAGCGCTCGGAGATACCCATCCGAGAAACCACCGTCCGCAAACCATTATGCGGAGCGTTCTCGTGGATTGATGCACATGGTAGGAGTCCTCTCGCAGGTCCCAAATCCCGCGAGTCAAAGTTCGTTTTCTTCCGCAAGTGCGGTCCTTCGCCACCTCCCGCCGGTGCGCCTGGCGTGGATCTTACTGGCGGTTCTCGGGGGCTACGAGAGCTACTACCTCTTCGGGCTGGGCGTGACCTCACTCATCGCCCTGCCCCTCATCGCCGGAGTCGTCGACCTTGTGTTCCAGATGGTCCGGTTCCCCCGCCTACGGTTTCCGGACGCCGCTCTCGTCACGGGGCTCTTCTTGGCGGTCATTTTCCCTCCGACCGCGCCGATCCTTCTAGCCGGCGCCTGCACCTTTGCCGCCGTCGGGCTGCGACACGCGCTGCGCTCGCAGGGTCGACCGTGGCTCAACCCGGCCGCGACGGGGGTTGTCGTAGGGGCGGTCCTCTTGGGCCTGGCTCCGGCATGGTGGGTGGGGATCGGACCGTTCGGTGAGCTCCTGATGCTCGCCCTAGGCGCCCTCCTCCTCGTTCGCAGCCCAAGTTCCTGGAGGCTACCGGTTATCTTTCTCCTGACCTACGGGATTCTCGCGGTGGTCCAGCACGTGGTCGTCGGCGCCACGACCGACCCGCGGATACTCTTCCTCCAGGTCGCTGACCCTTCCACCCTCTTCTTCGCCCTCTTTCTGATGCCGGAGCCCCGGACGGCGCCCGGAGCCTCTCATCTCAAGGTCCTCTATGCCGGCACGGTCGGAATCTCCGCCGCTTTCTTGCCGCTCTTCCTGCCGTCCCTCGGGCTCTTCGCAGCCCTCCTCGGAGGGAATCTGCTCGCCGTCGTTCTGCGTCGTCGGCCCCATGTGGCGACTGACCGCGCGTCCGCAGCGACCCGGCCGCAGAGCGGAAGGGCCCGGCGCGCGGCGGCCCTCGCGGCTCGACCGACCCGCCGTGCTCCCAACCGGTGGCCTGTCACCTACCGGGTGACCGCTGGAATCCTGGTGCTGGTGGTACTGGTCGCGGTGGTCGGACTCACGCCGGTCTCCCCTTCCTTCGCTCCAATCGTGAAGGTGACCCCGCCAGGAGGGGGAGGAGGCGTTACCTCGGCCTGTCGGACCGACAACCCCTCCATCCCCACCTCGGAGCTCTCCGCTCTCCACAAACTCCTTGGCCCTTCGGTGATCCTTTCCTACGACTCAAGTACCGGGGTCGTGCGATTCTACGACCCGGTGAACCAAGTGACGGTCGTCGAGTCGGACCTATACGAGGACTACGGTTTCGCGGAGTTCAACGGGGACGACTACGCGGTGAGCGGCTGCTCGCCATGAGCAGGGGCGGTCACTGTGGTCGGTGTCGCGCCCGCGTTCATCGACGCGAAACGCTTTCGCGTAGTGGAAGCCCGCAGCCGTTCTCAATCGGGAGGATTCCCCTGCGGTCGACCGACCACTTTTCGGCTCCGGCGGGTGGGGTCTTTGAGAATCCCGTCCCATCCTAACACGAGGAGTCAAGACCGAGGAAAGCTCCCGTGACGTTCTCGCTGATTGGCAGCGTCGTCGACATCATCACCACAATCCTGACGACGGTCGGCTTGCCCGGTCTGTTCGCACTGATGGTGGTCGAGAGCATCGGGATACCCCCCATTCCCTCCGAGGTCGTCCTCCCGTTCACCGGCTTCCTGGTCGCCGAAGGGACGTTCTCGCTCGGGGGATCGCTCGCGGTCGCGTTGGCCGGTGGGCTGGTGGGTTCGTTCACTGCCTACGCCATCGGCCGTTGGTGGCGCGAACGCATCACCGGGCTCGGC
>JBEKJT010000002.1:0-32913 GCA_050011075.1 Thermoplasmata archaeon
GACCGGGCGGCCGTGGGCCGGCTCGAGGCGGCCAAGGGGCGGCCGAGCGGCCAACCGATCTCGGTCGCGGTAAGCTCGGTGCCCGAGGTCGAGGCGCTCGCCGAGCTCTCCGGGCCGGCGCGCCGGTTCCTACGGGGACATCTTCCCGGTCCGTACACGGTCCTCGTGCGCCCCTCGCCCCTCGCCCGACGCACCCTCGCCCCGCGCGTCTTCGCGGAAAACGGGACGGTGGGGTTGCGCGTGCCGGACCACCCCGTCGCGCGCGAGCTCGCCCGCCGGGCGGGGCCGCTGACGGCGACCAGCGCGAACTTCCACGGAGCGCCGCCGTGCCGCACCGTGCCGGAAGCCCGTCGCGTCTTCGCCGACCGCGTCGAGGTCTACCTCGGGTCCGACCCGCCGGGGTCGGGTCGCCCGTCGACGCTGGTCGACCTGACCCGGGAGGAGCCGCGGGCGGTCCCGCGGAAGTGAGGACCGTGGCTCGCTATCCGGAGGGCCTCGATCGATGGCGCCGGGCCGGGCAGATCGCCGCCGGGGCACGCGAGCTCGGGCTCCGCCTCACGGTCCCCGGGTCGCGCCGGCGGGACGTCGCCGAGGCGATCGAAGCGCACATCCGCGATTCGGGCGCCGAACCCGCGTTCCCGGTGAACCTCTCCCGGAATTCCGAAGCGGCCCACTACACCCCCTCCCTGGACGACGAAGCGGAGTTCGTCGCCGGCGACCTCGTCAAGGTCGACGTCGGGGCCCACCTCGACGGGGCGATCGCGGACACGGCCGACACCGTCGAGGTCGGGGGAACGCACCGGTGGGAGAACCTCATTCGCGCCGCCCGCGAGGGTCTGAGGGAAGGGATCGCCCGCGTGCGGCCCGGGGTCCCGGTCGACGAGGTGAGCCGCGCCATCGCGCAAGCGATCCGGGCCCGAGGTCTCAAACCGGTGCAGAACCTCACGGGTCACTCGATCGAGCGCTACCTCCTGCACGCAGGGAAATCGATACCGAACGTGCCGGGCGCGAGCGCGGCGACCCTCGAGGAGGGTGAGGTGATCGCGATCGAGCCGTTCGCGACCAACGGGGAGGGGATGATCGCGAACGGCCCGTTCGGGAACATCGCCCGGTTCCGCAGCGACCCGGGACCGAAGGACCCCGAGCTCGCCCGGCTTTACGACCGCTTCCGGACGCTGCCGTTCGCCGTCCGCTGGGCCGCGCGGACCGAGGAGCAGGAGGCCCTTCGACGGGCCCGGCGAGTACTGCAGATGTACCCGGTCTTCGTCGAGCACGGTCGCGGTTGGGTCGCCCAGGCCGAGCACACGATCCTCGTCGGGCCCGTCGGCGCGGAGGTCCTCTCCGCCCTCCCGGGAGCGGGCGGCGCCTAGTCTAGTTCCGCGCGCCCTCGAGCCGACTTCGCGCGAGGACCGCGCCCCGGACCATCGCCTCAAGCTTCGCCCGGGCGATGGGCAGGCTGCGCGTCCGCAGGCCACAGTCCGGGTTCACCCAGATCCGGCGCGGGTCGCCGAGGTACTGGCTCGCCCGTTCGATCCGCGTCGCGACGAGCTCGGGGGTCTCGACCGTGTCGCGGTGGACGTCGACGACGCCGAGCCCGACCTCGCGCGTGTCGCCGTACTCGGCGAGCGCCTTCAACACCGCGTACCCGTCGTGCCCGTCGAGGTCTCGGTTCGCGAACTCCCACGCCCACTGGCGGCAGCGCTTCGCCTCGAGGAGCTTCGGCAGGAGGTGACGGTAGTCCGAGTAGCAGATGTGCATCGAGAACTCGGCGTCGAACCCCTCGGTGGCCGCGTTGAACCCTTCGACCACGAGGTCCGCTTCGTCCGGGTGGGTGCCGGCGGCGGGCTCGTCGACCTGGATGACCCGACAGCCGTGCTCGATCAACGCCTGGATCGTCGGGCGGATCGCCCGACGGGCGAGGTCGACCACGAACTCGCGCTGGCCCGCCCGCCGGGCCGTCCGGCCCTTCCAGCCTTTCTGGCGAGCGAGGTAGTGCTCGTTGTACGACCACTCGGCGAGGGTGTACGGACCCGTGATCGGGAGCTTCGGCTCGGCCCGCGCGTGGCGGCGGACGTAGTCGAACTCGTCGACGTGGTACGGGCGCTCGAGGCGGACCTCGTCCACCACCGCGGCCTTGAGGTAGTACTTGTTGTCGAAGGAGCGCACGTGGCCCTGGAAGCGGAAGCCGCGCATCTGGCGGATCGGGTGCTCATACATCTCGATCCGGCGCGCCTCCCCGTCGTAGACCCGGTCGAGGCCCGCGGTCTCGAGGTAGCGGATTCCGAAGAGCGCCCCGAGGTCCCGCACGCTCTCGGGGTCGACCTCCCGCGCCCGGCCGGCGAGGAGGGCCTCCCGAACGTGCGGCTGGTCGGCGGCGAAGCCGGTCACCGCGTCCCAGTGGCGGAACTCCTCCTTCGCGGCGTCGTCCAGCGGCTCGTTCCGCTGGCCGAGCAGTTGCCAGCGCGGCTTCGCGAGGCTCCCGATTTCCTGGGTCGGGAAGAGCCCGCGGGTCACGGACGGCCTCCGGCGTCGAGCGCCTGTCGGACGGCCGGCAGGACGTGGAGCTTGCGGGTGGCCGGTTCCCAGGGCAACAGGTCGAGCGGAGCCCCCGGGGCGAGCCAGACGACCGATGGGCGTCGGCGGTCGTAGGCGGCCCGGACCACCTTCGCGACCTCGGCCGGATCCTCTCCGAGCGTGGTGCGCGGGTCGACGACCCCGAGGCCGAGGCCCGTGCGCTCGGGCGCCCGGGGCAGCTTGTCGACATCGGTCTCCGCGAGGTCGATGCCGACCGCGCCGACGGGCAAACGGTCGAGGACCGGGAAGGCCGGGACCGCGTCGGCCCCGTACGTCCACACGATCGACGTAGCTCCGGCGAGCTCGGCCCGGAGCGCCTCGTACCCGGCCGTGACCGCCGCGGCCCGGGTGCCCTCGGGGGGGTGGATCACGAGCAAGGGCTCGGAGAACACGAACGTGCGGAAGCCCAGGCCGCGCAGCTCCCGGACCTCTTCGGCCAGCGTGCGGCCGAGCCGGTGGATGACCGACTCCTCTGTCTCCCCCGAGCGGTTGTCGAGGACCCGCGCGAACGTGTAGGGTCCGGGCAGCAGGATCCGGCCGGACTCCGGGTGGACGCGCAGCGCCGGCGGCAAGCGGGACGCCACAGCGCCCGGGGCTCGGCCGGGAGGCGCGAGAAGGATCGGCTGGCGGAAGAACGTGTTCGTCTCGAGCCACCGGGTCAAGGGACCGACCGAGAACCCCTCCCAGGTCTCCGCGAACGGGCGGAAGAGGTCGGGCCAGCGCAGGTAACCGCCAGTGACCGAGTCGAAGCCGAGCCGACGCTCGAGCGCGACGACGTCGCGTTCGGCGAGCTCATAGAGCTCCTCGACCGCCTCGGGTGTCGTCCGCCCGCGGTCGAGGTCCCGGGTCGCGTTGACGAGAGATTCGGGTCGGGGGAAGGGCCCGGTGAGCCCGGTGCGGATGTTCATCGCGGGCCCACCCCGGGACCGACCCTTAAGTCTGCCGTCGCGCCCGCGGCCTGCGAGTCAGGAAATGTCGTTGCGTCGGGGACAACCCCTACCGTATCATTCTGCGAGGTTCGCGCGAACGATGCGGTCGAAGTCGGTCGGCTTCGGAGGCCAGCCCTCGGACATGTAGGCGAGGAACGCCTCGCGCGACGGCTGGAGCAGGGCTTCGTTCCTCGCCCGCTCGAAGCCGAGGGTCGAGACGAAGCGGTCGGGCAGGGCGTGTCTCGGCCCGTAGTGGGCGGGGTAGACCTCGGTCTCGGCCGGAAGGCGCAGGAGCTTCTCCTGGAGGCTCTCCCATAGGAGCTCGGGGGACCCGCCACCGAGGTCGGTCCGCCCGCAGCTCCCGAGCAGTAGCGTGTCGCCCGTGAAGATCCGGTCGCGTACGCGCAGCGTGAGATGGTCCCGGGTGTGGCCGGGGGTTTCGAGCACCGAGACCTCTTCGGTGCCGAAGCGGACCGCCTCGCCCTCGGTGAGGGTCCGGTGGGGGTACTCGGCCGGGGAACGATGGCTGACGTAGATCGGAGCGCCGGTCGCGGCATGGAGTCGCGCGTGCCCGGCGAGGTGGTCCGCGTGGGTATGGGTCTCCACGATCGCCGCGAGCCGCCACCCTCCCTCCGCCAAGAGGGAGCGGTACGGCGCCTCGTCCCGCCCCGGGTCGATGACCAGCGCGACGCGTTCCGCGAGGTCCCCGACGAAGTAGCTCAAACAGCCCTCCGGTCGGGGGAGCTGACGCAACAGGACGCGGTTCGCCGGCGCGTCGACCGGATACCGCGGCACGCTCGGGTCGGCGATCCGGGCGTACTCATCGAGGCCGCCTTCGAGGGCCGCCGCCCGCTCGAACCCCTGCCGCTCGAGGTATTCGGCGGCGTCCCGGGCACGGGAGCCGAGGTGATCGTACATCACGAGCGGTCGGTCCCGCGGGAACGTCGCCGCCTCCGCGGCGAGTCGCTCGAGCGGCACGTGCCGGTCGTTCGGCAGGTGCGCGATCGCTCGCTCGGCGGCGGGCCGGACGTCCACCAGGAACGGCGGCGCGTCCGAGCGGAGCAGGGCCTCGAGTTCCTTGGGGGCGATCAGCGTGACGGCACCGACGCGCGGCGGCCGAAGGAATGGATGCGGTAGGGGGGAGGGGACGGAGGCCATCGGGAACGGATTGGGACGTCGCGAACCTCTATTTAGACCCCCGCGCCGGCGCCGGTCTCGGACCTCCGCGGGAGCGGAGGTGGATACCGACAATTGACGAACTCGGTGAACGTCTCCGGCAAAGCGTTAATAAACCGCGTCCCGGTCGTCGCTCCGTCCATGGCGGAGGGCTCGACAGAGTCGGTCCCGGCAGACCGCGAAGGGCGACGTCGGGCGAAGGCGGTCGCGGCGGCCGCCGAGAAGAGCGAGGACCAGACCGACGCGCTCGGCCGTCGGTCGGTCGAACTCTCCGCGTACTTCCAGGGCAAGATCGAGACCGTGCCCAAGGTTCCCGTCCGCTCGCTTGCCGATTTCGCGTTGTGGTACACGCCCGGCGTGGCCGCCGTGTCGCGCGCGATCCACGCGGACCCCGACCTATCCTTCACGCTCACGGGTCGCTGGAACACGGTCGCCATCGTCACGGACGGCTCCCGGGTCCTTGGCCTCGGCGACATCGGTCCCCGGGCGGCCCTCCCGGTGATGGAGGGCAAGGCGCTCCTGTTCAAGTTCCTCGGCGGGGTCGACGCGCTGCCGATTCCGATCCAGGTCAGCTCGCCCGACCAGTTCATCGCGACGGTCGAGGCGCTCGCTCCCGCGTTCGGCGGGATCAACCTCGAGGACATCGCGTCGCCGAAGTGCTTCGGGATCCTCGAGGAGCTCCAGAAGCGCCTGCCGATCCCGGTCTGGCACGACGACCAGCTCGGGACCGCCGCAGCGACGGTCGCCGGCCTCCTGAACGCCCTCGAGCTCACGCACCGCTCGGTCTCCGAGGTCCGCACGGTCCTCCTCGGGGCCGGGGCGGCGAACCTCGTCACCGCCCGCCTCCTTCTCGCGCTCGGCCACGACCCGAAGCGGCTGACGCTCGTCGACCAGAAGGGGGTCCTCTACGCCGAACGGGACGACGTCGACGAACTGATGCTGCGGAACCCGTGGAAGTACCGCATCGCGCTCCGGACGAACGGGGGAGGACGGTCGGGCGACCTCGCGGCCGCCCTCGACGGGGCGGACGTTCTCCTGGCAGCCTCCACCCCGAACCCCGACACCGTGCGACCCGCCCACATCCGGGCGATGGCTCCCGAACCGATCGTCTTCGCGCTCGCGAACCCGGTCCCGGAGATCTGGCCGGACGTCGCGAGGTCGGCCGGAGCTGCGATCGTCGCGACGGGCCGGAGCGACTTCCCGAACCAGGTCAATAACTCGCTCGTGTTCCCCGCCGTGTTCCGAGGCGTCCTGGACGCCCGGGCGCGTTCGATTCCCGACGAGGTCGTTCTGGCGGCCGCCCGCGAGCTCGCCCGTGGAGCGAATCGCAAGGGTCTCAGCGCCCACCACCTTCTCCCGACGATGGAAGAGCCCGGGGTATTCCCCGAGATCGCGGCCGCGGTCGGCGACACCGCCGTGCGCCTCGGGATCGCCCAGAACAAACTCTCCCACGAGGAGTTCCTCGAGCGGGCCCGTACGATGATGGGCCGCTCGCCCCGACTCGTTCGGGCGCTCGCACGCGCTCACATCAACCCGCCGATGCCCCGAACGGGGAGCCGGACCCGGAGATCTCGATGACCGCAAGCAACGAACCGAACGCCCACCCGACCGCGAGCCCCATGGCCGAGGGCCCCTCGATGCCGATCCACCTGCGACCGGCCCGCGAGGCCGACATCCCCGCCCTCATCCCGCTGCTCCTCCGCTTGAAGCGCCTCAACGAGGAGTTCGACCCGCTGCTCAAGGTGCGGGACGACGCGGACGAGCAGGCACGGAACCTGTTGCGCGCCAACCTCGCCGACCCGAAGAGCGTGGTCCTCTCGGCCGAGGGGGTGGGAGCCGACAAGGACAAGGTCGTCGGGTTCGTGCGCGCGGTCGTCCGCGAGCGGCCGTTCTACGTCCCCGAGCACGAGGGCGTGATCCTCGACATCTACCTCCTTCCGCTCTACCGGCGGCACGGGGTCGGCGAGTACCTCCTCCGTGAGGTCTCGGCCGCGCTCAAAGCGAAGGGCGCCGGCGTCGTGACCGCGGAGTTCCCGGCCCAGAACGAGATCGCGAGCCGCTTCTACTCGAAGCGCGGCTTTCGGCCGATCACCGCGATCCACGCCCGGTCGCTCTAGGTCCGTATCGGGCAGCCCGGTCGTCCCCCGGGCACCGGTCCCCGGGAACGAACCCGCGAGCCTCCCTCAGGCCGCCCATTCACAGGCTAATGGACCCCACGACCTTGGAGGTCAGCACGGTGCTGGTGACGCTCAACGAGTCGCCCGAGAGGTTCCAGGAACTGGGGCAGACGATGAGCAGCTGCTGGTGGCTCACCAGGGCGTCGACCGGGACCGACCATGCGGTCCCGTTCGGGGACACCCCGTAGCTGTTGAGCCATTCCCCGTTCGAAGAGAGAAGCAGCGCGTACCAGCCCGTGGGGTCGGCCGTGCACTCCGCCGTGGAGGCAACCCAGGACCGACAGGCCGAAACTCCCAAGGGTAGGTTCTGGCCGGTGGGGGTCGTCAGGTTGAGGCTCGCCATCCAGTTGGCGAGACCCCACGCGTCGTCGTCGTTGGTCAGGGTGCCGTTCGGGAGAGCGATGGCCACCTGGAATGGCACGGTCGCCTGGGCGGTCGAAGACCCGTTGACGACCGTGGCTGGCGAGAACATCATATCATAGGTTGCGTCGAGGGCACCATAGCCCGAAACCGGGAGGGCGCAACCGTGGGTCAAGTTCTCCGTTTCGCCCCATTGACCCTGGGCACTCTCGCCCACTAGGACCAAGGGTTCCGCCCCCCCGGCCACCCCGACCAGGCCGCAGCGGTCGAAGAACACCCCGTATCCGGACACGTCCCCGAATCCGTCGAAGATGCCCGGTCCGACGGTGATGAGCTCCACTTCCGGCGCGTTGCGCGCGAGCCGGTTCTGGTCGACATGGTCCAAAGCGACCTGGACCGCTGCGGGACTGTCCACGGGGAACGTACCGGGCGGAATGGTCCAGCGACTCGCGTCCGTCCCGAGGTCATACCAGGCATTGCAAGGCCATGGGTAGGTCATAGGAGGAAAGACGTGCGGCGTCCCGAGAACGTCCGTCGCGAGAAGGATGTCCTCGGTCGTGTTCGAGAAGAACGCAAACTGCCAGAACGGGGCCGTTCCCGAGTCGAACGTCCCGTGGAACACCGGCATCGTCCCGTTCCACAGCGTCAGCCCGTTGAATTCTTGGCCGCACGAGTTCACGGTGTCGTTCTCGCTCGGATAGCCCACGACGTTCGGACTGAAGGGGGACTGGGCGGCAACGCCCCAGACGGAGAAGAGGGCCCACGGGCCGCCCGAAACGTCTCGGATCGAGGCGTTGACCGCCGAGAGCGCCTGGTACATCGTCGGCCCGTCGGGCTGGGGGCCGCTCGTCGCGTTGCCCGACCCGAGCGTGGAGTAGTAGAACCGGGCCCCGGCGGCGGCCGCGAGGGCCACGCAGAACGCGACCCCGATGACGACGATGCGATTGGCCCGCAGCCAGGTCATGATCGGCATTCTCGGCCCGCCTCCACGAGCGCTCTCGGGCGGATGAGGTTAGCACACCCTAGGGTCACCCTACCGAGACGGGCTCCCGATTCGACGCGTCGTCTCCTCCCACGTCGGCCCTCCGCGCTCGATCCGCGGAGTACCGAGGACGGGGGGCCGAGCGGACCTCGTCCCGACCACCCCATTGCTCCGCCGACCCGAGGGGGACGCACTGCCGGACGGTGCCGGAAGGAACGCCGCTTCCCCGTCCGCGAACGTTATGGGTTACCGGCCTCCTCGCGAGGCGATGGCGAAGTCCACCGCTCGGCCGAACTCGACGGCTGCGAAGTACCTGCGTCGCGGGAAGGTCAAGGAGGTCTACGAGGTCTCCCCGACCGAGCTCGAGTTCCGGTTCACGAACGATATCTCGGTCTTCGACAAGCACATCCCGAGCGAGATCCCCCACAAGGGCGAGACGCTGGCGCGGACCGCGTCGCACTGGTTCGAGCTGTGCGGACGGATCGGCGTTCCCCATCACTTCCTTGGTCTTGCCGGCCCGACCGCGATGCGCGTGAAGCGCGTGCGCGTCGTCCCCCAGCCGAGGACGCTCGGCGCCCATCCGAAGGACTACCTCGTCCCGCTCGAGGTGATCGTCCGCTACTACCTGGCCGGGTCGATGTGGGACCGGGTGAAGGCCGGGAAGGTCGACCCCGAGGCGCTCGGTTTCCCGGCCGGGAAGAAGCTCGAGTACGCGATGCCGCTCCCCGAGCCCCACTTCGAGGTCACGACCAAGCTCGAGCCGGTCGACCGGCTGCTCACGATCCCCGAGGCGCTCGAGCTCTCCGCGCTCGACCAGCATCAGCTCGACGAGATCCGCGAGACGATCCTCAAGGTGGATGGAGCGATGCAGAAGGAGATCGGGCCACGGGGACTCCTCCACGTTGACGGGAAGAAGGAGTTCGGGGTCGACGTCCACGGCGTCCTTATGGTCGTTGACACGTTCGGGACCGCCGACGAGGACCGGTTCTGGGACCGGGCCGCCTACGAGCAAGGCCGGCAGGTCGATTTCTCGAAGGAGTTCGTCCGCCAGCACTACCGGCAGACCGGCTACTACGACCGCCTGTTGAAGGCCCGGGCTGACCACGCGGAAGAGCCCGCGATCCCCCCGCTCCCTCCGGCGCTCGCGGACGAGGTGAGCCGCCTCTACACGACCGTCTTCGAGCGTCTCACGGGCGAGCCGTTCGCTCCCGCGAATCCCCGGGCCTAGCCGACCCGGGGCCCCTGCGGGCCGGACCGATCGCAACGGCGGGTACCGGCCCTCGGGGCCGCCAACGCCCGGCCGCGGCAGGCGGCCGAGCCCCACCGTTCAGCGTTTCGCGACCCCTCCCCTACTCTTATCTCCCCTCGGCCCGGTTCGACCTCCGTGCCCGCCAAGAACACCGCCCGTGCGACGGGCGCGGAGGAGACCGCGCCCGAACCGAAACCCGAGATCGCCCTCGAGGACCTCCCCGGAGTGGGTCCGACCATCGCCGAAAAGCTGCGAGAATCCGGATACACCGACCTCATGGAGCTCGCGGTCGCCTCGCCCGGCGACGTGGCGGAGGCCGCCGAGATCGGCAACGCGATCGCGCAGAAGATCATCGGCGAAGCGCGACGCAAGGCCGACGTCGGGGGTTTCGAGAGCGGCACAACGCTCCTCGAGCGCCGGAAGAAGCTCGGCCGGGTGACGACGAACTCGAAGGCTCTGGACGAGCTCCTCGGGGGGGGCGTCGAGACCCAGGCGATCACTGAGTTCTCTGGCGAGTTCGGCACGGGCAAGACCCAGCTCGGGCACCAGATCGCCGTCGACGTGCAGCTCCCCCCCGCGCAGGGCGGCCTCTCGGGCGAGGTCGTCTACATCGATACGGAGAGCACGTTCCGCCCCGAGCGCATCGTCGACATGGCCAAGGGGGTCGGGATCGACCCCGAGACCGCGCTCGGACGGATCCACGTCGCCCGCGCGTTCAACTCGAACCACCAGATGCTCCTCGTCGGGAAGGCCCAGGAGCTCGCTCGCGAGAAGCCGATCCGGCTCCTCGTCGTCGACTCGCTGACCGCCCACTTCCGCTCGGAGTACGTCGGCCGCGCCGAGCTCGCCCCCCGGCAGCAGCAGCTGAACCGGCACCTCCACGAGCTCCTGCGCTTCTCGGACATGTACAACGCCGCGATCGTCGTGTCGAACCAGGTCTCGTCGCGCCCGGACGTCCTCTTCGGCGACCCGACCCGCCCGATCGGCGGGAACATCGTCGCGCACGCCGCGACCTACCGGGTCTATCTTCGGAAGTCGAAGCCGCCGCGACGCATCGCACGGCTGATCGACTCGCCGAACCTTCCCGAGGGCGAAGCGGTCTTCTCGCTCACGACGGAAGGGATCCGCGACTAACTACTCGCGTCCGGCGGAGCAACGCGCCGAAGCGACGTCGCCTTTACGTACAGCACGACCCTCGCGCCCGGCGTCAGCCCGAGCGAGCGGACGGTCTCCCCGGTCACTGCGACGCGCAGACGGGCGCCTCCCACCCGTACGTGCAGGGTCCGGCCGACGGGGTCGGTTCCCGCGGTGACGGTCTCGACCGTGCCCGCGAGCACGTTCCGAGCGCTCGACGGGAAGCGCCGTCGGGCGACGAGGACCGCCTCCGGGTCGAGCACGACCGTGACGCGCTCGCCTTCGTCGGCCGAGAACGCGACGCGCAGCCGCACCCCCCGTCCGAGGAGGACCGTCGGCTGGGGGTCGCGTCGGTACGTGCCCCGGAGGCGGTTGGGGCGCGGAGGCGTCGTGGCCGGCCCGGCCTCGAGCAGGTCGAGGGAGTCGAACCCGCCGCGCGCGATCCGGTCGCCGAGCGGGGTCAGGAGGGTTCGCCCGTGGTCCGCTCCGCCCCGGACGCTCTGGACCACCGGCCCCCCGAACGCCTCCCTCAGGCGCGTGATTCGGTAGACCGCGCTGTCGCGCGAGATCCCGACCCGGCGGCTCGCGCTGACGAGCGAGCGTTCTCGCGCGAGCGAGCGCAGGAGGGCGACGTCGGTGCTCGTGACGTGGTTGCGGTGGGCCATGTCGCCGACTCCACAGACGGGAGCGGATCACCCCAAGCGGTAGACGCTCTTCTCCTCGACGGTGAACCGGACGGTCGCTCCGACCGAGGGCGCGGAGGGCGGTAGGGGAGGTGGGAGGCGGAGCGCCACCAGGAGTGAGTCCGTTCGCACGGTGAGGGAGAGTCCCTCGGGGGTGGGATGCACGCTCCGCACGATGCCCGTCCACGTCCCCCCAGCCCCCGCGGGGACGAGGGCCGGCCGGGCGAACGCGACTCCCTCGGCTCCCCCCCGCGTCGAGAGCCAGGCCGTGAAGGACCCGGGGGCTCCCGCGTCGAGCGTCGCGCGGTCGTAGACGTTTTCGAACCCGACGAACCGCGCGGCGAACGGGTCGGTAGGTCGCGAGAGCAGGGCCGTCGCGTCGCCCTCGAACGCCACCGTGCCGGCGCGCAGGACGAGGAACGTGTCGGCGACGGAGAACGCGAGCGCGGGGTCGTGGGTGACGACCACGACCGGAACCCGTTCGGTCTCCCGCAGCTCCTCGAACACGAGGCCGAGCTCGTGGCGGGCCTCGACGTCGAGCGCCTGCCACGGTTCGTCCCACAGCACGAGCTCGGGCTCGGCGGCGAGCGCCCGCGCGAGCGCCACCCGTTCGAGCTCCCCACCGCTCAGTCGGGCCGGGTAGCGGCGGGCGAGCGGAATGAGACCGAACCGCGCGAGGAGCGCGCGGCTGCGCTCGCGCGCGTCGAGGCGTCCCCGTACCTCGAGCGGGTAGCTCACGTTCCGCTCGACGGTACGGTGCGCGAACAGGCCGAGCCCCTGGGGCACGTATCCGAGGTGCCGAGCCTCGGGAGGTCGGTCGGTGAGGTCGACGCCGTCGCAGAGCACGCGGCCCTGGCGGGCGGGGAGGAACCCGGCGAGCGTGCGCAGGAGGGTCGTCTTGCCCGCCCCCGAGTTCCCGAGGACGGCAAGGATCCGTCCCGGCGCGAGCGCAAGGTCGACCGGGCCGAGGTGGAACCCATCGAGGTCAGACTCGAGGCCCTCCACCGTCCAGCGCGTCACGGCAGGAGGTCCCCCCGGCGCCACGGGACCCAGCCCGCGCGCTCTCCCACGCGGACGAGAACGAACAGCACGAACGCGATCAGGAGGAAGACCGAGCTCACCGCGGCGGCCTCGGAGAGGTTCCCGTTCTGGAACAGGTTGTAGACGAGCACCGAGAGCGTCGACGTGACCGGGCCGTTGTACGGGCCGCCCGGATAGACGGTGTACGCGAGGATGAGGATCCCGCCGATCTCGCTCACCGCCCGCGCCCAGGTCAGGAGGAGGCCGGCGACGATCCCGCGGAGGGCGAGGGGGAACGAGACGGTCAGGAACGCCGTGGCCGGCCCGGCCCCGAGCGACCGGGCGGCCTCGAGGACGCGAGAGTCGATCGCTCGGAACGAGAGGTCCGCGGCGAGGACCGTGTACGGGGCGCTCACGAAGACCATCACGAGCACGACCCCCCAGATCGTGTCGTAGACGGGGAATCCGATCGCCGTGGTGAACCGGTAGAGAGGGGTGCCGGGGATGAGCAGGAAGAACAGCCCGAGCCCGACCAGGAGGTGGGGCACCACGACGGGGAGGGCTACGACGGCCTCCACGAGGCTCCGGCCGCGGAACGAGCGCCGGGCGAGGAGGTATCCGAGCGGGATCGCGAAGACGACCGCGGCGAGGACGGCGATCCCCGAGGCGAAGAACGTGAGCCAGATCGCCTCGCCGACGACGGGGTTCGTCGCAGCCGCGAGGATCTGCGAGGGCGGAGCGTAGGTGAAGAGGGCGTAGATCGGGAGGAGGAACAAGAGGAGCAGCGAGCCCGACAGCACCAGCTGGAGGGCAAGCCATGGCAGTCCGGTCAGCCGGCGACGTCGGAACGGGGCGCGGGGGCGCCCGTCGCTCATGGGAGGAACGCGCTTGCCCAGGACGGGAGGCCGGTCACGTCCGGGGCGAGGATCCCCGGGACTGCGCTCGGGGCGTTGGTCCAGCCGGGGAAGATGGGGGTCCACGCGTTGTCCTGCGCGAGGATCGCGCTGCCCTGCGGCGAGAGGAGGAGATGGACGAAGAGGGCGCCGAGCGCCGGGTTCGGAGCGTTCGACGGGACCGTGATCGCGAAGAGGATCGGCGCCGGAACGACCGTCGTGAGCGAACCCGTGGACGAGATGACCTGCGTGGAGAGCTTCGCGTAGTCCGCGAGCGCCGTCGTATTGTTGGCGCCGAGCCCGACGATCGGGTCGAGCAGGATGTACGGGAGGTGGTTCTGGATCGCGACCGCTCTGTAGGTAATCACCGAGGAGACGATGCCGGTCCGGAGGAGGATGGCGGCCTGCGACTCGTGCTCGAGGATCGTCGTCCCCGAGTTGGGCGTCGCGTAGCCCCCCGCGGTGCCGGAGTAGAAGTGGCTGTAGATCGCCGTGGTGCTACCGTTGTAGAGCATCCCCTGCAGCATCATGCTGAAGATCTCGTTGTAGCCGTTCGGGTCGGTCGAGGCGTTCCAGACGCCGAGGCGCGCATTCCCGCCGGCCGAGGTTACGCCGATCAGCTTCTGGGCCCAGTTGGCTTCGGTGATGCCGTTGAAGCCGGGGAGGCTCGAGTTGTAGATGAGGACCTCCTGGGTCTGGGCGAAGACGACCTCGTACGTCGCGTAGTTCGGTTCGAGGAGCTGGGGGATCAGGCGGAAGTCGGCGAGCGCGGCCACGTCCGCTTTCGCTCCCGTCGACGCGATCGCCGTGGTCACGTCGAGCGACCCTTCGTACGTCTGGGCCGCGGCCGGTGCGGAGATACCGGGGGTCTCGTTCACGAGCGCGCTCGCGATCTCGGGGAAGGTGTAGGTCAGGGTGCCAGCCCCCAGGACCGAGAGCGTGCTGTTGGCGACCGCGCTCGGCGACGACGCTGGCGAACCGCGGTACTCGTACCCGGCAAAGAATCCCAACCCGCCGACGCCGGCGGCGACCACGATCACGATGACGATCCACACGGGAGTAGCGGCGGCCATCGATGCGGGAATTACCCACATCGGATAAAGGCTTTCACTTGGGCGCCGGCGGGCTACAGCTCCGCCCGCCGCTCGGGGGGAAAGTAGCGTCGGTAGACCCGGCCGACGAGCGCGCCCGTGGGAACCGGACCGAAGCGTCGGCTGTCCCGGGCGACCGCAGCCGCATCGCCGCGGACCTCGACCGTCCCGGTCGACGGGTCGACGGACGCGACCCGTTTCACGAGCCAACGACGCGGGTCCTCGGGGTCCATCAGCACGACGAGCTCCCCGACCCGGGGCGAACGGTCCCGGTAGGCCCGCCGGTCGACGAGCAGCCGGTCCCCGGGCCTCAGGGTAGGCTGCATGCTCTCGTCCTCGACCACGACCCGCTGGCTCCACCACCGCCGAAACCGGCACGGTCCGGCCTCGACCCGGGACCCCGTCTCCCCTGAGCGCGGTTCCGGCATCCTTATCCGACCCCCGGGGCTCGCGGGGCCATGGCCGCGAAGAGCTCCTCGCTTGGTTTGATGGAACGTCTACTGGACACCGTGCATCCCCCCCGCACGGTCTACGCGCACTGCGACATCCCCTGCGGTATTTACGACCCCCACGAGGCCCAGATCGCGGCCCTCACCGTCCTGCGGATGGACCAGCTGATCGGCGAGCTCGCGCATCCCGCCGCGGACGCCAAGCTCGAGGAACGCGCGACGTACGTCTCCAAGATGTCCCGCTACACCGCCGTGAAGGAGCAGCACTCCGAGCGCGTGAAGCAGGAGGTCCGTGTCATCTGGGGCGACTACTTCACTCCGGACCACGTGAAGCAGTTCCCGCAGGCGCACGAGCTCGTCTTCAAGATCCTGAAGCAGGCGTCCAAGACGCGGCAGGGCAACAACGTCGCGGACGCCCAGGAGCTCTTGAAGCTCGTCCAGGAGTTCGCGGAGCTCTTCTGGCAGACGAAGGGCGCCAAGACCCGCCGGCAGCCGTCGCTCCAGAAGTCCGGCGGAGAGATCGTCGTCCCGGTCCCGGCGTAGACCCGAGAGGGGCCTCGGCCCCCACCATGCCGGACACGGTCGCGATCGACGGTCGCTCCCTCACGCTGGATCAGTTCCTGACCGTCGCCCGCGCGGGCGGCCGGGTGGCCCTTTCGGCGCAAGCCCGGGAGGCCGCGACGGCGAGCCGCGCGGCGGTGGAACGAGCCGTTGCGGCCGAGCGGCCGGTCTACGGCGTTACTACGGGGGTCGGCGCGTTCTCCGACCGCACGATCCCGCGGGCGAAGGCGCTCGAGCTTCAGGCGTCGATCGTGCGCAGCCACTCGAGCGGGAGCGGCCCCGCGCTCCCCGAGGACGTCGTCCGTGGGCTCATCCTCCTGCGGCTGAACTCGCTCGCTCGAGGCTTTTCGGGCGTGCGGGCCGAGGTGCTCGACCGCCTCGTCGCTCTGCTCAACCGGGACCTCATTCCCTGGATCCCCGAGCAAGGGTCGGTCGGTGCCTCGGGCGACCTCGCCCCCCTCGCGCACCTGGCCTCGACGCTCACGGGGGAGGGCGCGTTCCTCGTCCGCGGTAGCTCCGGGGTCGAGCCCGCGCGGGACGTGCTGGCGCGCGAAGGGATCCCGGCGCTCACCCTCGCGGAGAAGGAAGGGGTCGCGCTTCTCAACGGCACCGCCCTCATGGCGTCCTACCTCGCGCTCTCGGTCGCCGACGGCCGGGCCCTCTTGGATGCCGCGCTCGTCGCGGCCGCGCTCTCCTACGATGCCCTCGAGGGCAATCCCCAGTCGCTCGACGACCGGCTCGGGGCCGCCCGGAACTCCGAGGACCATCGGGCGATCGCCGCGGCGCTCCGCTGCCTCCTCGCCGAGAGCCGACTCGCGACGGTCCGGACGGACTGGACAGGGCAGGACCCGTACACTCTTCGGTGCCTCCCCCAGGTCCTGGGGGCGGTGCGTCTCGCGCTCGGGTTCGCCGAAGGCGTCGCGAGGAACGAACTGAACGCCGTGACGGACAACCCGCTGGTCTTCGAAGGGGACGATTTCGTCAGCGGAGGGAACTTCCACGGACAGCCCCTGGCCCTCGCGCTCGACACGCTCGCGATCGCGGTGCAGTACGTCGCCGGGTTCTCCGAGCGCCGGATCGCCCGGCTCGTCCACCCGGCACTGAACCGGGGACTCCCGGCATTCCTCGCGCCCGAGCTCGGCGTGAGCTCGGGCTTCATGGTACTCCAGTACCTCGCCGCGGCGCTCGTCAACGAGAACCAGACACTGGTCCACCCCGCGAGCGCAACGAGCCTCTCGACCTCGGCCGACCAGGAGGATTACGTTTCCATGGGCCCGTGGGCCGGCGCGAAGCTGCGTCGGGTCCTCGGAAACACCCGGCACGTCGTCGCGGTCGAATGGATCGTCGCAGGGCAGGCGCTCGAGCTACGTCGGCCGCGTTCGGGCGGTCGGGGCAGCGAAGCGGCGCTCCGGGCCCTGCGAACGCACGTCGCACCATGGACGGCCGACCGAAGCCCCTCGGCGGACATCGAGCGGGTGGCGGCGACCCTGAACGACGGGTCGCTCGTGCGGGCGGTACGCGCGTCCTCGCCGTTCTAGACGCGGGCGAGCGGCGCGACGGCGGACGAGGTCTCTGGGGTCGCGGTGGGGAAGCGGACCAGCTGGCCGCAGCCCGGGCAGCTGTACTCGCTGACGCTCTTGTGACGCAGCGGGGTGCGGCACTTGGGACACGGGATCGGCTTCGCCGTCACATAAGCCGCGAACATCTCCTGGGCGCGGCGGTCGGACAACGAAACCGCCGCCGGTGTGGTGCCCTTCGGGGAGGCGGCGGGACTCGGGGCCGGACCAGCCTGCGGTTCGGAGGTACCAGCGACCGACGTACGGGGGGAGGCGAGCCGTCCACATTCCGGACAGACGGCGAGGTTGGTCGACCCGGTCGCGAGGAGCGGTACATGACAGTGGGGGCAGAGGGTCTTCAGTCCGGTGCTCGTGAGCACCGGGGAGGGGGCCCGGGGCGCGCGCAGGGGCACCGCGGGCGCCGGCGCGGGCGTTTCGGCCGCCGGGGACGGCGCCGTGGGCGCGGTCGACGGGGGTGTCCAGCGGACCACTCTACGCGCGGGTTCGTAGACGAGCGGCGTGCCCGGGCGGGCGAGCTCGCGAGAGAGCAGCTTCTCGACCTTGTGGCTGCGCCAGGAGAGCGCGGCCGCGAGACCGGGAACGCTGGTCGTGCCGAGGGATTGGACGGTGGATCGGAGGCGTTCGAGGTCTTGGTCGGACGGACCGAAGAGGGCGACCATCACGCGAAGTCGCCCGCAACCCAAGAAGAACCTGTCGCTCGAGCCGCACGCGGAGGGAAGGCATCGGCGGGGCGACCCCTGGTCTCTTGGACGGTGCCACCAAGAGGCGCTTCCACCGATGCCCGAGGCCAACTACCGACAAACCTCGACCGACTATATAGTTATCCGATGCCTCGGAGGATGGAGGGTGAGGTCAATCGGGCCCCGGAACCGACGCTTTGCACCAGAACATCATTAAGCTGGGGGGTACTCACATGCCATAGGACCGGGGTTCCGTGCATGAGCGCTTCGGGACCGCCCTCGTCCGCGATGGGAAGTACTCCGGCGGGTCCGGACCGGCAGGGCGCCATCCCTACCGTCCTGTGGGGGCGGAACGAGGATACGCGGCTGTTGCTCCGCGGACTCCTGCGTCTCAACCGGTATCCGATCGTGCACGAGGCGGCGACCCTCGACGATCTCCAGGGACTGCCGGTTTCCGATGGGCCACGGCTCCTTGTCGTCGACGCAGAGACGGAGGAGGGCAACTGGTACGAAGACATCGCGGCCGCGCTTCGCGAACACTCCGAGCTGCGTGCGGTCGTGATCCTTCCGCGGGACGCCCGAGGCACGGAAGACCTGGCCCGGGCCGCCGGCGCGCGGGTCGTCCTTTCCCGACCGTTTGCGATCCAGGACCTCGTCGCCGCCCTCGAACGCGCGACGGAGGATGACGGGTCTCCGTTCGCTGCGGGACCGCGCCCGACGTCGTAGACCCCCCGCCAGCGGTAAGCCCTCTCGGGGTTGCCCCTCTTCGTGGAGCCGTCGATTGAAGGGTCGCTCGCCCGGTCGGTGCGCGGGTCGGTCCGCAGCGATCCGGCCTCGCTCGAACCGTTCCGTCACGACCGGTCGCACCTCGAGGGTACGCCGGTGGCGGTCGTGGCGCCGGCGGATGCCGACGACGTGGTCTCCCTGGTGCGCTGGGCAAGACGGTCGAGGGTCCCCCTCGTTCCCCGGGGGGCCGGAACGTCGCTCGACGGTGAGTCGGTCCCTCCCAACGGCAGTGTGGTCGTCGACCTTTCGGGGTGGAACCGGGTCCTGGAGGTCGACCCCGGCGAGCTCTGGGCCCGCGTCGGCCCGGGGATGGTCAACCTCGACCTGCAGGCCGCCCTCCACCCCTACGGCGTCTTCTTCCCCCCCAACCCGGGCTCCTGGACGGTCGCGACGGTCGGGGGGAACCTCGGCACGAACGCCTCGGGACCCCGTTCGTACCGCTACGGTCCGACGCGGGCCTGGGTCCGGGCCGTCGAAGCGGTGTTGGGAACGGGCGAGCGCGCCCGTTTCGGTACCCTCGTGGCCAAGCGGTCGGTCGGGCCCGACCTTCTGCCGCTGATCGTGGGCAGTGAAGGCACGCTTGCGATCGTCACCGAGGTCACCGTGCGTCTCGCGCCCCTCCCGGCGCGGCGCGAAGGTCTCGTCTTCCCTCTTGCGGCCGGGGTCTCGCTCGGCGCCGTCGCCCGCCGTCTCCGGCAAAGTGCCGACACCGGCCTCTCGGCCGTGGAGTACATCGACCGGGCGTCGGCGGCCGTGCTCGCCGAACGGCGGACCGTCGGTTGGCCGACCGGGTCCGCGCTCCTCTTGCTCGAGGTCGAGGCCGAGAGCGACCGCGAGGCGGGGTTCCGGCGGGAGCGTCTTGTCGAGGTCCTGCGCACCGTCGGGGTCGACCGCGGCCCGACCGTCTTCGCGGACGCCGACCAGCTCTGGACGCTCCGCGGCGAGAGCAGCGTCGTGCTCGACGAGCGAACCGGCCATCGGGTCCGCGAGGACGTCGCCGTCCCGCTCGGACGCATCGACGAGCTCCTCGCCCGGTTGGAGGAGATCGGACGGGGCGCCGACGCCCCTTACTACCTGTTCGCCCACCTCGGGGAAGGCAGCTTCCACCCGAACTACGCGTGCGACCCGGCGAGCCCGACGGGCGACCGGGTGCGGAGGGCGGTGCTGAACGCCGCGCTCGAGCTCGGAGGGAGCGTGAGCAGCGAACACGGGATCGGCCGGCTCAAGGTCGATTTCCTCGAGCGGGAGCTCGGCCCCATCGCGGTCGACCTGCTGACGGGGCTGAAACGTCGCTTCGACCCCGACGGGATCCTCAACCCGGGGAAGCTCTATCCCCCCCTCCCGCCGAGAGTAGGCGGACGACCTTCTCCGTTGCTTTCGGGATCGGGAGCCCCGCGAGCGCCCGAGGGCTGACCCAGCGACGCCCCGGGCGGGGCCTGGGCCGGCCACGACCTCGGAAGACGTGGAGCTCGACGGTGAAGTGGCTGTAGGCGTGACGAACCACCCCGACGCGAACGAGGCCGACGACCCGGACCCCGGTCTCCTCGCGCAACTCCCGGGCCGCCGCCATCCTCGGCGTTTCGCCCGATCCGACCTTGCCGCCGGGGAACTCCCAGAGCCCTCCAAGGAGCCCGGTCGGCGCACGACGCTGGACGAACCATCGTCCCTGGGCGTCCGTCAACGCAACGACCGATGCCCTAACGTGGGGACGACGCCGGGGGGCGGGGCGCTTCGGGAGGACCGCCGGGTCGTCGAGCTCCCCCCGGGCCCGGCAGACGGAAGACACCGGGCAAGCTCCGCAGTCCGGATCGGTCGGGTGGCAGACGGTCTCCCCGAGTTCCATGATGGCTTCGGTAAAGGCGCCGGACGGTCGGTCGCCGATGGCCTCGCGAAGGGCCCGTTCGATGCGGGCCCGCACCGCCTCGCGACGAACGTCTCCCTCTTCCCGGGTCCAACGGGCGGCGACCCGGAGTCCGTTCGCTTCGAGGGCGACCGTGGGCACGTCAAACGCCAGGCTGGCGACCGCGCGCGCGATGTAGCGACCGATGCCGGGCAGCTGTTCGAGCTCGGGGACCGTCTCCGGAAGCCGACCCCCGGATTCGCCGACGAGCCGTCGAGCGGCCGCATGCAAGTGACGCGCGCGCGCGTAGTACCCGGCGCCTTGCCACACCTTCAGGACCCGTCCAAGCGGGGCTCGAGCCAGGGCCGCCACGTTCGGGAACGCCCGGAGGAAACGTTCGTAGTAGGGAACGGCCTGGGCGACGCGGGTCTGCTGCAGGAGGACCTCCGCGACCCAGAGATGGTACGGGTCCCGATCACGGCGCCACGGCAGGGGACGGCGGTGGAAAGCGAACCATTCGAGGAGGGCCGGAACGAGGGCCGGCGGCAGCGTGGGCGCCGAGCGTCTCGAACGGGCCCCCACGATCCTCTTCGGGCGGTAGGGGTCCCGGCCTTAAATCACGGGAGGAACGACGGGGCGCGCCGAAGGACCGGCGGCGGACGACGCACCGCCCCTTTCGTAGCGGAACAATGCGGATCCGTCCCCGAGGGGGAGGACCTTGCCCGCGCTTCGCCGCGCACCCCGGCCACGGAGTCGGCGGATGGCTGGGAGATTCCCCGCCGACAAAGACAATCGGCCATTCCCCTGTCGTTCTCCTCGTGACCGCACCCGGCGGGAAGCTCGTGCGAGTCCGGCTGCCCGTCGTGACGCCGCGACTCGCGCTTTGCCTCGCTGAGCTTTCCGGTCTGCCGTTCTTCCTCCGCTCCACGAACGATCCCTCGGTCCTGCGCAACTACATATCCCGACGGGCGCCGTTGAAACGGTCGGAGGAGGTCGCCTACGTGACGAGCTCCCGACGCGCGACCGCAAAGGGCGAGAAGCTCAACCTCTCCATCACGTTCCGGGAGACCGGGGAACTCGTCGGAGGCATCCGGCTCGAGGTCCGGGACTGGACCCACCGCCACGGACGGACCGGATACTCGTTGACGGCCCCCTACTGGCACCGGGGCTACGGTTCCGAAGCGGCGTCCGCCGTCCTCCGGGTCGCGTTCCAAACGCTCAAGCTCCACCGGGTCGACGCCAGGGTGTTCTCCTTCAACCCCCGCTCTGCTCGTTCGACGTTTGGGTTTCCGGAATGAGGGGTAGAGAAGGGAAGTCCTCTACCGAGGAGTTCGATGGCATGACGAGGTGGGATACGGTCTCCTCGCGAAGGAGTTCCGTTCCTTCCGCCCACTCCGCGGCAGGTACCACCGGTGCGTCCCGCCAGGTACTCGGGGTATGCCAACGTCCGGCCCCCCGGGGGTCTAAGCCCACGCGGGGACGCACCTAGTGGCGGAAGACCCGCCAGCCCGTGAAGTACATCGCGATCTTCGCCCGTTCCGCGACCGCGATCACCTCCGGGTCTCGTACGCTGCCCCCGGGCTGGACGATGGCCCGAACGCCGGCCTTCACGGCCACCTCGATACCGTCCGGGAACGGGAAGAACGCGTCCGAGGCGAGGACCGCCCCGCGGGCCCGGTCCCCGGCGACCCCGCAGGCGAGCTCCACCGACTTCACGCGCGTCGGCTGGCCGGAGCCGACCCCGACCGTCTGGGAACCCCGGGCGAGGACGATTCCATTCGACTTCGCGTGACGGACGACCTTCCACGCGAACTCGAGCGCGGCGAGCTCCTCGGCGGTCGCGGCGGAGGAGGTCACGAGTCGCAGCTCCGAGGGCAGGAGTTCCCGACGGTCGGTCTCTTGGAGCAGGAGGCGGCCGAGGGCGCTCTTGGCGTCCCAGTGCGACCGCTCGGCGGCCGGGAGTCCGGTACGAACGACCTTGAGCTTCGGCCGGTGGCCGAGTGCCTCCAGCGACGTGGGGTCGAACTCGGGAGCGACGAGCAGGTCGACGAACACACCCTTGAGCGCCGCCGGGTCGTCCGGCCCAAACCGCCGGTTTACCGCGATCGCGCAGCCGTAGCGGGCGACCGGGTCGGTCTCGATCGCCCATGCGAGGGCTTCCGTCAGCGTCGGGGCCGAGGCCACGCCGCAGGGGGTCGCGTGCTTCACCACGGCGGCGGCCGGTCGAGCGAACTCGGCGACCGCGCCAACGGCGGTGTCGATGTCGAGCAGGTTCGTGAACGAGAGGGCGTCCCCCTTGAGGACCGCGAGCGGCGCCGATTCGAGGCCCGTCCCGGCGAGGCTCGCGGCACCGTAGACGGCAGCCTTCTGGTGCGGGTTCTCCCCGTAGCGAAGACGCAGGGGCTCGCGCCGGAAGACCAGCTCCTCCGGGAACCCGTCCGAGGGAGCGGGGTGCGGGCGCAAGCCACGCGCGATCGCCGCGTCGTACTCCATGCACCGGTCGAACGCCCGAACGGCGAGCCGCTGTCGGGTCGCCGCGGAAACGCTCCCGCCGGACGCTCGCAGCTCGTCGAGGAGCGGCGCGTATTCCCCGGGTTCGGTGAGGACCGTCACCCACTCGTGGTTCTTCGCTGCCGCCCGCACGAGCGTGACGCCGCCGATGTCGATGTACTCCTCACGGTCCGTCGCCTCCGGATGCTGGGCGAGGTGCTGCTCGAACGGGTAGAAGTTCACGACCACGAGGTCGAACGGAAGGAGTCCTCGCTCGAGGAGCTCGCGGCGTCCGGCTCCGGTACGCGGGGCGAGGACGCCTCCGAGGATCCCTGGGTGCAGGGTCTTGATCCGGCCGCCGAACCACGCGGCGATCCCGGTCAGCTCCTCGGCGGGCCGGACCGCGATGCGCTCGTCGGCGAGCGCCTTCCGCGTGCCGCTCGTGGCCCAGAGCTCGACGCCGAAGGCCGAGAGCCCGCGCGCGAGCTCCGAGAGCCCGGCCTTATCGTCGACCGAGAGCAGCGCCCGTTCGACCCGGGTCGTCGACTTCGCTTCGGACGCCACGCCCCGTACCCCCAACGGGGAGGGAGGGGGCAAGATAAGATACACGGAGGCACCGAACGATTCGTCGGCCCGTTCCCGCAGGCCGTCCTCCGCGGCGGTAGCCATTAATACGGCGACCCGAGCTAGATAGTCTCCCCGGAAGCCCCGCCATGCATCGGACCCACAGCGCGCGTCGGAGCCCCGTCTCCCAGCCGCGGCTCGACCGGACCGCCCGGCTCGGCTCGGAGAAGGGACACCGCCGCTGGCGTCGTCGCGGACGGCGGGGCCAGGTCGCCCCGGTGGCGACAATCCTCGGTCTCCTCTTGGTCGTGACGTTCATCGCGAACTACCTTACGACCACGCTCCCGGGCCAGATGTCGGTCAACGACCTCAACCACGAGGTCCAAGTGGAGAACCAGGTCGGGAAGCTTTCCGCGCTGCTTCAGGCGGTCTCGCTGACCGGAACCCAGGGCGCCCAGGTCATCCAGCCGATCTCGCTCGGGACGCTCGCCGCGCCGCCGTTCGCGGCGGCCGACTACTCCGTCCTCTCGCCCGGGAACCTGACCGGGAGGCTGACGGTCAGCTTCTCGGTGACCGGACCGGGGCCGACCGTCCACAAGTACACGAACCTCGGCGTGCCCGGGGGCTCGCTGCTCGTCCACCTCGCGAACACCTACGCTACGGCGGCGGACGTGGCGTACGACCAAGGGGCCGTC
Source organism: Thermoplasmata archaeon (assembly GCA_050011075.1). GTDB lineage: Archaea > Thermoplasmatota > Thermoplasmata > Lutacidiplasmatales > UBA184 > Lutacidiplasma. Next base: position 23,911 of record JBEKJT010000002.1, read on the forward strand.
ATTTACGCCCAACCCGCCGGCTATCCGATCCTGGTCGACCCGCCGTCGATCACCCTCGTGAACGGAGCCCTTTCGATCTGGGTCCCCTCGTTCCAGGGGACCGCCCGCACCGAATCCGGGATCGGCACGGCGGTGGTCACGGCGCGTCTCGTCTCGCTCGATGCGCTCTCCTACCCCGTGAACGGGTTCGCGCTCACGACCGGCTCCACGGTCTGGGTCAACGTCAGCACTCCGTACCCGGCGGTCTGGACGAACTTCCTCAACGCGATCACGCCGACGAGCGTGTCCCCGACCTGTACGGGCGTGAGGAACGTCTGTTCGAGCTCGTACCAGTCGAGCGGTCCCTCCGCCCTCGTCTCGATCGCGATCCCTTCCGTGACCTCGCTCTCGATCGATTACGCGACCTTCGCGGTCGCGTTCGGTTAGTCCCGCGTCGGCCGGGGGCGCATCGACCGCAACCAGGCCTTGGCTCCGACCAGGGTTCCCCACGTTCGTCGGGTCGCCAGTCTCAGGTCCGGACCGGTCCGGCCCGCGACCGTCCAGGCCGTGCGTGCGGTCCGGACATGGAGGTGCCCGACCTCGACGATCGCCCGTCGCCCGTCGGAGCGTACCAGCCGGAACGTCAGGTTCCCGTGGCCCGACCGGTCGAGCCGCTCGCGTAGCAGGGCCTCCCAGTCTCGGGAGAACGAGGGAAAGTGTTCCCCCGCTACCTCGAGGCCGAGGTAGCGGGGACGAAGGGGTCTCGGCCTATCGGACGAGGTCGATGACTTCCTCGGACTCACCGGCCGCGTAGCCTCCCTTCTGTCCGAGAAGGCTCTGGGCGCGGACCCCCGTGATGATGAGGAGCACCTTGATGGTGTTCTCCATGTCGGGGGAGTTCTCGACCGAGCAGCCCCAGATGATGCGGGCGCGCTTCGAGATCTTGCCGCCGACGAGCGCGGCGGCCTTTTCGGCCTCGCTGACCGTCATCGTCGGACCGCCGATCACGCGGACGAGCGCGCCGGTAGCGTCCTTCAGTTCGACCGAGCCGAGGAGCGGCGACGTGAGGGCCTCCGTGACCGCTTCGGTGACGCGGTCCGTGGCGCTCTCGCTCTCGCCGAGCCCGATGAGGGCGACCCCGCCGTCCTTCATGACGGTGAGGATGTCGGCGTAGTCGAGGTTGACGAGGCCGGGCTTCGTCACGATCTCGGTGATCCCCTTGATCGCGGTCATCAGGACCGCATCCGCGAGCTTGAAGGCGGAGTCGAGCGGCATGCGGGGGACGAGCTCGAGGAGCTTGTCGTTCTGGATGACGATCGTCGTGTCGCAGACGCGGCGCAGGCGCTCGAGGCCATCACGGGCCTGTTCCATACGGGCCGTGCCTTCGCCCGAGAACGGCAGCGTGACGACGCCCATCGTGAGCGCGCCGGCTTCCTTCGCGATCCGGGCGACCAAGTGGGCGGAGCCGGTACCGGTTCCGCCGCCCATGCCGGCGGTGATGAAGACGATGTGCGCACCGTTCAGAAACTGGCGCAGCTCTTCCTCGTTCTCGCGGGCCGCCTCTTCCCCGATCTCGGGGCGGGCGCCGGCGCCGAGGCCCTTCGTGGCCCTTCGGCCGATGAGGATCTTCCGGGGAGAGTGGATGGTGAGGAGATGTTTCGCATCCGTGTTGATGGCGCACATCTCGGCACCCTGGATGCCCTCGTCGACGCACCGGTTGATGGTGTTCGAGCCTCCACCGCCGCAACCGACAATCCGGATGTTGACCCGGAGGGTCTCCGCCAGCTTCGCGAGCTCGGCATCGTCCGAGCTAGCGTAGGCGGGCGCGGCCGGCTTCTTCTCCTCGACCAGGGCCTGGTTCTCCTGGTGCTTCGCAATCGCTTCCTGGATGATGGACTTCATCGGTATTTCCTCGCTTCCGTTTGTCAGACGAGCGTCATACGCTCCGAGGTAGCACTCTTGAGATTCGTACATAAACGTTTGCGTTTAGCGGAACTGTAACGTAATCGCGGCTTCACGACGCTCGCGATTCGGTCGTAACAACTCGCGGCTTGCTCGCCTTTTCGATGATTCGCTTCCACCGGAATCCGTCGCCGACCGGGATCCCGGCCGCTTCGCCCGGCGTCATGCCGAGTGCCTGGTGTTCCCGCACGAGGTTGTAGTGGACCCGGAGGCCTTCGGCAAGAGTGACGGTCCCGGGTTCGCCATCAAATCCTCGCATGACCTTGAACCGTTCCTTCTCGGTGCCATGAAATCGCTCGACTCGGTTGTTGGAATCCTTGGCCCGGATGCTGGGGACCCTTCGATGGGGGTTGAACCGTCCGCCACGGACGAATCTCGGGTCATCCGATGGAGTGGCCTTCCGTCCGAGTTCCTTTCCAACCGCGGCCGGGTAGGCCTGCATCCCGTCCGTGAGTACGTCCACAGGACGGTCGGGAGTGACCGCCTTCGCCTTTCGAATCGGGGCGCGGGTGTTGGCGAGACCCCGGTCCTCGCTGACGTGCGTGGCGAGCAGGAACCGGGTCTCGTGGTCGAGTACGTTCCAAAGGTACTCGTTCTTCCCGTTGACATTCACGACCGTCTCGTCGATGTGCCAGCGGTCGGAGGTCCGCGCTCCTTGCGCGTCCATCCATTCGGCGGCGAGCTTCGAGTAGTGGACGATCCATCGGAAGACCGTCATGTGCGATACGCGGAGCCGCTCGACCTGTTCCAGATGCTCTCTGACCTTTCGGACGCTCATGCCTCGGAAATAGAGATCGAGCGCACGAGCGATGTTGGTCGGGTCAACGCGGCGCTTGGCGAAGCCTTCGCAACCAACGAAGCGCCTACCACACGACTTACAGACATAGGTCTGGACATCGCCGCTTTTGTTGTGACGCATCCCCCGGCTCGCCACTTGTTTGGAATGGCACTTATCGCATCGGACACTGAGCTCGGCCACGACAGGGGCGGACTCGTCGAAGCCGATCTTGTAACGGACGGCGAGAATGTGAACGCACGACATCGATGTCGCGACAAAGAAGCGGCAGTCGCAGGACCAGCTCGCGCCCGACTCCACGACATGGTGGAACATGCCCGGTGCGCTCTGCGAACAGACGGCAAATCTCCCTGGCTCGGGGGCGGTGATCTGGTCCCCACGTGCAACAATGGCGAGAGCCGGAGTGCGCTGGTCCGCCCAGGCGTGTGCCTTCCACCACTCGGCCCCGGGTGTCGGTTCCGCGACATCGGTCATGTTCTGTGCCCTCCAAGTATAGGCTATGTATAGCCTACATCGCCGAACGTACTTATACGTATCGGCTAATTTCATGCCTATCTCGAGGCTACAGTTATCGGCTCGGCCATCGATAAACATCAGGGGAGTACTTATGCCCGGAACCTTTCGCTCGGCGGTGCTCTTAGTGAACGACGCGTCCGATTCAGTTCGGACTACGATTCCCGGGGGCGTAGCGGAGATTCTCGGAGCGGTTCCGGGGTCAACCCTCGTATGGTCAGTCGATCTCAAAGGCGGCCTAGTGACCGTTTCGGTCGAACCCAATCCGCGAAGACGTAACGAGTCAGCCCGGACTTGAAAGGGACTCGATACAACCAACCGCCACCGGCTTGACCGTCATTACCATCACGCAGCGCCGTTCGTGTCGCCATCCTTCTGGACTCTGGAAGAGAGCTTAGACTGTCGGGGGAGAGTCGCAAGTGAGATACCCGTGCGTGGCTTCTCCTCTACGAATGAGACGCAATCGCGTCGAATCGCTCGATGTAGAGGCTTTGCCGGTTTCCGGGAATCGGCGGGCGACCCTACGACCGAGGCGCGTCCAAGTGCCGCTCAGCTGCGGTGCGACGCTGGGTGGGGTGCGTACATGATTTTCCCGGAAGATGACCCACGAATTGACTCGGATTAGTAAGAAGGCCGGGACCCTCGATGTACTTGTCTCGCTCTACACCGAGGGAGAGCTCGGGATGTCGGGTTTATACCGGATGATTCACTTAGATCGTGGTACGATCTCCAGTGCCGTCGTACTGCTGAAGAGCCTCAACCTCGTAACGCTTCGGAAAGGGGAATTATTCCCCTACGCGCAGACGGTAGCACTCACCGCGCTTGGCCGAAGACTGATTCGTAGACCAGTGTTTGAATGGCCATCGATCCTATTCGAGAATGAGGTCGGAGGCACCCGACCGTAGTCGTCTACATCGCACGAGCGAAGACATACTTCGGGTCAGGACCTAGCAACATTGTCTGGGTCAAAGCCACCAAGAAAGTTCCGGTGCCGACTGCTCGAGAGGTCGCCGCGTTGGTTGCCCCACTTGCTGAACGTCTCTCCGCCATTCTGCGATATCGCGCCGGCGGTTCGTCTGTCACTTCGACTAATCGATTGATAATCAGTTGAAGGGGTTATGAGGGCGGCTTTACACCGTCCGACCGATCGATTCGTTCATCCCTAACTTACCGTAGCTGTTAGGAACCCGTCGTACGTTCCCGAGGTTACGGGTACGCTCATACAGAACGGGCTGATGGGGTTGGTCGTGTTGGTGTCCGAGTTCAGGTTGTTGCAGGCGAAGGGATTACCTAGTGTGCCGGCTCCCTTTTCGCCATAGAACGCGTCACCCGAAACGGTCCACTTAGAGAACGAGTAGCCTTGAGCCGAGGTGTCGGTGGTCGTGTAGGTACACAACGTCTGATCGCAGGAGTCAACTTCTACGGACGCTTGGTCGTTGCAGACGGTCGATCCTGCAACCACAATCTTGGAGTTTGTGCAGCTGTAGGTTATGTAATCTCCAGCTAGCATTGCAGTGCGGAATGTCGCACCGCCCTGCGATGCCGTGTGCGCAACCCCGATTGCTGCCATTCCCATCACCGTCACTGCCAAGAGAATCAGCACGAAAGTGCCAATCCCTCTGTTCAATCCCCCTACTCTAGTCGCTTTCGCTCTTGCATCTACCCAGGCACGACAACCTCTCATGGCCCCTCCAAGAGAAATCTTCGTTGTGGTTCTTAACCACTCGGCGGAAACATCCTTGCCGACAATCCCACCATCGTGTTTTCCGCGCGCGAAAAGTGCCGCAACGATGTATCTCGCTCGTCCGTCATCGCTCAAAGCGTTGTCGGCGCGCAAGGCCATCGCAGACCAGCGCGATGGCAAATCCAAGGACGACCATCGCGAGGAGTGGAAACATGTACATCCACCAATAGTCGAAGATGCCGGGTAAACCGAACCCTTCGCACGCTCCGAATCCCAACAGGTACCCCCACTCGGGGAACGAAGCCGACGGAAGCGGCGAGGCAAATCCGAGGACGGGCGTTGTGTAGTAACCCCCGACCGCTCTCCCGCAGCTGGAAACCCAGGGATAGATGGACAAGAAGAAGAAAATCGGCGCCACATCGATTGGTATCTGCGCGAAAACCGGGCCCATGGAGTTGGGCAAGATGTGCCTAGTCAAGATCTGTTGCGAGTTCGCTCCTGCGGCTCGCGCCGCTTCCACATACCGTTCATGGCTGATGAACCGAGCCCTCTCCCGGACCGCGCGACCCATCGTGGGCCAGAGGAGGAGTCCGAACACGACGACAAAGGTGGGAAGGCTCACCGCACCCGGAATGGCACCGATTCCGGCGAACACCACCGGGACAATGATGTACGATGGCACCGAGCCGATCGAGTCCCCGACGAACACAACTACTCCATCGACGAGACCCCCCTCGTGAAGGCCGGCGCTTGCTCCGAGGAAGAGCGCAAGGAGAGTGTCGATTGCCAGAATGCTCGCGACGATAGCGAGGTCCCACGGGGTGGCCCTCCAGACGGCGTGGAACAAAACCGTACCAAACCCCGGCAACACTCCGAACGGGTGGACCAGCGATGGTCCGATTGGAGAGAAGGGAGCAACCCATGCCGGATTCGTTGGCAGGGTGGTGAGCGACTTACGAAAGACAACAAGCGCGCTGCCCGCAGCAACGAGGTACATCCCCAGGAGCCCTGCCCCGACCCAAAATGCGATGCCGAGAGGCCTTCGTGCCAAACGGGCTCGAAGAGTGGGCCGGAATCTACGGATTCGTTCCCTTGCAGCAGGAACGTCAGAGACACTGCTCATCGAGCTGCCGCTCCTCGGGGGTCGAGCCGAATCGCGATGAGGTCGACTATGAAGGTCCAGACCAGGACTACGACGGCGACTAGGAAGACGATGGCTTCAACCATCGGAAGGTTGCCCAAGTTGCGGAAGTAGAGGACCCCGAAGCCGCTCTGATCGAGGAAGGCGGCTTCGACTGCGAAGAGGATTCCGAGAAACTCTGGAATCGTGAGCGCGAAGATGAGGAAAAACGAAGGGGTTAGGCGCTTCGCCGCGTGCCGCCACAGCAACGTCCGCTCAGAGATCCCGCGCGACCGGGCCCCGACGATGTACGGTTCTTCCCGAACCGATCGCACCACGCTCGACGCATGGCGGAAAAAGATTGCGACGTAGGCGACCGCAACTATCAACGCCTGGATGAGCGTCTTGACCAGCACGATCTCGCCGATCGCCCACGCGTGATGGATCGCGACGTCAATCAACGGGAACCCAGTGGGCTGGGTGACCGCTTGTCCGACGATCCAATTCGGGTATCCGCCGTGGAGGACAAACCAACCAATTGATGGCAAAAGGCCGAGCGTGGGAATATCTCCGTCGAAGATGTGCTCGAAGGGAAAGAAGAGGGCATTCGCGACCCAGATCCCCACGACAAACACGGGGAGCAAAGCTCCTAGTAGGGTGAGATAGCGTGCGGGCGCGTCCGATCCGGGCCGGCGACTCCATCCCGCCATGAGGCTGACTGGATAAGCCAGTCCGGCCGCCATCGGCAGGGCGAAGAGTGAAACTTGGATGGAAGGGGGGACGTACGCCGCAAAATACTGAGCCCATGAGGTATAGATTTCAAACCTCGGCCCGTAAACTGGGCTCGACCAGTTGCCGGCGAAATTGTTGAGCACGAAGTAGTAGAAACCCTCCGTGAACCCGCGGAAGTAACCGAGAGTACCTCCAGTCGCCCCGTGCTCGTAAGCGGCGGGAAGGTTGAGTACCGCGTAGAGAATGAACAGAATGAAAACGAGCTGAACTGGAATCAGCGACGCCCGTCTTATCGCGAAGACCCAGAACGCCGAACGCCGACTCCACCAACCCTTCTGAATAGGCCAAGGGCCCGTACCCGCCATCCATCGGAGTACTCCCGTGCCGGGAACTCTTCCAGGTCGGCTCCCGGGAGGGGGGGCGGACTGCCGGACGGGAACCTCGGCGCCCATCGAAGGAGGAAAATCCTGGGGTCGGACGCCCCGCTCGGGATCTTCTTTGAACCCCCCTAAGGAACAGGAGGTTACATCAGCATATGGCCGCAGAGGAACCTGTTCTTTCCTGAGCCGCGGCCCGTTACACTTGCCTTCGAGTCGGCGAAGAGCCCCGAAAAGTTACAGAACCGCGTTTAGCGGAACTGTAACGGTATCGTGACCTCATGACCCCGTGGTCTTCGTTGTTCCACATGGGGACCGGCTCGAACGGTGACGAAGTGTTCTTGGGGTGGGGCCGGGTCGGGAGAATGCGATGAAAGTCCTCCTGTTCGGCGCCTCGGGGATGGTGGGGCGGGGGGTTCTCCGGGAGTGCCTGCTCGACCCCGGGGTGGAGTCCGTCCTTTCGGTGGGAAGGAGCGCTACCGGGCAGCGGTCGGAGAAGCTCGAGGAGGTCGTCCTGTCGGACCTCGCGAACCTCACACCGATTGAGGACCGTCTGCGGGGGCACGATGCCTGCTTCTTCTGCCTCGGCGTCTCCTCCGCCGGGATGTCCGAGGCGGACTACCGGCGCACGACGTTCGACCTCACGGTGGCAGTGGCTCAGACACTGTCCCGGCTGAACCCGGCCCTGACGTTCGCATACATCTCGGGGGCCGGAACGGACAGTTCCGAGCACGGTCGAACCATGTGGGCCCGGGTGAAGGGGCAGACCGAGAACGCGCTCTTGCGGCTCCCGTTCCAAGGGGCCTACATGTTCCGCCCCGGGATCATCCAGCCACTGCACGGGATCAAGTCCAAGACCCGGGGGTACCGGATCGGATACGTGGTGATGGGACCATTCCTTCCGCTGGTCAAGGCGCTCTTCCCGAACGCGATCACCACGACCGAGCGGGTCGGGCGAGCCATGATCCGGGTGGCGAGGGAAGGAGCGCCGACGCCCCTTCTGGGGACTCGAGAGATCAATCGCCTCGGAACGTAGCTATCCGGTCCGGAATCGGGTCGGTTAGGTTCATCTCGGGACCGGATTTCTCGCATCGAACCGGGGGCTCGTACCATGAAGTTCACCGTGCTGGGGAGCAGCGGTGCGTGGCCCGCCGCGGGACGGGCCTGCAGCGGTTACCTCCTCGAATCCGGAGGCACCCACCTCGTACTCGACCTGGGGTTCGGCGCGCTTCCGCGCCTCCTGGAACGCTGTCCCGCCGCGGACGTCGGGGCGGTCTTCGTAACGCATGCCCACGCGGACCACTGCGTGGACCTCTTCGGGCTCTACCGGGCGCGTGCGCTGCCGAAGCCAGCGTTCCCGCCGTTACCGATCCACGCCCCTCCCGAGGTCTTACACCGTGTCGGAGCGCTGGACGGACCCGACGGGCCGAGCCGCCTCAGGCGGGAGTGCGACTTCCACCCGATCGGACCCGGTCAGACGGTCGAGGTCGGACCGTTCCGGGTCCGGACCTTCGCGCTGCCCCATTTCGTGCCCGACCTCGGCTTTCGCGTCGAGGTCGACGGGGTCGTGATCGCGTACACCGGCGACACCGGACCCTCTCCCCGATTGGTGGAACTCGCCCGCGGGGCGGACCTCTTCGTGTGCGAGGCCACGTACCAGGGAGCTCCGCCGGAGGGCGTCGAACGGTTCCTTCTCACCGCGAGCGAGGCCGGGCGATACGCGCGCGAAGCGGGCGTCGCGCGGCTGATGCTGACCCACTTCTGGCCCGAAGACGTTCGGACGGTTTCCCGGACCGAGGCCGCCCGCGAGTTCTCGGGCGAGGTTCTGCTCGCCGAGGAA
>JBEKJT010000003.1:0-32184 GCA_050011075.1 Thermoplasmata archaeon
CGAGCTGTTCGGCGACCGCGCCCAGGATCTCGAGGTGACGGTCGACGTCCGCGTCGGTGTGCTGGACCGAGACCGTCCACTGCTCGTCCGGGCCCGTGCCGGACGGAATGAGCCCGCGGTTGAGGCAGAGGTAGTAGTACAGCATCGAACGGTCTCCGTCGACCGTCAGGAAGTCGCGCCAGTTGCGGACCTCGTGGTCCGCGAAGAAGACGGTGCCCGAGACGCCGTCGGCCGCGACGTGGGCCGTGACCCCGGCGTCGTCGAAGACCTCCGCGTACCCCTTCGCAAGCCGACGGTTGAGCCGAGCGGAGCGCTCGAGCGCCTCATCGGTCAGGATGTGGTCGAGGGAGGCGAGGCACGCCGCCATCGCGAGCGGGTTCGAGTTGTACGTCCCGGCGTGGGCGACCTTCCGCGGTCCGACCTCGTCGAGGATACCGGGGCCTGCCGCGATCGCCGACATCGGGACGCCGCAGGCGATCGACTTGCCAAGCGTGAGGAGGTCGGGCCGGACGCCGAGCCGTCCCGCGCCGCCGTGCGGGTATTTCGCACCGGTCTTGATCTCGTCGAATATGAGGAGCGCACCCAGCTCGTCCGCGAGCGCACGCAGGCCGGGGAAGAACTCGTCGTTGGGAAGGATGAAGCCCATGTTCATCGGGATCGGCTCGGCGATGATCGCGGCGAGGTCGTCCGGGTGCTCGAGCGCGATCTTCCGGGTCGCGGCGAGGTCGTTGAACGGGGCGACGAGCGTCCGTTCGTAGACCTCGGAGAGGATCCCGGGGGAGGCCGGAGCGGACCTCGGATGGTCGGCAGGACCGGCGACCTCGAGCCGGGGCTTGACGCCGACGAGCAGGGTGTCGTGCGACCCGTGGTACGACCCTTCGAACTTGAGCACGTAGCGCTTCTTCGTGTAGGCGCGGGCGAAGCGGATCGAATGGTGCGTTGCTTCGAGGCCGGTCGTGCTGAACCGGACCTGCGCCATGCGGTACCGCCGGCAGATCCGCTCCGCGACCTCGGGCGTGCGTTCCCATTCGTAGCCGTAGACGCTTCCGTTCTCTAGCTGGTGCGTGAGCGCCTCGACCATCTTCGGATGGGCGTGGCCGCTCTGAAGGGAGCCGAAACCCATGTTGAAGTCGAGGTAGTCGTTCCCGTCCGCGTCCCAGAGCGTGACCGCCTTCGCTCGGCTGACGTAGAACGGATACGGGTCGAGGAAGCGGTAATTCGAATGGACCCCGAGCGGGCTCCATTTCCGGGCCGCTTCCCAGAGCACCTTCGAGCGGGGCGTCCGTTGACGGTACTCGGCGTACGCGGCTTCGAGCTGAGGGTCCACGGTGTCCTCCTCCTCGGGATTCCGGTCCCGGCTGCGGGTCGGCCAGCCGGGGAGCGGGGCCGCCTAAAAAAAGGGATTGCGCCGAACTCACCCTACGTCAATTGCCGGACCTCGACCCGAGAGGATGAAAACCCCCCGGCGCCTCCGGGTCCTGGGACACCATCGTGACCGACGCCGTGACGCTCGAGAACTACGTGGACGGGTGCTGGGTCCGCCCGACCGCGACCGGATATCTTGACGTCCCCGACCCGTCCAGCGGGGCGCTCCTCGCGCGAGTGCCCCGCTCGGGAGCGGAGGATGTCGATGCCGCCGTGCGGGCCGCACGTCGCGCGTTCGCGGCGTGGCGCGACGTCCCGGTCGCCGAGCGGGCGCACCGTATCTTCGCGCTGCGGAACCTCCTCGAGCTCCATGCGGAGGAACTCGCTCGCTCGGTCGTCCGAGAGAACGGCAAGACCCTCGACGAGGCTCGGGGGTCGGTCCGCCGGGGGATCGAGGCGACGGAGTTCGCCGCTTCCGCCCCGACCACCCTTCAGGGTTCCTTCCTCGAGGACGTTTCCCCCGGTGTCGATACGACGCTGATCCGCCAGCCGGTCGGCGTGGTCGCGGGGATCACCCCGTTCAACTTCCCGGTCATGATCCCGCTCTGGATGGCCCCGCTCGCCCTCGTCTGCGGAAACTGCTTCATCCTGAAGCCGTCCGAGCGCGTCCCGCTGTCGGCCGCTCTCCTCGCGCGGTGGATGGCGGAAGCAGGATTCCCGGCCGGGACGTTCAACCTCGTGCACGGGGACGCGACCGCGGTCGACGCGCTGCTCGCCCATCCGGGCGTCGACGCGATCTCGTTCGTCGGGTCGGCCCCGACCGCCCATCACATCTACGCGACGGCCGCGGCGCACGGGAAGCGGGTCCAGGCGCTCGCCGGTGCGAAGAATCATCTGCTGGTCATGCCGGATGCGGACCTCGACCGGTCGGTGCCCGCGATCATCTCGAGCGCGTTCGGCCAGTCGGGAGAGCGATGCCTCGCCGGCAGTGTCGTCGTCGCGGTCGAGCCGGGCGCCGACCGGCTCGTCGCGCGCCTCGCCGAGGCGGTCGCGACGCTCACGACGGGTCCGGCGGGGGACCCCGAGACGGACGTCGGCCCGGTGATCCGGGGAGAACACCGGGACCGGGTGCTCCGATGGATCCATGACGGGGAGGCGATGGGGGCGAAGGTCGTAGCCCGGGGTCCGGTACCTCCGCAGGCCGGGGGTTACTACGTTCCCCCGATCCTTTTCGACCAGGTCCGGCCCGAGATGGCGATCGCCCAGGAGGAGATCTTCGGCCCGGTCCTCTCCGTCATCCGCGCCGCGTCGCTCGACGAGGCGATCGAGATCGCGAACCGTTCCCGGTTCGGCAACGCGGCGGCGATCTTCACGCGCGACGGCCGGGCCGCACGGACGTTCACGCACCGGATCGAGGCCGGCATGCTCGGTGTGAACATCGGCGTCCCCGCGCCGGCAGCGTACTTCCCGTTCGTCGGCTGGAAAGGGTCGTTCTACGGTGACCTCCACGCGACCGGCCGGGACGCGATCGATTTCTACACTCGTAAGAAGGTCGTCACGAGCCGCTGGTTCTAGGTCGGACGGCGGAACGGCGGAGGAACCCCCCTCCACCCCGCGAGGATTTCCCGCGCCGCGGGTGGGGATGCGCAGCCATGGAAGCGAAGGCGCGCCTCGCGCGATGGAAGTTGCCCATCGAAACGCCGCGACTCCTCCTCCGCCTCCCGACACGGAAGGACGTCCCGGACCTGCGGAGGAGCTTCCGAGACCCCCGGACCGCCCGGGCGGCGGGAGCTCCGCTGCATTCCGCGACCGAGCGACGGGACCCGAACCGGATGGTCGTTCGGACCACTTCCGAGTACCACCGGGGCGAGCACCTCTCCCTTTCCGTCCTTCATCGGGAGAGCGGACGGTGCATCGGCCGGGTGGGGCTGCGGGGCCTCGACTGGCGTTGGAGGAAGGTCGAGAGCCTTGCCTACTGGATCGACCCTACTTGGTGGAACCGCGGCTACGCAACGGAGGCCTCCTGGTTCCTGTGTTCGGGCGCTTTTCGCGCGCTGGGAATGAGGCGTATCGGCTCTCAGGCGCTCGACGCGAACCGCGCGTCGATCTCGGTCCTTCGTCGGCTGGGCTTCGTCGAAGAAGGGCGCGAGCGGGAATCGGTGCGCGTCCGGGGGAAGTGCGTAGACATGGTGCTTTTCGGACTGCTGCGAGGAGAGCTGCCCCCGATCCGGTCGATGTCGCCCGTTTGGGAACGGCTCGGCTAGCCCTCGGGGTCCGCGCGCGCGTCGGCCAGCGCGAGGGCGCGGTCGAGCACTTCGAGCCCGTGGTCGAGCTCCTCGCGGGTCACGATGAGCGGCGGCGCAACCACGAGATGGGAGACCCAGCCGATGCAGAACACCCCCTCCTTCATCATCGCCGCCGTGACCTGCTCCACGACGAGCGGTCGTCCGGCGAGCTTGTCCTCCTCGGTGTTGAACGGGGTCCGGGTCGTTCGGTTCTTCACGAGCTCGACGGCGGCGAACAACCCGAGGCCTCGCACCTCCCCTACCGAGCGATGGCGGGCGGCGAGCTCCTTCAGGCGTGCGAGGAGGTACTCCCCATCCTTCCGGGACTTCTCGACCAGCCCCAAACGACGGTACTCCTCGATCGCCGCGACCCCGGGCGCGAGGGTGAGCGGGTGGGCCTCGTACGTGTGCCCGTGCGGGAAGTACGTCTCGCGGAACGTGTCGTGAACCGAGGCGGTCGTCGCGGTCAGGCCGAGCGGGATCTGGGCCCCAGTGATCCCCTTGGCCGTCGTGAGGATATCCGGCGTGACGTGCCAGCGGTCGACCGCGAACCACTCGCCGACCCGTCCCCAGCCGCTCATCACCTCGTCTGCGATCAGCAGCACGTCGTGCTTCTTCGTGATCTCGCGGATCCGGGGCAGGTACTCCGGCACCGGGACGATCACCCCGTTCGTCCCGACGACAGGCTCGACGATCATCGCGGCGACGTCCCCTTCGTGTTCGAGCTGGTAGTCGACGTACTCGGCGCAGGCGACCCCGCACGAGGGGTAGGCGAGGCCGAACGGGCAGCGGTAGCAGTAGCAGTCGGGGGCGAAGACCGTTCCTGGGACCTTCTGGAGCCGTTCGATCGGCCTTCGACGAAACTCGCCGGTCACCGAGATCGAGGCGGCGGTCGAGCCGTGGTACGAACGGTAGCGGGCGACGACCTTGGACCGGCCGGTCACGGCGCGGGCGATCTTCAGCGCCGCCTCGTTCGCCTCGGTGCCCGAGGTGCTGAAGAAGAACCGACCGAGGCCCTTCGGGAGAACCTCGAGCAGGGAGGTGCTGAGACGGGCCCGTGCCTCGGTCGCGAAGCCGGGGGCCGCGTACGCCAACGTGCGGGCCTGCGTCGCGATCGCTTCGGCGACCCGGGCGTTCCCGTGCCCGAGGTTGGTCGCGATCAACTGGGAGGAGAAGTCGAGGTACTCCTTCCCCGCGCTGTCCCAGAAGCGGGAGCCTTCGGCCCGCGCGATGACGAGCGGTTCCCAGCCGTTCTGACGGCGCCAGGTCACGTAGTTCGTCTCGCGGACGATCCGTCGGATCTCGTCACCGTCCATGGAGGTACCGGGTTCGGAGGGACGGACCCCGGGTCCGTTCCTTCGAGCAGGCCGAGCCATTCGCGGTTTAAGAATCCCCGGGACCCCGGTTCAGGTCGGCGGGAGTCGAAAGAGCCGTCGGGCGTTGCCGCCCAGGATCGCATCCCGGTCCGCCCGAGGAAGGTCGAGTCGGTCGACCAGGTCGACCGCGAGCGTCAGTTCCTCGAGGGGCCAATCGGACCCGTAGAGGATCCGGTCCGGCCTTCCGATCGTCACGACCGCGCCGTGGACGACCTGGCGCGCCTGGACGACCATTTGTTCGAAGTACGGCGCCGACGGGTGCGCGAGGAGTCCCGACGTGTCGGCGTAGACGTTCTCGTTCTTGTAGACGAGCTCCGCGGCCTCGTTGACCCAGGGATTCCCGAGATGGCAGAGGACGAAGCGGACGTCACGGAAGCGACCGGCGACCTCGTCGACCTCGAGCGGACGAGCGAACTTGAGGAGGCCGAGACCGTCCAGCGTGTCGCCCTGGTGGATCATCACGGGGAGACCCCGGCGGTGCGCGTACTCGTAGACTGGGTCGAGCCGCCGATCATGGGGGTAGTACGACTGGTACCCTGGGTAGAGCTTGATCCCGGCGAGGTCCCGTTCGGCCTCCCAGAGACCGAGCGCGGCGCGGATCGCGTCCTCCCCCGCCGTCGGGTCGACGGTCGTCACCGGGTGCAGACGTCCTCCGCTCTCCACCGCGGTCGTCCGTCCTTCCTCGAGACCCTCGCGGACGGTCGGAGCCTCGTGCAGCTGGAGAATGAGCCCATGGGCGATCCCGCTGCGGTCCATCTCCGTGAGCACTCCCTGGACGGTGAAGTCTAGGTCGGGCCGGTAGGCGGTGCGACGGATATCGCGCCACCACCGACTCAGGTGCAGGTGGACGTCAACCCCGGGGGCGCGGCGCGCGCTCATCGGCCAGGCTAATCCTCGGCGGGGATAATCCCGCGGGGTGGCCTCCGAGAGTTGATATGGTGGGGGCCGGTACGCACGACCGGTGAGCCCAATGACGGCCCGATCCGACTGGCTCAGCTTTCCCGACGCGCCGCGAATCGTGCACCCACCGCCGGGCCCCAAGTCCCGCGCTCTTCTCGCGGACCAGGCCCGATGGGAGACCGACGCGGTCGGCTACCCGCACTACTTCCCGATCGCTCCGAAGGTGGCGCAGGGTTCCACCATCGAGGACGTCGACGGCAACCGGTTCATCGACTGGGTCGCGGGGATCTGTGTCCTCAACCTCGGCCACCGTCACCCGGCGGTCGTCGCCGCGCTCGAGGAGCAGATGCGGTCGATCTGGCACGCCCTCGAGCTGCCGACCGAGGCCCGAATCCGGTTCCTCGAGGAACTGCGCGGGATCCTGCCGGGCCGGCTACGCAATCATGCCCGTATCTTCTTCTCCATCACGGGCGGCGATTGCATCGAGACGGCGGTCAACCTCGCCGATTTCGCCCAAGGCAAGCGCGGCACGGTCGCGTTTTCGGGAGCCTATCACGGCGTGCACGGAGGCGCCGTCCACCTGACGAGCGGACGACGATACCACACGACGACCTCGTTCCCTGCGGGCGCCGTGGTTCGGGTCCCGTATCCCGACCCGTACCGCCCGGTTCTCGGCGCCGACGAGGGGGCCGCGGGGACGATCTCCTACCTCGAGCACCTGGTGAGCGACCCACACTCGGGGGTCGACGCGATCTCCTCGGTCCTCGTGGAGCCGATCCTGGGGGAAGGGGGCTACGTCGTGCCCCCGGACGACTTCCTCCCGTCGCTGCGCGAGTTCTGCGACCGGCACGGCATCCTGCTCATCGCGGACGAGGTACAGACCGGCCTCGGCCGGACCGGCGAGATGTGGGCGGTCGAGCACTCGAAGGTCACCCCGGACATCCTCTGCATCGCGAAGACGGTCGGAGGCGGCCTCCCGCTGGCCGTGGTCGCCTATCGGGACGACCTCGTGAAGGAGCTCCCGCGCGGCTTTCACCTCGGCACGTTCCGGGCGAACCCGCTCGCGCTCGCCGCCGGGGCCGCTACCCTGAAGGTCCTGCGCGAGAGCGACGTCGTCGAACGCACCCGACACCGCGGGCCCCAGCTCCTCGACCGCTTCCGTTCAATCGCCGACCGGCACCCGACCATCGGACAGGTCCGGGGCCGAGGCTTCATGATGGGCGTCGAGTTCGTGCACGACCGAGGGAGCCGGCTGGCGTGGGGCGATCGGGCGCGCGCGATGCGCTCCGCCCTCCTCGCCCGCGGTGTCCTGATGCACACGTCCGGCGCTTGGGACCAGGTACTGCGGTTCATGGCCCCCCTCGTGATCGAGGACGAGCTCCTCGAGCGGGGGACGATCGCCTTCGAGGACGCGCTCGACAGCCTCGAGGCCGGGCCCGAGACCCCCCGGGGCGGGACGGTCCATCCCCCCGCCGGCCCGAGCGAGCGGCTTCGGCCACCCGCGCACGTGATGCCGACGCCGTTGGTCCCGCCGATCCCGGCGCCGCATCTCCCCGCGGACGAGACGCCCTAGACCGTCAGTTCCCCGCGTAATTGACCGAGATCAGCTTGACCTCGGTCATCTCCTGCATTGCGGAGCGCAGTCCCTCCCGGCCGAGACCGCTTTCCTTCACGCCTCCGAACGGCAGCGCGTCCCAGCGCAGGGTCGTCGGGTCGTTCAGATGGACTCCGCCCGCGCGGATCTGCTTCGCGAGCCGAAACCCGCGCGCGATGTCCCGCGTGAAGACGGCAGCCTGGAGCCCGTAGGGCGTCGCGTTCGCGATCCGAATCGCGTCGTCGAGGTCCGAGAACCGGACGATCGGTGCGATCGGTCCGAACGGCTCCTCGCGCACGACCCGGGCCTCTTCGACGACCTCGTCGAGGACCGTGGGGGCGTAGAAGTTCCCTCCGAGCGTCCCGCTCGGCCGACTCCCGCCGGTCAGCACTTTCGCCGAACGCGACCGAGCGTCCTCCACCAGGATCTCCATTCGCTCGACCGCGCCGGGGTCGATCAGCGGGCCGACCTCGGTCGTCTCTTCGAGCGCGGGCCCGATCCGGAGGGCGCGCGCCCGCTCGGCCAGCGCGCGGCCGAACTTCTCGGCGACGGACGCGTGCACGAGGAACCGTTTCGACGCCGTGCAGACCTGGCCGGCGTACCCGAACGCGCCGCGGGCCGCCGCCGCGACGGCGACGTCGAGCGCCGCGTCGTCCAACACGACGAACGGGTCCATACCACCAAGCTCGAGGATGACGCGCTTCGCCTGCCGGCCGGCGCGCTCGGCGATCCCTTTCCCCACCTCGGTCGAGCCGGTGAACGTGATGAGGCGGGTCCGCGGATGGTCGACGAGCGCGTTCCCGACCGAGCCCCCCGGACCGACCACGACGTTGAGGACGCCGGACGGCAGGCCGGCGGCCGAGAAGTGCTCGGCCAGGCGGAGCGCGGTGAACGGGGCGGCGCTCGTCGGCTTCGCGACGACCGGGTTGCCGGCGGCGAGCGCGGGTGCGACCTTGTGCGAGAGGAGATTGAGCGGGAAGTTGAAGGGCCCGATCGCGACCACGACGCCGATCGGGTCGCGGACGGTGAAGAGGAAGCGGGTCTCGTTCCCAGCCGGACGCTCGTACGCGTCGGCCGGGTAGCTCTCCCCGCCGAGGGAGCGGATCTCCTCGGCCGCGATCTCGTAGACGCCGACGGCCCGGTCGACCTCGACGCGGGCTTCGAGGATCGGCTTGCCGACCTCGGAAGCGATCAGGCGGGCCATCCCCTCACGGTCGGCCCGCAGCCGCTCCGCGAGCGCCCGCAACAGACGCGCGCGCTCGTGCCCGGGGACGTTCGCCCATCGGTCCTCCACGTCGGCCGCGGCATCGACCGCGGCCCGAGCCTCGTCGGTCGAGGCTATCGGGGCCTCGCCGAGGGTCCGCCCGGTCGAAGGGTCGACCACCCCCACGTATTTCCCGCCGGCCGGGGCGCGCCAGGTCCCCCCGATGAAGAGGGAGCCCCGACCGCTCTTCGGGATCCCTTCGAGCACGGTCCGTACCACCCTAGCCCGGGTCGCCGTAGACGGTGTAGTGCCAGCCCTTACGCGCCTGGCCGGTGAGGTCGATGTAGATGTTCTTCACGACCGTGTAGTCGTTGAGCGAATCGCACCCGAGGTCCTTGCCGAAACCGGACTGCTTGAACCCGCCGTGCGGTGTCTCCGAGCCGAGGGGTAGGTGGTCGTTGACCCAGACGTCCCCGAAGCGTAGCGCATGGGCGGCCTTCACCGCCGTGCGCAGGTCGTTCGTCCAGACGCTCCCGGCGAGCCCGTAGTCGACCCCGTTCGCGATCTCGATCGCCTCGTCGAACGTCGAGAACTCGAGCACGTCGAGCACCGGCCCGAAGATCTCGCGCTGGGCGATGGCCATGTCGGGGGCGACGGAATCGAAGACCGTGGGGGCGACGAACGCGCCGTTCGGGAACCGTTGATGCTCGTCGGTCCCTCCGGCCAGGAGCCTCGCCCCCTCGGCGGTGCCGGTCGCAACGAAGTCGAGCACGCTCTTCTGCTGTACCGGGCTGACGAGCGGCCCCAGGTCGGTCGCCCGAGAGAGCGGGTCGCCCACGCGGACCTGCTGCACCCGCTCCAGCAGCTGCTCCACGAACCTCGGCCGGATGGCCCGGTGTACGATGAGTCGCGTTGCGGCCGTGCAGTCCTGGCCGCCATTCACGAAACCGCCCACCATCGCTCCCTCGACCGCCGCGGTGAGGTCGGCATCCTCGAAGACGACGAACGGGGCCTTGCCTCCGAGCTCGAGCTGGACCCGCTTGACCGTGCTGCTCGCCGCCTCCATGATCTTGCGACCGGTCGCGGTGTCCCCTGTGAGCGAGACCATGTCGACCTTCGGGTTGCGGCAGAGCTCATCCCCGACCTCCGCCCCGGGGCCGGTGATGACGTTGAGGGCACCGGAGGGCAGCCCGGCGTCCTGGAACGCGCGGCCGAGCTCGAGCGCGGTGAGCGGAGTGTAGCTCGCCGGCTTCAGCACGACCGAGTTCCCGACGATCAGGGCCGGCGCGACCTTCCAGACCGCCATCATGAACGGATAGTTCCACGGCGTGATCGACCCGACCACACCGACCGGCTCGCGCCGGAAGATCGTCGTGCCATCGCCGGTGAACTCGCCCGGGCTCTTCGCCTCGAGCGTCCGGCCCGCGCCCGCGTAGAAGACGAGATTGTCGATGCTGAACGGAATGTCGGCGTCGGCCGCCTGCTTGATCGTCTTGCCCTGGTTGCGGCTCTCGAGCTCGGCGACCTCGCCGAGACGTTGCTGGATGAGCTGAGCAGCCTTCAGGAACACCTCGCCCCGGGCGCGGGGCGGAAGGCGGGGCCACGGGCCCCGGTCGAAGGCCTCGCGCGCCGCATCGATCGCCCGACGCGCGTCCTCCCGAGCCGACTTCGGCACGGTCCCGAGGATCGCACGGTCGAACGGGCTCACGACCGGCATCGTCGCCTCGTTCGACGCGGAGACCCACTCTCCCCCGATCAGCATCGTGTGGTCCATGGCTCGTTCCCGCCCCTCGGATTCCGACCCCGCTAAAGATACTGCCGGAGGTCCTCCCGACCCTCGGGGGGCGGCCCCGACGAGAAGAATATCAAATAGTAGCCCCTTGGGGGTGCCCGTCCATAGAGCCCCCCGGGATGAATCCGCTCCATCGCAACATCATTGTCCTCGTGATCGTGGTGGTCGTCATCGCCGCGGGAATAACGCTCCGTGTCGTGGTCCAGAACTGTCTCAGCCAAACGAACCCGATGCTCGTCGACCAGTCCGAGATCCCGGACTCTCTCGACCCCGGCGAGACGTTCTCGACCCCCGGATGGGCGGCCGTCCAGCAGGTCTACCAGGGCCTCGTGAACTACAACGGCTCGAGCGCCACCAGTTTCGCGGGAGTGCTCGCGAAGAACTGGACGAACTCGTCGGACGACCTGCAGTACAACTTCACGCTCCAGACGGGCGTCCACTTCTCGAACGGGGACCCGTACAACGCCTACGTCCAATGGTTCAGCTTCTACCGCAGCCTGCTCCTGGAAGGCGGACCCCAGTTCATCCTGGAGGAGAACTTCTACACGACCGACTTCAACGCGTCGAGCCCGCTCAACTACTACTCCAACCTTACTCAGGTCCAGCAGGCCAACACGACGCTCGCCAACGACCTCAACTCCTGGAACTTCGACAACCCAACCCCGAGCGAGGTCGCCCTGATGGGGACTCCCAACCAGTCGTTCGTGGTGCTCGCGCCGAACGAGATCCAGATGAACCTCGGTCTCGGGTACCTCGGGACCCCGTACACCTACCTCCTCGCGTCCATCTCCGCCCCGAACTCCTACGCCGTCGACCCGAACGTCGTCCAGGCGAACGGTGGGGTCCAGGAAGGAAGCCCGAACACCTACCTCGCCTCGAACATGGTCGGTACGGGGGCCTACACGCTCGGCTACTACAACGGCCTGCCCGGCGGAGGCTACTCCCTCCTTCCGGACCCGAACTACTGGGGTAAGACCGCCTCCGCGCAAGAGCCTTGGAACAGCCTCCTCCAGCCGGCGAACACCACGATCGACGTGGTGTTCCAGGACTCGGTCGACATCACGACCAACGACCTCATCGTCGGTGACGTGGCCTCGGCCTCGTTCGCCTACATCGGTCCGGCGACCGTCCACCTGCTCCAGGGAAAGAGCTGCCTCGTGGTGCAGGCCCTGCCGACCGTCTACGGCTCCACGAGCGGGGCCTGGTGGATCTACCTGGACCAGAACGTCTTCCCGTTCAACAACCTCTCCGTCCGAGCCGCGATCGCCCACGCGGTCAACTACGACCAGATCATCCAGCAGGCGTTCGGCGGGTACGGGACTCAGTGGGTGGGACCGGTCCCGCCCGCGTATCCGTACTACAATCCGCAGAACCTCTCGCCCTACCAGTACGATCTCCCGCTGGCGCAGCAGGAGATCGCGGATTCGCCCTGTGCCAACAGCGCTTGCGCCTCCATGACGATTAAGTACGCCTACCTCGACACCGGGATCGATTGGGCTGAAACCGCGCAATTCCTCAAGGCCGACCTGAGCCAGATCGGCATCAACATCCTGCCGGTCCCGATCTCCCTGTCCGACCTCTACGAGGAGCAGGCCCTGACCAACGGCGTCTGCACGACCCAGACAGGGGCGAACGGGGGTCCGTTCTACATGGGGCAGGAGTTCTACACCTCCGACTACATCTCCCCGGACGACTGGACCCAGAACGATGCCGTCTCCTACGGCAGCGCGAACGCCTGCATGTCCCAGTACGCCAATTCGACCGTGGACGGCGATGTCTTCACGGCCGCGGGCAGCGCCAACACGACGCAGCTGACCCAGCTCTACTCCAACATGACGAGCGCGATGTACGAGAACTACACGGACATCTGGCTGGTCGTCCCGACCTCGTTCGCGGTGTATTCGACCCACCTGCACGGGTTCGTCCAGAACCCGATGGCGAGCGCGGAGCCGTTCGCGTTCTTGTTCAACACCCAGTGGCTCTCGTCGTAACCGCTAGGACGCGGGCGCCGCCGGCGACTGGGTCGACTTCGTCTCGAGGAGCGTTGCGGGCGCGATGTCGATGACCTCCTCGGCCCGGTGGCAGGCGACGCGCTGTCCCGGGGCCCCGGGGATCTCCCGCAGCGCCGGGTACTCCGCCCGGCAACGCTCGATGACGAACGGGCAGCGCGGGGCGAATCGGCATCCGGGCGGGGGGTCGACCAGCGACGGGACGTCCCCGCCGATGCGGAACCGGGTGCGGCGCCGTCGCGCGTCGGCGACCGGGACGGCCGCGAGGAGGGCCTTCGTGTACGGGTGGATCGGTCGCTCGAGGACCCCCCGTACCGTCCCGACTTCCACGATCCGTCCGAGGTACATGACCGCCACCCGGTCGGCGACGTAGCGGACCGCGGCGACGTTGTGCGTGATCAGGAGGTAGGCGAGGCCGCGTTCCCGCTGGAGTTCAACGAGCCGGTTCAGGATCTGGGCCTGGACGGCGACGTCGAGCGCGCTCGTCGGTTCGTCGAGGACGATGAGCTTCGGGTCGACGATGAGCGCCCGGGCGAGCGACAGGCGTTGCCGTCCTCCACCCGAGAACTCGTGAGGGTACTGGTCGAGGCAGTCGAACGGCAGCCCGACCTTCGGGAGCGCCTCCTGCACCTTCCTGCGGACCGTGGCGCGCGTGATCCGCGGCGGCACGGGGATCTTCGGGATGACCGGGCGGGGAAGGCCCCGCTTCAGGGCGACTCGGTACTCCCTCTCAAGCCGCTCGCGTTCCGAGGGGGGGAGCTTCGCCCGTTGCGTCGCCTCCGCCCGGTACAGGCGGGTCAGTTGCTCGCGTCGCCGCTGGGAGGCGACCCGGTACTCGCGTCGGATCCTCTTCGGCTCGTTCCGGGCGAACCAGCGGTCCGTCTGGTTCTGGGCACGGAGCGGCTCCCCGACGATCTGCCAGACCTTGAGACGAGGGTCGAGCGACCCCACGGGGTCCTGGAAGACCACCTGGACGTTGTGGCGCCAGTGCCGGAGCTCTGTGCCCTGAAGACGGAGGATGTCGCTCCCCTCGAACTGGAGCGCGCCCGCGGTCGGTTCGTGGAGGCGGGCCACGACCCAGCCGAGGGTCGTCTTCCCGGAGCCCGATTCCCCGATCAAGCCGAGC
This sequence comes from Thermoplasmata archaeon, assembly GCA_050011075.1. Classification (GTDB taxonomy): domain Archaea; phylum Thermoplasmatota; class Thermoplasmata; order Lutacidiplasmatales; family UBA184; genus Lutacidiplasma. Next base: position 13,652 of record JBEKJT010000003.1, read on the forward strand.
GTCTCTCCGGGCATCAGCGAGAGCGTAACTCCGTCGACCGCGTGGATCGAGCGGTGGGCCTCGCCGGCGAAGACCTCGGTCGCCGAACGGGTGAGCGGGAACAGCTTCTGGAGGTCCGTCGCCTGGACGAGTGGTCGCACGCTCATGGGATCCCCGGGACCTCGTTGGCGAAATAGCAGGCGCTCCGGTGGATCGGCGAGGCCCCCGCCACGGGGGCGAGGGGAGGCGCCGGTTCGCCCCGACATACCGGCCGGGCGATCGGGCACCGGGGGTGAAAGCGGCAGCCGGGCGGCGGGCGGGAGAGGTTGGGGACGTTGCCCGCGATCGACAGGAGCGGTCCGTCGCTCTTGTAGCGCGTCGGGGCAGCGCGCAGGAGCGCCTTCGTGTACGGGTGCCGCGGCGACTCGAAGACCTCCCCCACCGGCCCGAACTCGACGAGCTTTCCGGCGTACATCACCCCGAGCTCGTCCGCCGTCTCGGCGATGACGCCCAGGTCGTGGCTGATGAACAGGATCGAGGTGTTGACCTCCTCGATCAGCTCCTTCATCAACGTCAGTACCTGGGCCTGGATCGTGACGTCGAGCGCGCTCGTCGGTTCGTCCGCGATGAGCAGCGACGGCTTCTCGGAGAGCGCCATCGCGATCATGATCCGCTGGCGCATCCCGCCGGACAGCTCGTGGGGATAGAGGTTGAGGATCGTCTCGGGGTCGTTGATGCGAACGAGGCGCAGGTAGTCGAGCACCTCCCTGCGGAGGTCGGCCCGGTGGCCGCCCGCCTCCCGGTCGACCTGCTTACGATGGACCGCTTCCTGGACGGCGCCGCCCGGCACGACCTTGCCGGACCAGGCGTCCTTCGCCGTGGGGTCGGGCCGTCGGGAGTAGTCGAACGGACCGGGCTCGCGGCGGGCGACGATCCCGCCTCGGCTCTCGCGGACCTGGCGGATGTGGACCGCCTCCGCGACCTGGTCGTAGATCCGGAACGCCGGGTTGAGCGAGTTCAGCGGTTCCTGGAAGATCATGTTGATCCCGGTACCGCGGATCGCGGGCATCTTCCACCGGGGGACCTGCACGAGGTCGGTCCCTTCGAAGACGATCCGGCCTCCGCCAATCGTCGCCGGCGGTTCGGGCAGAAGCCGGGGGATCGCCTGGGCGAGCGTGCTCTTCCCGCAGCCGGTTTCCCCGACGATCCCGACCACGTGGCCCCGTTCCACCTCGAGGGAGACGTCCGAAACGGCGCGGAACCGGCCGGCACCGACGACGTAGTCGATCGACAGCCCTTGGATCGAGACGACCGGGTCGCTCATGCGGGGGTGGTCGCCTCCGACCCGGCCGGGAGGTCGCCCTTGTCTCCCGCGATCGGGACCTCGGGCACGGGAGGAGCGGCGGCGGTGATCGCTCCCGTGCCCGTACCGGCAAGGACCCGCCGGCTCCGCGGGTCGAGGACGTCCCGGAGGCCGTCGCCGAGCAGGCTGAAGGCGAGGACCGTCACGAAGATCGCGATCCCCGGTCCGAACACCGTCCACGGGTAGGCGGTGATCAGACCCGACCCCTGGTAGTACGACATCATGCTGCCCCACTCGGCCTGGCCGGGATAGGCGAGGCCGAGGCCGACGAAGCCGATCGTGGAGAGGGTGACGAGCACGGTCCCGATGTCGAGCGTGAAGTAGACGACGACCGGCTCGAGGACGTTGCGCAGGATGTGCCGGAGGACGATCCGGCCGTCGGTCACCCCGGCCGCGCGCGCCGCCTGGACGTACGGCAGGTGCTTCACGGCGAGCGTCTCCCCGCGGACGAGTCGCACGTAGAACGGCCACCACGTGAGGAGGATCGCCACGATGAGCTGCCAAACGCCCCGTCCGAGCGAGACGGCGATCGCGAGCGCCAGGATGAGGCTCGGGAAGGCGAGGAAGACGTCGGTGATCCGGAGGATGACGATGGAGAGCCAGCCTCCGGCGGTGCCCGGCCGGTCCCAGTATCCGGCGACGAGCCCGAGGGCGCCCCCGCCGATCATCGCGGCCCCCGCGATGGCGAAGGCGATGGCGAGGTCGAGCGGAAGGGCGTAGAGCGTCTCCGAGTAGATGTCGAGTCCGTTCCCGTCGGTCCCGGAGGGGTGCGCCCAGGAGGGGCCCTGGTTGTAGGTCGTCGTGATTTGGTCCGGGCCGTACTGGGTCAGGAGATGCGGCGCGACGATCACGATCACGGCGGTGATGCAGATCAGCGCGACGACCACGAAGCCGGCGAGGGTGAGCGGGTTCGCGCGGAGCACGCGCCAGAACATCAGCGCCCCGGAACCCGCCCGGCGGCCCGCCTCGCGGGCGCCCGAGGAAGGGGTTGCGGAGGGGGCCGACATCGTCGTCATCGGTTACCTCCAGTCCACACGGGGGTCGAGAAGGCCGTAGAGGATGTCGGCGATGAGGTTCGCGATCACGACACCGACCGCGAAAACGGCCACGACCGCGACGGCCCCGTCGAAGTTCGGGGCGGCCCCGCCGCCCCCGATGGCGGTGTACGCGTACGCCCCGATCCCCGGCCAGCCGAAGACCTCCTCGATGACGACCGTGCCGGCGAGCAGGCCTCCCGCCGTAACGCCGAGCACCGTCGTGGTCGTGATGAGGGAGTTGCGCAGGGCGTGCTTGTACATCACCCACGCTTCGGAGAGCCCCTTCATCCGGGCGCTCTTGACGTAGTCGAGCGGGATCACCTCGAGCATCGAGCTGCGCGTCATCCGCGTGGCGATCCCCATGTTGATGAACGCGAGCACCGCCGCCGGCAAGATCAGGTGCTTGATCGCATCCCCGGCCCAGGGGAAGTTGCCGGCGAGCAGCGCGTCCAGGATTGACATGTGCGTCCACTGGGGGAACGGGGGGGGATTCGACGTGAACTCCCCGTGGGAGGGGAGGCCGAAGTAGGGCGCGAGGAAGATCGCCGCGATGACCGCGCCGAGGTAGGTCGGGGTCGCCCAGCCGGTGAGGTAGAAGATCCTCACCAGGTGGTCGCCCCAGCGTCCCGCCGACTGGGCGGCGATCACCCCGAGGGGAATGCCGATCACGATCATCAGGAAGAGCGAGGCGAGCACGAGCTCGAGCGTGGCGGGAACCCCGTTCGCGATCGCCGGGTAGACCGCGACCCCGGCGACGGACGCCCCCCAGTTCCCGTGCAAGAGGTTCGCGAAGTACGTCCAGAACTGGTTCCAGAGCGGCTGGCTGAACTGGGCCTGGCAGTTCGCGAGGGTCGACTTGCTCGCGTGCGGGTACCATATCGCGCAGTTCGCGACCGAGATGTGCGTGAAGAGGAACGTCAGGACGATGATGCCGAAAAGGACCGGGACGAGCTGGACGAGACGCTTCGCGATGAAGATGGCGAGATCGGTCGGACTGCGTCCCATCCCGACCCTCTTATCGGAGGGGCGGCGGAGCCGCTAACCCACGCATCTCGGGCCTTACGAACTCCGTGTATAAATTTCCCTACGCAACCGCGCCCGGGACCGGAGGCGGTGCGCTTACGGCAGATAATCGCGGGGGAGCGTCCGTAGTTCCTTGAGCGTCTCGGTGGCGACCTCGACGAACTTGTCGACGTCCTTCTCGGTGTGGGCGCTCGAGAACGTGATCCGCTCGTAGTTGTCGGGGTGGATGTAGATCCCCTTGTCGAGCAGGAGCTGGTGGTGCCGTAGGTAGAGGTTCCAGTCGATTTGAAGCGATTCGCGGTAGTTAACGATCTTCTTCCGTCGGGTGAAGAAGAACTGGAGGATCCCGTTGACCGACTGGACCAGCATCGAGATCTTCGCATCGCGGGCCGCCTCCTCGAGACCCTTCCCGAGCCGGGTGGTGAGGCGGCCGAAGCGTGCGTAGAGCTCGTCGCCACCGCGATGGAGCATCTTCAGATTGGCGAGCGTCCCCGCCATGGAGAGGTTGTTCGCGAAGTACGTCCCGCCGAACGAGATCCGCCCGGGGGCGATCATGTCCATGTACTCTGCCTTGCCCGAGACGGCCGAGACCGGCACGCCGCCTCCGAGCGCCTTCGCCCAGCAGGAGATGTCCGGCTCGACGCTGTAGAGCTGCTGGGCGCCGCCCGGCGCGACCCGGAAGCCCGTGAACACCTCGTCGAAGATCACGAGCATCTCGTTCTCGTGCGCGACCTCGACCAGGCGCTTGAGGTAGTCCGGCTCGGGAGGGATCACGCCGGCGTTCGCCATCACCGGCTCGAGGATCACGGCTGCGAGCCGGTTGCGGTAGCGGCGGACCATCCGCTCGAACGCGGTGATCGAGTTGTAGGGAGCGACCATCACGTAGTCCGTGACCCCGGGCGGGATCCCGGCGGAGTTCGGGAGCGGTCGCGGATACTCATCGAGGCCCGCGACGACGGGGGGCGCTTCCGCGCTGATCAGCGCGAGGTCGTGCTGGCCGTGGTAGTGGCCCTCGAACTTCAGGATCGCGTCCTTCCCGGTCACCGCCCGGGCGATCCGGATCGCGTTCATGGTCGCGTCCGAGCCGTTCGAGCAGAACGCGACGCGCTCCGCGTTCGGGACGAGCTTCTGGAACATCTTCGCGACCTCGATCTCGAGGGCGGTCGGGGACGCGAAGTGGAAGCCGAACTGGGCGGCCTCCTGGACCGCGCGGACCATCTCCGACGGCGCGTGGCCGTTGATCAGGACCCCGTAGGCGAGGTTGAAGTCGAGGTACTCGTTGTCGTCCTCGTCCCAGATCCGAGCACCCTTCGCCCGAGCGATGAACGGGGGTACCGGGTCGTAGGAGGCGACCCGTATCAGCGAGCTCGTCGAGTTCGGGATCCGTTTCTTTCCCTCCTGGAACAGCTTCGCGCTCTTCTTCAACTTCGGGACGAGACGGGCGATGGGTATGGGGAGCGGTTGCTCGTCGGACTCAGGCGGTGGGACGACCGGCGCGACCTCCTTCGAGGCCTCTTTGGGCGCCTCTTTCGGGACCTCCTTGGGAACCTCCTTCTTCGTCTCCTTCGGTTCCTTGGGGGCCTCGTCCTTCGGGGAGGGAGGGGTGGCCGGGGCCGGGACGGCAACGTCTTCGGCGCGCTCCGGAGGAGCGAGCGTTTCGGCCCGTGGTCTCAGTCCGTGAGCGTCGGGTTCCCGTTCCGGGAACGCGGACGTCGGGGCGGGTTGCATCTCCGCCATACAGAATGCATCTCGGGCGAGTTGCGGACCCCGAGTGGCGTATATATAATTGGCTAATCACGAGAATGCGCTATATCATTAATATACGCTAAGAGACGCGGAACTGGATGTAATATTGAGCCGATGTTATTGTGCGAAAATACCTATTAGTTGGCTCGTAAACATCGTCAAAACCGCTATTTTCGCCACTTGAACGGGTGTTTCAACTCTTCCGGAGCGGGGGCAACGGCGGTTCCGGCGGGGAAATCGCGGTCTCGATCCCGCGAAGTGCAAGCGCGGCACGGAACGGCCCGGCCGGCACGCAGCGCTCGGGAGGCACCACGCCGCGGGCGACCATCTTTCCCTCGGCGATCAGTTCGGCTCCGATCGCACCGGCCACGCCGACAGCGTATTCGGTGGCGGTGAGCTGCCAGTCCGGGCGGGGAGGGAACCGCGCGAGGGCGTGCCGGACGACCGGCCGGTCCCCGGTGCTCCCGTGCAGCTCGATGTCGCAGACCTCCCAGTCGTCAACCGTGATCCCCTCGGGGGCGCCGAGCAGCTTCTCTCGCTTGAGAAGGGCGAGCGTGAAGTCGCGCGGGGTCACGGTCGCGCCGCGCACGTCGAGCGGCTGGTCCGAGCCCAGGCCGAGCAGCGACATCGTGCGCAGCACCTCGATCCCGGGACCGCCCTCCTTCCACTCGCAGTGCGTGAGCCCCTTTGCCTTCAGGCTCTCGGGAAGCGTCGCCGGCTCGGAGTGCAGCGTCCGGTAGACCCGGGTCCGTCCCACGGGAGCGTCAAAGTCGTAGTCCTCCGCGCCGCTCATCGGAGGGTACTCTCGATAGTCCCCTTCCTCGAAGACCATCGCCGGAAGGATCATCTCGTCGAGAAAGGTGCTCGGCGACCAGGTGAACGAGATCTCGGGCGCCCCGACCGTGAGGTCGCGCCAGCCATCCCGGATCACGACCGACTCGACCCGCTCGAGGTCCCGGGCCGCCTCCATCGCGAGAACGTTCGACACCCCGGGCACCTGGCCGAGCCCGGGGACCGCGAGCAGGTCCGCCTCCCGGAAGCGACCGTCGAGCGCGAGTTGACGCCGGGTCATGTGGAAGAGTCCGCCGAAATCGAGGTAGGGGACCCGGGTCGCGAGCGCGGCCTCCATGACCGCAAGATTGAACGTGTACTGGACCGCGTTGACGACGACATTGGCTCCGTGAAGGAGCGAACTCACCGCCGCTCGGTCCCGGACGTCGACCGTCGCGGCGGTCGCCTTCGCTCCGGCGGCCTTCGCCGCGGCCTCGGCCAGGTGGGGGTCGAGGTCGGCCGCCACGACCGAGTCGAAGACCCCGCCCGTCGCAAGGTCGCGGACCGCGCACCGCCCCGTCAAGCCTCCGCCCCCGAGCACCACCGCGCGCATCTCCTTCCCCCGTCGGCGCCGCCGAAGTGCTCCCGCTATAGGAGGCTTCGGGGGAGGCCGAGGGCTATCCTGCGGAGCGGCGACCCTTGCGCCCCTTGGGGACGGAGGGCTCGGGAGGGGCCGCGGCCGCCTCGGTCGTCGACGACTTCGGGCTCGTGGGCGGAAGAGCGGACGTCCGCGCGAGGAGGTCGCGGAAGGTCTCGAAGTGCCGCAGGAACAGGTCGGCCCGGCGCCGGTCCTCGAGCTCGCCGAGCGCGATCTCGAGCAGGGCGCGTGCCTTCCGGTCCCCCGCGTCGGCGTGGGCGAGGTAGACGCATAGGACCTGGTAGTGGGGTAGGACGAACGCGTCGGTGCGCGGCGTGCTCATGTCCCCCTTGCGGGGCCGGTAGATCCGTTCGATCGGCACCGCCTTCGCGATCGTCTTCCGATGGGAGAAGCCGAAGTACCGACCCGGACCGAGGACGCGGGTCACCTCCCGGATGTTCCCGCTCAGGTTGTTCGTCAGGCGGTCGCATTCATGCCAGCACCAGAGACCGAACCCGTAGTCACCGTCCTGGTAGGCCTCCCAGGCCTTGCCGTAGAGCTCGTGCTCGCGCTCCGCTTCGGGCATCAGCGGGTCGAGGCCGGCCTTCCAGTCCGAGACGAGCACATCGACGCGCATCGTCGGCGAGAACTCCTTCATGAGCGGGATCTCCGTTCCGGCGGCCACACCCCCGCGACTTCGCTCGAGGGTTTGGCCGTTACTGTCCGTTCGAACCCTCCCGGGTCGGGACCGGACGCCCGTCGACCCAGGTCTCCTGCACGACCGCGGCTCCGGCCGCCACCGCTCGAGGTAGGTCGGTGGCCGCCGTGAGGACGAGGTCCGCCCGCGCCCCCACCTCGAGCGAACCGAGGTCCGGCTCGCCCAGGGCCCGGCCCGCGTTGGCGGTGTAGAGAAGGACCGCCTCCGCCGCCGGGATCGCCTCCGCCGGGTCCGGGTTCGCCGACCGTCCCTCAGGGTCGGACCGAGCGACACAGGCCGCGAGCCCTCGCCACGGGTCGAGCGGGTCGTACGGCGCATCGCTCGAGCCCGCCAGAAGGTGGCCCCGGTCGGCGAGCGTGCGGAACGCGTAGGCCCAGCGGGCCCTCGCCGCTCCGAGGCGGCGAGAGAGCCAGGCGTCGCTCCAGACGAACCCGGGCTGAACGACGAGCACGGGTCGGACCCGGTCGATGGCCGGGAGAAGCTCGGGCGGCGTGAGGGCCGCGTGCTCGATGCGCCCCGGGGCCCGGGTCGCGCCCGCCACGCGTTCCAACAGGCGCAGCACCCGCGCGACCGCACGGTCCCCGATCGCATGGACCGCCGGCGCGAGCCCGTACCCCGCCGCGCGCGCGAGGCCGGCCGCAAGCCCGTCCTCGGTTCCGACCGGGACCCCGAACTCCCCCGGGGCGTCGGTGTAGGCGTTCGAGAGCCACCCCGTCCGGGGCCCGAAGGCGCCGTCCGCGAACGCCTTCACCCCCGGGACCCCGTAGAAACCGTCTCCGCGGATTCCTTCGAGGTCCGAGGGGCCGAAGTTCTCGAGGAGAGAGAGGCGCACATAGGCGCGCACTCGGACCGGCAGGGCCGCGGCGTCCGCCAGAGCGCGCAGGGCTGCGAGCTCCTCCGGGCTTGTGCTCATCGTGGAGACGGTCGTCAGGCCGAGCGACGCCGCGAGCCGCAGGGTGCGGGCGAGCGACTCCGGTGGCGGGGGGAATGCGGCGGAGGCGAGCGAGGAGACCGGACGCATCGCCTCCTCGTAGAGAAGGCCGTTCGGGGTTCCGTCCGAGTTCCGACCGACCCGACCCCCGAGCGGGTCGGGGTCGGCGGCATCGAGGCCCGCGACGGCGAGCGCCGCGCTGTTGACGACCGCCGCATGACCGCTCGCGTGGTAGAGGATGATCGGTCGGTCGCCGACGGCTCGGTCCAGGTCGTCCCGAACCGGGGGGCGGCCCTCACGGAATTGCTCGACGTGCCATCCGCGACCGACGACCGCGCCCTGCGGATGAGCCGCGACCCACGTGCGGATCCGTTCGACGAGCGTGATAATCGACGGAATACCCCGCAGGTCGAGCCCCTCACGGAACCGGGTCAGCTCGGCGATGTGCAGGTGGGCATCCACGAGCCCGGGCAGTACGAGGTGGCCCTGAAGGTCGTGGACCTCGACGCCCGTCGGGGAGGCTTTCGAGACCTCCTCTTCCGTTCCCGCCGCCGTGATCCGGCCGCCCTCCGCGAGCACGGCCCGGACCGTCCGCCGACCGGTGAACACGTGCCCGTTGGTCCAGCGATGGGCCTCGGTCATCGGACCTCCCGGGTCCGGGAGGGCGGGAAGAATGAAAGGGTTGGTCGTTCGGCTCCGTCACACGTCGAAGTACTTGTAGAACTCGTACGGGTGCGGGCGCAGATTCAGCTCGAGCTGCTCCTGCCGCTTGGTCTCGATGTAGGTCTCGAGCAGCGAGTTCGAGAACGCAGGCTTCAGGAACGCCCGGTCGGACTCGAGACAATCGAGCGCTTCCCCGAGCGAGCCGGGAAGCTCCCGAATGCGCAGCTCCCGTCGCTTCGCCGCGGTGAGCTTGTAGATGTTCTCGTCGACCGGCGGAGGAGGCTCGATCTTCCGTCGGATGCCGTCGAGGCCCGCGAGCGCGAGCGCGGCTTCCGTGAGGTAGATGTTCGCGGCCGAATCGGGAGTGCGGTACTCCACCCGCTTCACGTCCGGCTTCCCTCGGTGGTAGAAGGGGATCCGAACGTTCGCCGATCGGTTCGCCTTGCTCCAGGCGATGAACACCGGGGCCTCGTAGCCCGGGACCAGCCGGCGATAGGAGTTCGTGGTCGGGTTCGTGATCGCGCACAGTCCCCGGGCGTGCTCGAGGAGCCCTCCGATATAGTACCGGCATGCCTGACTGACCTCCGCGTACGAGTCGGCCGCGTCGTAGAACGTGTTGCGGCCTTTCGACCAGAGGGACTGGTTGGTGTGCATCCCGGTCCCGTTTTCGCCGTAGAGGGGTTTCGGCATGAGGCAGGCGAACTTGCCGTGACGGGCCGCGACGTTGCGGATGACGTAGCGGATGTCCTGGACGTGGTCCGCCATCAGCACGAGCTCGTCGTACCGTACCGTGATCTCCGACTGGCTCGCGGTAGCCACCTCGTGATGGTGGGCGTCGACCGTGAGATGGAAGTCGTCCTCCAGGATGTTGCACATCTCATCCCGCAGGCTGATAACGCGGTCGGAGGGCGGCGTGCGGTGGTACCCTTCCTTGAAGCGGACCGTGGACTGTATCGGGCCCGGCTGCCAAGGCGCCTCGGCGTCGGCGATGAGATAGCCCGCGCCGGACCACGCGTCGCGGACGTCTTGGACGGAAGGGACGAGCTGGACCGAATCGAAGACGAAGAACTCGATCTCGGGCCCCCAGTAGGAGCAGTCGTATCCCGCGTCGGCGAGCACCTGCTCGGTCTTTCGTGCCACGCCTCTCGAGTCGTGTTCGTACGGTTCGCTCTGTCCCCCGACCCGAACGTCACAAATGAACCGAGCCGTCCCTCCTGATTCGGGGTCCCAGGGGATCCGGGCGAGGGTGCGGGCGTCCGGAATGAGCAGCATGTCGGACTCGAAGATCTCCCGGAACCCTCGGATCGACGAACCGTCGAGCTTCGGAACTCCCCCTTCGAACATCTCGGCCTCCAAGCCCGAGCGCGGGACCGAGACCATGTGGTAACCCCCGAAAACGTCCGTGTAGAACAGCTGGACCCAGCGGACCTTGTCCGCCTTCAGTTTCTCGAGAGCCGCCGCCCCTCCGACGGCCGGCTTCGCCGACTTCTTGATTGGCATCCGTCCACCTCCTCACCCCGAGCGTTCGCATCTACATCAAGACGTTTCCCGGATTATTGGAAATTCTTCCAATTCAAGAGCCATAAAGTTTAACTTCAACCTGTGACTTCAAGCTCCATGCGTCGAACGTCCACTATCGACGAGCTCGACCGGTCGATCCTGGAAGAACTGAACTCTGACGCGCGTCGCAGCCACCGGGAGATCGCCCACCGCCTGAAGGTCTCTCCGACCACGGTCAGCTCCCGCATCGGCCGGATGGAGGAACAAGGGGTCATCCAAGGATACATCCCGGTCCTCGATGACGAACAGCTCGGTTGGGACCTCTGGGCGGCGGTCGGGATACGGATCTCGAAGGGTCGGCTCCGCGAGGTGGAGGAGCGGCTCGCCCGCGACCCACGCGCGTACGCGATCTATGACGTGACGGGCGACAACGACGCGCTGCTCATCGGCCGGTTCCGCGATCGCCGGGACCTCGACCGATTCGTCAAGCACGCGCTCCAGGACCCGTATGTCGAGCGGTCCAACACCCAGGTCGTCCTGAACCGCGTGAAAGAGGACCGGCGTGTGCCGGTATCGCGCCGGCCGGTGCAGCGGGACGGCTCGGAGTAACCTCTAAGAGGCGGCGGGAACCCTTTGGGAACGGAGCGAACGACCATGGATTGGGGAATGGCGAACCGCATGCATCGGATGTTCTCGCCGCTCAGCCGCAACACGGTGATGCTGGCGGTCGACCACGGTTACTTCATGGGACCGACCCACCACCTCGAGGATGCGCGCGCTACGATCGCTCCGCTCCTGCCGCATGCGGACGCTCTCGCGCTCACCCGAGGGATCCTGCGCCATGCGGTCGACCCCACCACCTCCACCCCGATCGTGCTGCGGGTATCGGGCGGAGCTACGGTCCTCCAGGAGGACCTGTCCAACGAGGCGATCACCACGTCGATCCACGATGCCGCGCGTCTGAACGTGAGCGCGGTGGCGATGAGCGTCTTCGTCGGCGCTCCCCACGAGCACGAGTCGCTGGTCAATCTCGCCGACCTCGTCGACGAGGGGGAGGACCACGGAATCCCGGTCATGGCGATCACGGCGGTCGGCAAGGAGCTCGAGAAGCGCGACGCCCGGTACCTCGCGCTCGCGTGCCGGGTCTCGGCCGAGCTCGGGGCCCATCTCGTGAAAACGTACTACTGCGACGGATTCTCCAAGGTCGTCGAGGGGTGCCCGGTGCCCCTCGTGGTCGCGGGCGGACCGAAGCTCGACAGCGAGGAGGCGGCGCTCCGCCTCGCTCGGAGCGCGATCGATGAGGGCGCCCACGGAATCGACATGGGCCGGAACATCTGGCAATCCGACCACCCGGTGGCCATGCTCAAGGCTCTGCGCTCGGTCGTGCACGAGAAAGCGACCGTGCGCGAAGCCCTCGACGTCCTCGCGGCCGAGAAGGCCCAGCCGGTCCGCCCGGCTCGGACCGCCACGGCGTAGGGCCGATGGCGGACCGGTTCGTCCGAGCCCCTAGCGCATCGACTCGTTGAAGGCGCGGGCGCCGAACGTCCGCCCGCTCAGTTCGCGGACGCGGGGCTGCCAATCGAAGGCCGATCCTTCCCGGAACCAGTGGCGGACGAGCCACGGGCCCATCTTCCGGTTCGGCCAGGTCGGTCCGCCGACCTCCTCGAGGGCCGCCGCCAGGAGCTGGGGACGCAGCAGGGCCGCGACCAGATAGCTGGTAGCGTAAATCGGGGCTTCGACGAAGAACGAGTCGGCGAACGAACGGGGCTCGTAGGCGTCGAAGCCGCACACCGTCCGTCCGAATCGCCGAGACCGCTCCGCCGGGTCCGCGGTCGGTCGCAGATAGAGGTCGAGCTCCTCGCGGATCCAACCGACCAGGGATGCCATGCTCGCGAGGGGGGTTCGTCGGGTTTCGGCGACAAAGGAACCGACCTCGCGGGCCGAGAGATTGCCTCGAGCGAGCAACCACGGCTCGGACTCGGCGATGAGTTCGAAGAACTGCCCGATCCCTTCGTGGAACCCCCCAAATCCGGGGAGACCTTCGGACCAGCGCAAGAGGTGCGTGGGGGCGCGGACCGAGGCGGAGTGGACCCCGTGGCCCACCTCGTGGAAGAGGACCATGTACTCGCCCCATCCCCGGCCCGGGTGGACCACGATCCGTACGTCCCGCGGAGGGTCCGGCGCGATGCAGAGGCCACCCGACGGAATATCGTGCCGGTCGACGCGGAATCGAAGGGCCGAAGGAGGGAACCCCCAGGCCCGGACCCCGCGGAGGACGGAAGGAAGCATGCCGTTCGAAGGGAACGCGGCCTCCGGGAGCCCTCTAGAGAGGTGCGACGCATAGACGGCATCCCACGGATACCAGCCACGTCCTCCAGTGCGGTCCTCGAACTCCTCCCGCCGTCGGCGCATCTCGGCCGGAACGAGGCGCAGCCATTCGCCGAGGAGCCTTTGGAGGCCGGCGACCGAGATCCCATCGAAGCTCAACCGGAACTCCGGGTACGAACGGAAGCCGAGCTCCCGGGCTTTCTCGTTGCGCAGGGCCACAACGGCTCGGAGGTCGTCCTCGATCGAGCGGTAGAGAGGATCCTCGGCGTACCAAGCCCTCCGCCGCTCCGCCCGGTCGGGGTGGGTCCGTAACGCGGTCCGCACGACGATACGGTCGACGCGACGTCCGTGCCACCGCGGTCGGAATCCCGAGACCCGGGCCTGCAGGCGGCTCCGCCGAACGACGATCTCGGGGTCCTGCTCGATCCGCGATTCGAGCGTCGCCCGCTCGAGCAGTCCGAGGCGGCGATCGAGCAGACCGCTCACCCCGGACGAGCGAAAACGACGGGTAGACTCGAGAACGTCGGGAGCGCTCAGGAGGCGATGGCGCCGTTCCTGCCACAGCCGTGCGCCGGTGCGCGAACGGCCCGAGGCGAGCCGCCACTCCGCGAGGAGGATCGCTCGGTCCAGCGGCGCTAGCCGTCGCTCTACCCCATCGATGAATCGTCGGGCTTCGCGGAGCGTCATCGCGGGACGACCGGAGAGACGGAGCGACCGGCGGAGATATAGGCCGCGCAGCGTAGGGGCCCGACGCGCGGGGATTGCCAAGCTTGGCCAAAGGCGCCAGATTCAGGGTCTGGTCCCGTAGGGGTTCGTGGGTTCAAATCCCTCTCCCCGCACCGAACCCGCAGACGCACCGATACCGCCTCCTGTTCGAAGTGGGCGGGCAGCTGCTCATCCAAATGGGGATGGGCCCCCGGCCGGGATTCTACGATCGCCTCGACCGGCTTCGAGGTCTCCGGCCGAAGGGATAATCGTCGATCCGTTGGAGGAAGTGCGTTCTCCGATCGGAAGCACACGGGAGGCCGTGCCTTCCTCGGAGGATGGGCGACAGTCGCCCCCAGGGGCGGTCAGGTCCTTTCCGACGTCTCGGGTGCGGCGGGGACCGGAGGGCTCGCACGGCTGCGGGTCCCATCGATCGCAGCGTGGACCCGCTTGTTCACCTCGAGGAGCAACGCGTCCCGTTCCTCGGGGCGTCGGATCATCACCGTCAGCACGAGGTCGGTCGATTGGACGGTCCGCGCCTTTGTCGCGAGGATGGGCGGGAAGCGCTTGTCGAGTCGAAGCCGCAGCTTCGAGAGGCTCTTCAGGATCGCACTTTCCACGGGGGCGATATCGACGCTGCCCGGCAACGAGATCGGGATCGTCAACTCCTTCCACGCCTGCGGCGACGCGTTGATGAGGGTCTCCTTGAGGAGGAGCGAGTTCGGAAGCGCGATGAGCCGGTCGTCCTCGGACAGGAGGAGGGTGGTCATCGCGTTGATCTCGATGACCTTCCCGGAGTGGATCCCGACCTGGATCGAGTCCCCGACCTTGAACGGGCTGTACACGTCCGAGAAGTACTTCGCGCCGAAGTTCTCGAGCGGGATCCTCAGAGCGACGATCGCCGCGATCGCGAAGAGACCGACGACGAGGACGAGGATGTCGATGCTGACGCCGGCCTCCTGTACCGCCAGCAGGAGCCCGACGAGCCACACCACGACCGCGCCGAGGCGCCGCGCTCCCGCCGCCACCTGCGGGGCGCTCTGACGCATCAGACCGCGGATCACCAGACTCGCTATCCAGGCCACGAGCCACGTTAGGGCGAGGATGGTCGCGACGAGCAGATACGGGGTCGTCCAATTCGGGAGGCCGAACATCTTAGGCCTCCAGGACCCCGACCATCAGCTTCGCTTCCGCACGGGCCGCGGTTCCGATCGTGCAAGCGCGAGCGGTGACCGCGGCGTTACGCGCGAGCCGGGCCGCGAGCTCACCGGAGTCATCGATCAGCGCACGCATCTTCCGGGCGAGCGAAGTGAAGTCGTCGGGGTCGAATAGGATTCCGTTCTTGCCGTCCTCCACGAGCTCGGCGATGCCCGCCCGGTCCGTCACAAGGGCGGGTCGATGGTGGAGCCAACTTTCGACCACGACCAGGCCGAATCCTTCGTTGACCGAGGGGAGGACGGTGAAGAGACACCGCTCGTAGAAGCAGTCCAGGGCGGACTGAGGGACGTGTCCCGCGAAGATCACCCGCTCCTGGATCCCGAGCCGCTGTGCCTCCGCCTCAAGATGGGACTTCCATCGTTCCGACATCGAGCGCCCGGGTCCTCCGTGCGCTCCCGAGAAGCTCCCGTTCCCGACCAGCACCAGGCGAAGGCGAGGGTACTTCGGGAGAAGTTGGGCGACCGCCCGGAACGCGCGGTCGTGCGCCTTCGCCGGGTCCATGCGCGCCACCACCAGTACCACGATATCGTTCGGACGCACGCCCCATCGGGCGCAGGTGGCGGCGGCCTCTTCCCGGCTCGGCCTCCCGTACTCTTGCGGGTCGACGTACGGGTACATTCGCACGGCCCGTCCACGGAACCCGAGCGTCTTGAGGGCGGTCCGATAGCGGTCGCAGCTCACCACCACGACGTCGTAGCTGTCGAGATAGTTCACGAAGAGCGCCCGCCAGTTCTCCGGGATCCGGGCCACGTCGAACGGGATGTGCCATCGGAAGATCTTCGGCTTCAACGTATCGAGCATCTGTCCGACCGGCATCTGCTGGAAATCGTGAATGTAGAACAGGTCGAAATCGAGCTCGGAGTCCAAGCGTCGGATCCGTTCCGAGGTGGTCCGGTTGTAGAACGCGTACTCGCTGAACTCATCGCTCCAGAACAGGTCTTCCGAGGCCTCCGGTGCCTCGAGTCCGTGTACCGTGGACCAGATCGCCTCCTTTGTCTTTCCGTAGCCGCCCATCCGCTCCGGATCGAGCCCGACATTGTGCAGGGTCAGTCCACCGGTCCGGACGACCCGGGGACCGACCGGGTTCAGGGAGACCCAATCGGCATGCTCCAGGGTCCCCTGCGCAAGCAGCTTCTTCACCAGAGGATAGACCATCCGGGTCACCCCTCCCGGTGAGAACCGGTAGTCGACGCCCTCCTCGAGTCGCCCGAGTTCGACCGATTCCTCGGTTCCCGGGACGCCATGCCCGCCCGGCGGGGCGAGGAACTGAAGCAGAGGGGTCTGGCTGTTGATGCAGACGTTCAGTTTCTCCAAGGAGTCCCTCGAGAGTTCGCGTTCGTAGGTCTAAGTATTTCGCGGCGCTTCGTCGTCCGGATTTGGACAATATCTTTCGGTCCAGTCTGTTTCCCAGTTCTCGGCGGGTGGCCCCTTCGAGGGAGAAGAGAGAGTGGGCCGGGGACCTAATCAACCTGACGTACGACGGACAGGTCGAATGCGATGGTCGAGGCCGGGACCTGGCTCGCGCGGTAACTCAGGATTCGAACCGGGAGAACGCGGGCGGCCGGCGAGATACCCGGTGAGGGGGCCCGTGACGAACTCCGCGACTCCCGCTTCGAACCGGGCGCGGGATACGTAGTCTGCGATGGCACGCACGCGCGGTTCCGCGTTTCCCACCGCACCGGAGAGAGCCGCGGCCCGGAGCAGGTCGATATCGTTCTCCGCGTCGCCGATGGCCGCGAACCGGTGCGACCCGAGATGAAGGGCTCGGAGGGCGAGCCGCATCCCGGTGGCCTTGGTAACCCCCGGAGGGAGGACCATGACCCGGTCGACGTTGGGGACGAGGTCGACTTCCAGGCCTTCCAGGAGCCGGGCGACCCTCCGTTCCATCGCCCGTGGGACCGACACCACCACCTCGCCGTACTCCACGCCCGTCGCGTGGAGCGCTGCGAGGCGTTCGCGCACCCGCGTTCCGCTCGCCCGGCCGACGACCCGCACCGGGGCTCGGATCGGGGCTTCGATTACCGCTCCGTTCTCCGCGACGAGCGCGTCCACGTGTTGCAACTGCCGTGCGATCGCGGCCAGTTGGACGTACTCCCGCCCCGAGGCAAGGATCACTTTCAGCCCCAACCGGTGGACCGTGGCGAGGACGTTCGACGCCGCGGCGAAGGAGGTGCCACCGGGTCGAATCAGCGTACGGTCGAGGTCGACCCCCAGCGCCACGACCGGGTCCCGCCGGTTCGACGGCACCCAACCTCTGGTTCCACTCATGCCTCTCCGGAGTCGGTAGAATCGTCCTTTAGATGCCTCGGCCTACCCACGGGAAACGGCTAAGCCAAAGGGCCACCGTCTCGGAGAGCACGCGGGCGTAAAGCATGAGGTCTCCGAAGGACACAGCTCGCATCGGCATCTCGTTGTGGCGCAAGGACTCGACCATGCCGAGCGTCGTGGGCGCGGGAGAAGGACACCGGGACGCCGTGATCCGGGACGTACAAGCGAGGAGGATCGCGATGCGATCCGAGCCCCGGCCGGCGAACTCGGTCACGAGCAGGACGGCGGCCGAGATGCCGACGACGGCGGCCGGACCGTCGGACCCGGGATGGTTGAGCCTGTACGACTACGGACTCATCGGGAATCAACGTACGTGCGCGCTCGTCTCCCGAAACGGGTCGGTCGATTGGGCCTGCTTCCCTCGATTCGACAGCCCGAGCGTGTTCGGGCGACTTCTCGACCGTCGGGTGGGGGGATTCCATCGGCTCTCCCCGAAGAACAGCTACGTGTCCTACCAGCAGTACGTGGGCGGGACGAACATTCTCTCGACATTGTTCGAGCTCCGCCGTGGCCTCGTGCTCACGCTGACCGATTTCATGCCGGTCGGACCTCCCGCGACGGCTCCGGAGGGAGAGCCGCGGATCGTCCGCAGAATGGCCGCTCGGGGCGGCGCCATCGATGTCGCCATCTCCGTCGACCCCCGATTCGATTTCGCGCGACGGTCCCCCTCCTGGACGCTCGAGGGTGGTCTCGCACGGGCAGAATCGGGACCCGACCGACTGGCCGTGACCACTCCCTGGGTCTGGGACCGGTCGGACGGGGGCGTGACCTCCGAAGGAACGGTGACACCAGGGAACCCGGTGTTCGCCCAGGTCCGGTGGGGCGACCCTCCGCCGGCGGACCCCTCCCCCGCTGCGCTGCTCTCGGTCACGGACGCGTACTGGCGTGGCTGGGTATCGCCCGCCGACGCACCGATGCGCCGGGTGGCCGCCCGCTGGCATCCCTGGGTCGAGCGCTCGGAGCTCGCGCTGAAGCTCTTGTCGTACGGGAACACCGGGGTCTTCGTCGCGGCCCCCACGACCTCTCTTCCCGAGTGGCCGGGAGGGACACGGAACTGGGACTACCGGTACGTCTGGATCCGGGATGCCGCGTTCACGGCGCAGGTCTTCCTCTTGCTGGGGCATGTCGATGAAGCTCGGTCGTACGTCGGCTGGGCCTTCGACCGGGTGGCCGCCCTGGGAGAGGGGGAGGAGGTCCCCACCATCTACACGGTCGACGGGGGGCGTCCCCCGACGGAAGTCGAATTCGACCATCTCGAGGGGTACCTGGGGTCGCGGCCCATCCGCGTCGGGAACGCCGCCGGGGGCCAGCGGCAGCTGGACGTCTACGGGGAGCTCCTGGATTCCGCGCTGCTCCTGGAGCATAACGACCCGGCGTTCGTCCGAGAACGCTGGCCGATCATCGAGCGGCTGGCGCACCGGACCACCGAGCTCTGGTCCCAGCCGGACCAGGGGATCTGGGAGTTCCGCACCGCGCCGGCGCATTTCGTCCATTCGAAGCTCATGTGCTGGGTGGCGCTCGACCGAGCGATCCAGCTGGCCCGGTCGTTCGGCAAGACGGAGCCGCTCGACCGGTGGACCCGCGTC
>JBEKJT010000004.1:0-31752 GCA_050011075.1 Thermoplasmata archaeon
CGCTGGTCCGAGCGGTTGTCGGTGTCGTGGTGGTCGGGCATACCTACCTTCCCGCCTCCATCGGGCAATGATAGAAGGTGTGGACCCGGGGTAAAATTGTTTCGCGGGACGAGCACGAAGGTCTCTCGAGAGGGAGACCGAATCCGGCCCTCCGACCCCCAGACTTCGAACGCCGGGAACGGCGATGGAAGGCTCATGGGCGTAGTTCGAGCAAGGTCCGGTGGATCGTCCTCAAGGTCTCCTTCGACGTAGGTGAGCTATGGCGAAGGTTGAGGACTCTACTCTTTGCCCAAACTGCCGTCAACCGGTGCCGGTCCCGGATGATTGGGAACTGGTCCAGTGTCCTAAGTGTGGTCACCTCATCATTCGAATGTAGACAGACTCAAGCTACGACCCACCAGAACCTCCGCCGGAGGTGGTCGAATGTGGAGGAGTCGGTAGGGAAACTGTGGGGCCCACACTGGGCCCGACACAGTAACAAACTTGGACCCGGTCCCACGCGTTCCTCGCCGGGCCATCGACCTGGCCCAAAACAGCGCCCACGGGTCTCCCTAGACACCGTGACCGTCCTTCTCACCGCCCCGATGGCATCTGAGAAATGGGCGCAAGCGACACTGCGTGTTTAGAGTGGCGAGCACTACGCCGAGGAAAAAACCCTCATCGGAACCGTCGGAGGACTACTTGCCGTCAGAGAAACCGGTTCGTTCCGAGGGGAGACTTCAATCCACTTCGGTTCGAATCTGAACGAGCTCACACAGGGAGGCCGGTAACCGCCGAAACGCCATCAGCATCGGCGGGTAGGAATCGGTGTCGAAGGCGATCTCCATGACGCGCCGTCAGCGGAAGCGAGGGAGGGGTTGTAACTGCTTATAAATATGTTAAACCCGGTGCCGAGTCGAGGCGGTTTCGATGGGGTATAGTGCGTATGAGGGGGGCGGCCTAATGAAGGTGCTCGGAGGGTTCGTCATCCTCGTCGGGATAGGCTTGGCGGTCTACTTGGTGTACCTGAGCCGGAGCTACTGGGTGATTGCGTTGGTCCTGTTCCTCGTCTTGCTGGTCCTCGGGGGCGTGCTGGTCTCCCGGGGCGGCTACACCCGTAAGCAGAACACGCCGATGGGGCGCGTTGAGGACTTCCGTAGCAAGTAATTTCAGGGGTCGGCGTCCGTCTTGGGAATCTTCCGCGTGGAAATCTCCCGAGCCATAACCTTCGGGAGAGCAAGTGCGGTCCGCTGTCATTCCTCCGTGCGAGTCTCGGCCTTCGCGCGCGCTCCTCGCGGTCGTGTCCTCGAAGCCTCCAAAACGGAGGCTTCCCCCTGAGGAGCTCCCGACGGCCGTTCGAGCGGGCAGAGGGGGGTTGCTGTTGCTTCGGGAGCTTCGTTCCCCCCTCCCACGAAGAGCTCGCTCGCCTTCAGTAGGCGCGTGCCATCTCCACCCGCCGGCGGCGTAGCCGGGCTCCTTTGTCACGAGGACTACTTGCCCTTCAAGAAGGAAGCCACCTTGTCGCCAAACGATTCTTTCTGACCGAGTTTCACGCTGATTTGGCCGGCCGATTTCTTTACTTCGAGGACGATGCCCTTCTCCTTTTGCGTTGCGGTCATGAGGAACAGTGGGTAGCCGACGATGCTTAAGGTGCGACTTGGGCCGAATCAAGCTGGATGCGGCGCGGGATAGGCCATGGAGAGGGAGCCCCTTTCGTGAGCTCCGCCCAGAATGCCGTGAGCCATCGGGGCGCAGGCGAGGCGGCTCACGGAGGTCTTTCGGGCGGAATCGGCATGGTAAGCGGGCCACGCCGTTGAGGCTGATTCACCCGAGCGGGTGAAGTGAGACCCGAAGGACACTCAGAGCGCGGGGTCTCGAAGATCATCAGTACCAAGGAGATCTTGTTGAACAAAACGTAGAATTGAGCTTCTCAAGAAAAGGCGTGGAATCTTCACATGGGAGCGCCGATAACCTGACTCCATCCCCGACATGTCCCCTCAGTGCCTGAAGTGCAATGCGACCCTAGTCCTGAGAATTGGGGCCGCCCATGAAAAGGCAGCCTTCGGAAGCGGAATTGGCATCACGTGGTGTAAGAAATGTGGTGCTGTGCTTGGCGGAAGCGTCGTCTAGGTACCGGGCCGGCCGCAGCCCCTGGTGATGTTCTCCTCAATCAAGGCGGGAAGAAGAGAGGTCATTTTTCCGAGGGAGGTCGACTTGGCCTCGCGACAGATGCCTAAGGACATGCGAGACCAACTGTGAGAAGAGTCACTCCCCCGGCTTCTCAATTCGAATTCAGGGTCGCTTGATGCGGGGACCAGGTATGGAGCGACTATGGGAGTACTCGGTTGGATCCTCGTCATCGTGGTCGTAGTCGTAGTGCTGTTCTGGATTGGCATCATCCACTGAGAGGTGCCGATGGCACCCAAGGCTTGCCTTCGGTGCCGCGCGCCTCTTAGAGATACCAGTTCGCCAGCCCGCCGCACGGCCGCTCGCGCATACAGACAGGATTAGCGCAACAGCCGGCGCACTCGGGTAGTGCACGCGCGTTTGAGAGACGCTGTTCTACCTCCGTCCGCAAGGAATGGTCATGACGAGAGGCCTCGCAGGTGACCGTTCGGACCTTTGAGATACGCTTCCACTAGCGTACTTCTACTCGAGTGAGTTCGGGTTCCATTCCGGACTCACCGAGAGCTCCTCGTCAGCGTGGCCCATCGTCTCCCGCACGATAATGCTGCGGACGGACGATGGGCTGATGCAGAATTGACTGGCCATTCTGAGAGGTGGGCACAGCACACCTTGCACGCGGCTCGCCGATAGCGAAGGACAGGGGACCGATAGACCCGTCCTCGGTGCTGGCGTGCGACGGATACCGACGAAGGTGTTGGAGCGCGCCCGTGGGCTAGGCGGCTGCGTGCGGGAACGGCTCTCGATGAATGAAACGACCTGTCCCTGTCTTGCGGTGGGTTCTCAGGTCCGCATGATTCGTCGGCCGGCGGGACGGTTCTTGACCATGCCCTTTCCGCCCTTTCCTTTCGCGGCACGTCTCTTGGCCGCCGTCATTCTCCCGCCTCGGCTCTTCTTGGCCATATCCACCTCATGGCGTCGGGATATTTTGTTTTGCGGTTCGCCTCTTGCGCCTGACGGAACAGAACCCGGGACCCGGTTCTCGGCAACGAGCCCGCTAAAAGCGCCCAGAGATGGCCAAGAACACGATTCCGAGAATGACCAAGATCAGGCAGTAGAGCAACCCGAATCCCTCGAAGAAGTCGACCGCCGCGAAGATGAGGAACAGCACCCCGATCACCAGGCAGATGATGCTGACGATCGACCTCGCCGCGCCTTCCGCACTCATTCTAAGTCACCCTCTTGCCGCGACTCATGAGTAGCAACCCGGCGGTGATTGCGGTGGACGCAATCACTGGGAATCAACGTCTTCATGGTGACCCCTTCGATCGCCGAACGAGGGTTCTAATCGGGGGGCCTGGATGAAAGCCCCCTTAATTCGTGTCAAGCACTCAAGACCTCTGATTCCCAGATAGACTTCCGTCGAGCAGCCAGCGTTCGGTCGATCGATCGTTCGCGAAGTTCGGTACTCGGTGCGGTTGAGGGCGACCGTGCCAAAACCAGCCGCAGAGGATTTCTTTCCCGACGTAGAGTGCAACCGACGTTACGCCCGGATCGAGGACGTCATTCCTACTCGTTGGCCCTTGACGGCGATCGGGCCCAGGGAAACACGCTGCGTGGGTCAATCCCGGGGGTCAGACGTCCGGCGGCCCCCTCTAGGGCGGATTGGGCGGACTCCACGGATCCGGAGAAACGAGGCGTACGAGTCTGAGCACTCCATGCCGACCAGCTCTTCGCTTCCATGGCGTGGGCCCCAGTGCTCGTATGGACCGACCGAGTGAGAACAAGCAATCGATGGTCGAGAATTCGGAGCGCGGAGCGGAAACCCGGAGATCCTCCCGGGAATTCCGGCGGAAGAAGATCGCCCCGGACGATGCCCTCCCGTTCGATGTGAGCTAGAAGTCCTAGAGGGACCTTCGTCAAGCCGGAGATCTGCCAGGCAGACCGAGCTTCACCAATTCTGAGGAGAGCCGGCCACAAACGACGGTGGACGAGTGTTAGCTTTCGGTTCCAGAGCCGTACGACAAGCACATCGGGATCCGATTCTAGAATCTTCCCTACCTGGTAGATCAGTTGGCCTGCGGGATGTCCCCACCACGACCCGGCCACAGGGCCTCTCGCCACAATGGAAACAAGCGACGGAGATTTCTTGTCGGCGAACGGCAGCAGGCCGGACCGGTCCAGCTCCTTCTTGACGCGCGACCGCGAGATCCGCACTTCCGGGTCGCTCACGCGCTGGGAAGGAAATTCACCGACATGAATGATTGGACGCCTTTCCCGCTTTGAGCGCGGGCGCTACGCTGCCTGGACGAGGGAATGGGAAATCTCGAAGATAGCACTTGTTCAGCACTCGGCCCGCCTTCCGGTCCACAAGACCCAACCGGCATGCTGCGCCCTTCGACGACAGCCGAGGGTATCGCCCCCGGGCCAAGCGCTCGTTCCATCCTACCACCGCCGGTGCATATCACCGGCGTTCGCGATCTCGAGCAGGTGTCTCAGGTCTTCATTATGTGACGGCCCGCCGCGCGCTTCGCGATGGGTCCCTTTCCACCGACGCGCTTGGCTGATCTCTTCCTTGCCGCTACCATCCTTGCGCCTCGGGTCCTCTTCGCCATGGTGTCTCCTGTGCGTTCTCGGACTACATCCAGCCGACCTTGATTCGAACTAAGCGCCGAAGGGTGTTTTCGGATCCGAATTGGTTTCCCTTCCGTCTACGGTGGCAGTCGGCGAGCCGCCTACACCATGCAGCCAACGCTAGATGGCACTGAGAATGAGTAGTCCCGTACCACACCGCCGCCGGTACTACCGCCCTGCCCTGACTCATCCCCACCGAGACCATCCTTCACCCCGACCGTGGTTGTGTAGCTTCGCATCGGCCTAAGGATCCGATGACGACGCGGACTCGACTTTATGTCCCGTCCCGATCGCGCACTCATCGTCCGCGCCTTCGATTCGGTTCTGAAGTGTTAAGGAGCGCAGAAACCTGAGGTTCTGCGAGTACTCCCTCCGGACATGAGCCCGCACGGATACGCCAGGGTCGGACGAGTCACGATCTCGACCTGCCTCGGTTTGGCTCTACTTACGGTCGGGCTCCTCGCCCCTGGGCAGGGCCCAGCCTTTGGGCTGTCCTCCCGGATCGGAGTTGCATCTTCGGTCGACCCCGTCACCGTGGGGAATCCCTGGAGCCTCAGTGCGTTACGCTCAGCCCCTCGTGTTACGGTCCGCGATTCTGACCTCGGACTCGATCTCCCGGGTGCGGTCAATCTTGGTACTCCGTCGGCTGCTCCACTCGATATTCTCGTGACGTTTCCCGTCCAGAACCCCTCTCAACTCTCGGCGTTCCTGTCGGCTGTGTCGCTTCCATCCTCTCCGTTCTACCATCAATATCTCACAGCCAAGGATTTCGATTCCCGGTACGGTGGCAACCCGGCGGCCTATGCAGGAGCCACGGACTACTTCCGATCGTTTGGGGTCGATAATCTACAAACTTCGGCCGACCGATTGTCGCTCGGCTTCGCGGCTTCCCCCGCCGAGATCCAGGCGGCGTTTCATGCGACCGTCGATGAGTTCGACTACCATGGCACGACCTTCGTCGCTCCGGCCGAGAGCCCAGAGCTTCCGACTCCCCTGGCTTTGGCTGTCGCGAGCGTCGAGGGTCTGAGCACGCTCTCCCGCGACCTATCTCCGCCCGAGTCGGTGGGGGCCCCGATCGAGAGCTCTCCGGCAGGTCTTTCATTACCGCTCGGGTCCGCGGGAAATTACCTCGCCCCGGTGACGTTCGGTGACGTCCAGTTCGAATACGCCCCGGATTTCCAGGTCGCCTACGACGAGCTCCCCTTGTTCGAAGACTCCGGCTATCCCACGAATGAGACCATCGCCACGATTCTCTGGTCCGGGACGAATTCGACGGGAACACCCGTAGGGCCGTTCGTCCCATCGGACGTCTACGACTTCTACAACGAGACGCTTCCCGCGAGTGAGCCGCACGCGCACGTTTACGGAGTTCCGCTGGACGGGGCGCCACCCCCGGGACCGACCGCAAGTTACGACACTACCGACTCTTCGTTCGAGAACACCCTCGACCTTGAAATGGCCGGCAGTACCGCCCCTGGTGCTTCTATTTACGACGTCTACGGTCCCTCACTTTCACTTGCAGATCTGGACGGGGCACTCAGCTACATACTGAATCCGAGCGACACGCCGGGGCTCGCCAACGTGAGCGTGATCTCGAACTCCTGGGGTTTCTACGACCACAACGACACCACGTGGTACGAGGACCTTCAGGAGGCGCAAGCCCGCGGCATATCGATCCTCGCGTGCAGTGGCGACTCCGCGGATAACCCCGCGAGCTCCAAGAACTTTGGCGGTCCGGACGATCTCTGGTTCCCGTCATCCATGGCTTACGATAGCTTCGGCGTCACCGCGGTCGGTGGCACCACTACCGTGCTCAACGCTAACCTAGAGCTCCAGAGCCAGGTGGCCTGGAACGATACCGTAGCGAACACCGGCCATGGGGTGGGTCCCGTCGGAAGCACTGGGGGAACCTCGACGGTCTTTCCGGAGCCGTCGTGGCAGCGAAACACATCGGCAAACTCCGTCATAGAAGGCGTCGGTCGTGCCACTCCGGACATCGCTGCCATCGCGAACAATACGCTCATGACGTTCTCGATTGACGGACGGCAGTACCGGGCATCGAACGCCACGTACGGGGGCAGCTTCTACTTCGCCTGGGGTACGAGCATCGCTTCTCCGTTGGACGCCGGAATCGTGTGCGAGATCGACCACTCGCTCGCCGCCCAAGGTATCGGGGTATTGGGCTTCCTTAACCCCCAACTGTACACAGTCGCCAACCGGGAGTTCTCCCCTTCCTCTCTCCCAACGACACCACTCGTCGACGTGACCCTCGGGAGCAATGACGTCTACTCGGCCCACTTCGGCTACGACCTCGTCACCGGATGGGGCTCTATTGACGCGTACAACTACACCCGGCAGAACACGACCGGTGGCCCTCCCCCGGGAGCGGTATCGGTATCGGGCCTCCCATCCTGGGTCTATCCGGCCACCGCGGTCGCGATTCTCGGCGCCGCGATCGGCGTGCTGGTAGCTG
Organism: Thermoplasmata archaeon; assembly: GCA_050011075.1. GTDB lineage: Archaea > Thermoplasmatota > Thermoplasmata > Lutacidiplasmatales > UBA184 > Lutacidiplasma. Next base: position 7,211 of record JBEKJT010000004.1, read on the forward strand.
TGGGACGGGGCCGTCGACCCCCGGCGGTGGCTCCCTCTCCTCCCCCAACCATCCCTGCCCAGGAGACCAGTCTCGCCGAATCTCTTCCGCCGCCCCAAAAGTGATCTTATCGGAGAGCTAGTTTCTGGCAACTCGCACGATTCGCGCTGCGGAGAGGTGCAATCCGCCACGCTCGTTCCGTGGAAGCCCTCACGTTGCCCGACCCCGAAAGGGCCGGGACGGACCCTTAATGGCCGACCAAGGAGTCGAGGTTCCTGATGCGAGCGATTGCGATTGGAAAGATTGGGGACGCCCCGAGTCTCATGAATCTGCCGAAACCCACGCCGAGCCAAGGTGAGGTGTTGGTGCGGCTGGCGGCGGCGGGAGTTAACCCGATCGATTGGAAGATCGCCGATGGAGCTTTCCAGGCCCAGATGCCGTACGTGTTCCCGTTGATCCTCGGGGTGGACGGAGCCGGCGTCGTCGAAGCGGTCGGCCCCGGCGTCAAGCGACTGTCCGTGAACGACACCGTGTTCGGTCAGTTCTTCCACCCGCCGGCGGGCATCGGGACCTACGCGGAGTACGTCGTAGCGCCGGAAGCGATCGGCATCGCGGTTTGCCCACCGGGGATGGACGTGCAGCAGGCCGCCGCGGTTCCGACCGCCGGGATGACCGCGTTGCAAGCCATCGACCAGCTCGGCCTAGCAGAGGGGCAATCCCTGCTCCTGTTCGGTGCCGGGGGAGGCGTCGGGTCTTTCGCCGTGCAGCTCGCCTCCGAACGGGGCGTCACCACCCTTGCGGTCTCTCGCGGCGCGAACCGCGGCTACCTGAACAAGCTCGGGGCGTCCCGATTCTACGATTCTTCGACGACTTCGCTCCTCGAGGAAATCCGTCGAGAGCATCCGGCCGGCGTGGATGCCCTCCTCGACCTGGCCCATCGGGGGCCGGAGTTCGAGCGGAATCTTACCCTCGTCCGCCGCGGCGGCATCGTCGCCTCGACCATTGGTGCCGCCGTCGACGCGGTCGTCAAGCCTCGTGGCTTCGTTGGAATGAACATCGGTCTCCGCCCGAGTCCGGAGCTCTTGGACCGCCTCTCCGAAGATTTCTCATCCGGTATGCTACGGATTCCCGTTGAGGAGAAAGTCCCCCTCGAGGCCGCTCCGGAAGCTATTGCCAATAGCCGTCAGGGAAAGGGACGCGGGAAGACCGTGATACGAATCTAGGCGAGTCGGGGGCGAACGCGATACGCGGTGGACCCCCCTCGTGAGTAGCGTTGGAGCTAACCCCGGGCGGGTCGGCCGCTTCGGAGTCGTGATTCGACCTCGGAAGCGGATCGACCCCAAGCCCCCCTCATTCTCCGCTGCGTCTCGGTCCGTCGTAGGTGCTCGGGCGTCCACCATCGTTCGATGGCCAGAAGGTCGATGCGAGTCTTCGAAGCCCCGAGGGCCGTGAGTCGGGAGTCCACCGACTCGAGGTCCCGCTCGTCGACTCGGTCGATATGCCATGCATCGGGAGGTTCGCGCGGATCAGGTCGACGGCCACCTCCGGTTCTGTTGCGGACTCCGAAGTAAGCCGTATTCGAAGCAATCGTCGCGGTGAAAGCTTCACGCCCCGGGAGGTCGGGTGAGGTCGCGACGGAGACAGTGTCCCGTCGTCGCTCCAGGAATCGGTACATCAATCCTACACGTACTTCAGAGAGGCCCCGATACCCTTGGTCACGCGAAGCCGCTGCGCTGCGTAGACTCGACGGCCGTGTTTAGGCACGGGCTTCGCACCTCGGGAGCCTCCCGGAGATCAACCGTTTCGCTGAAGTCGTCTACGGTTTCGGGCGCGGAACCCTACGGAGACGGAGGCTGGCGACCGCGGTCGAGGACGTCCATTCCCCTCGGGACCCCCGGGGGGGACCCCCACCGGATTGCCTCTCGGGCAAGAAACGGCATCCGGGGTGTCCGAGCGTCTCTATACTGCGGTCCGACTTCCCGCGAGTGGGGATAGGACGATGGAAACCCTCCTCAAAGACACAGCCGCTCGAGCCAGCCGGTACTTGGACTCCCTGAAGACACGCGGCGTCGCGCCCACCCCCGACGCGGTGCACGGTGTCGAACGACTCTGTGGCCCACTGCCCGAGAAAGGCGAGGATGCGGCCGGCGTCCTTGAAATGCTCGACGAATTCGGCTCCCCCGCTACCGTAGGATCGTCCGGAGGTAGGTACTTCGGGTTCGTCATCGGAAGCGCGCTTCCGGCGTCTCTCGCCGCGAACTGGCTCGCGGGCGCGTGGAACCAGAACGTCGCCCTTGAGGTGATGTCACCGGTTGCCTGCCGCCTCGAGGCCGTCGCTCTAGAGTGGATTCGGGAGCTGTTCGGTCTCCCCTCCTCCGCTCGCGGGGCGTTCGTTACCGGCGACACCCTCGCCAACTTCTCCGGTTTGGCCGCGGCCCGTCACGCGGTACTTCAAAGGGCGGGCTGGGACGTCGAGTCGCGGGGACTGTTCGGGGCTCCTCCGGTGACGGTGGTGGTCGGGGACGAGGTCCACATCTCGGTCCTACGGGCGCTCTCCCTCCTCGGACTCGGAAGGGATCGTGTCCTCCGGGTTCCGACCGACGACCAAGGTCGGATGCGAGCGGAGAAACTTCCCGAACTTACTGAACCTGCCATCGTCTGCATCCAGGCGGGCAACGTCAATACCGGCGCCTTCGACCCCGCTCACGAGATCTGTAAGCGCGCTCACGCGGCCGGAGCGTGGGTCCACGTGGACGGAGCGTTCGGGCTCTGGGCCCACGCAGCCCCCGACCGACGACCGCTGACGGAGGGAACGGCCGAGGCGGACTCTTGGGCCGCGGACGGACACAAGTGGCTCAACGTTCCGTACGATAGCGGCATGGTGTACGTTCGCGAGGGCCGTCACCTTCGGGCGGCGATGGCGGCCACGGTCGCGGCCTACCTGCCGTCCGGGTCGGAGGAACCGATGGAATACACTCCTGAGATGTCGCGACGAGCTCGAGGCGTGGACGCTTGGGCGGCACTGCGTTCCCTGGGGCGATCCGGAGTGGCGGACTTGGTCGAGAGGAGCTGTCGGCACGCGGCGCGTCTGGCCGCTCTTCTTCGGGCCGGCGGGCTCCGAATCCTGAACGCGGTGACATTGAACCAGGTACTCGTGTCGTTCGGAGGCGCGGACGAGACGCGTCGCGTCATCGCCGAGGTCCAAAGGGACGGTACGTGCTGGTGCGGTGGAACGGTCTGGCACGGCACGGCCGCGATGCGGGTCAGCGTGAGTTCGTGGGCGACCACCGAAGAGGATATCGAGCGCGCGGCTTCGGCGATGCTGCGGGTCGCCTCCGGGTAGCGCTTGGGTGTTGTGAACCGAAGGAAGGGGAGAGGTCGTGTCTCTGGTCTACGCCACCTACGTTCCGAACGCCCCGTTCCTGATCTCTCCCGCGGCGTTTGGCGGTGTCGGTGCGTCGACCGCAGAGGCCCTGGTGAGCCTTCGTCTCAAGGAGCGGTTCGAGCCGGGAGCGGTCGTGGTCTCCACTCCCCACTGGATCTCGAACAGCGTGTTCCTGGTGAACGAGAGCTCCCGTCCCCGTCAGGTCTACGATTTTTCCGGAATGCCCCGCGCTCTCCTGGACGTGGCCTACGAGCCCCCGGGCGATCCCGAACTCGCCCAGGCCATGGTCCAAGCGGCGAGCACGGCGGGAGTTGCCGTCCGGGGTACCCAAGAATGGGGCCTCGACCACGGAGCCTGGGCCCCGCTGCTCCACCTGTTGCCGGGAGCGAAGGTGCCGGTCGTACCGATGTCGATCACGTCCCACTCGCCCGAAAGCCACGTCGCCTTCGGCCGAGCGGTCCGCTCGTTGCTTGACGCGTGGCCGAAACCGGTCGTCTTCGTCGCCACAGGGTCGATCACGCACAACTTCGAGCGGTTCAGCCCCGACCCCAACGCCCGCTGGCCGGAAGGAGAGCGCATCGAGGGTGAGATCCTGGACTTACTCCAGGCACGGGACGACGAAGCACTCCTCCACTTCGACCGCGAGAAATGGAACACGGTCAAGCCGGAGGGACGGCTCCGTCCCCTGTTCACCCTCCTCGGCGTCGTTGGCCCGGAAGTACGACCCCGCATCGTCCACCGGACCTCGGCGATGGGCGGTTTCGGGATGACGATCCTGGAGTTCCTGCCTCGCTAGAGGGCGACCCCTTCCCCCCGGGGCGAGGTTCGACCTCCCCTCTCGTGGGGGGGAGCGTCACCGCGACGCTGCCGGTGAGCCGTCCGATGCGGCCGCCAACTCGGAAAATCCGCGTCGAGTTCCGCTGTCGGGTGTGAAAAGCGGTTGACGGGATTCTTCTAAGGCTTCGACGGGCCTCGTCAAGCTGAGTACGTACTCCGCGCCATGGATGCCCTGGTCGGTCCTGCTACCACCCGCCCTCGAAGCGAGAGAGCCTCACCGTTCGGTTGGTTGGGACGGGGGATCGTCGGACATCCGTGGTATTCCATCGTCCTTTGGACCGCGGTCCTCGCGATCTGCATCGTCCCCGCGACCAATCTCGGTTCCGCGATCTCGGGCACGTTCGGTAATCCCCTTCCTAGCTCTGACCAGAGCGTTCAGGCCCAGAATGCGTTCGCCACCCAGTTCCCGCACTCCGCCTCTTCCCCTTCGTCGGCGATCGTCCTTCTGGAGGGCCCGAACATTATCGGTCCCGCGGGCAAGAATGCGACTCTCGCGGTCACCCAGGCCCTCGCCCGCGATCCCCGACTGAAGGACGTGAGCTCGGTCGTCTCGCTGTATTCGGCCTACTCCGCCTACCTGACCGGGCAGGTCGACCTCGGGTGGTCGTTCCTTGGACCGGCGTTGAGCGAGACCCCCTCCTTGCCGGAGACCGTGAACTCGACCGCCTCCGCGCTATGGTCCCCCGCGGCCACCTACCTCCAGAACTGGGAGAACACCGTCGCCAATCTGACTCCGGGTGCTCCGGCTTCGCAGGCCGACTGGCCGGCCTTCAACCAGACCCGGGCCGAGTATCTCGCCGGATCGACCGCATCCCAGGTGCTCGCGGCTTTCTACGAGGGAGGCAACGCCTCGGTGGTTGGATTCAACGCGAGCGTCTTCAACGGCTGCCTCGGCACCCAGAATGCGACCTCGTGCGCGAACGCGGCTATGCGGAACGCACTTCCCCCCGTGCTTCCCACGTTGTTCCCCGCTTCGGGGAACCGTACCGCGGCCGAACTGGTCCTCTCCGACCTCAACCTGGGGAACTGGAGCCTCCCCGGCCCACGACAGGCCGTGGGAGCTACCCTTCTGGGTGTCCAGGTCGGGATCTCCCCGGCCTGGCTCTTGACCCTCTGGCACGCATTTCCGTTCGGTACCCCGCCCTCCCCCACCGCAGTAGCTACGTGGGTCGACGACCAGGTCCAACAGACCCCGATCGACCGCCTCCCCCTGCCGATCCCGCCGCAGATCTACTCGTCGTTCGTGAACTCAGCGGGGACGGCGACCCTCGTGGTGATCTCCTTCAGTGTCGCGGACACCTACACCGAGAACGGCTCCACGGTGACCTACGCCGACGTGTCCGAGATCCGAACAGTGGTCTCACAGGCCCTCGATTCCTCGCTGGAGTACAGTGAGGTAACACCGTACGAGACCGGGGCCGCACCGCTCGATAGCGCGACGACCTATCTCGCCACGTCCGCCCTCAGTCTCCTCCTGGTCCTCACCATCGTCGTTCTCCTGGTCATCATGCTCCTCTACTTCCGGGCCCCCGCGGCCCCGGCCCTGTCCTTCGGAATGATCGGCATCGCGATGGTCGTTACCCTGGCCGGAGTCTTCGTGCTCGGCGAGTTCGTCACGAAGTTCAACTCCGAGATCGAGTCGATCGTCCTGGTATTCCTGATGAGCATCGGGACGGACTACTCCGTCTTCCTGCTCGCCCGGTACCGTGAGGAGCTGGTTCGGGGAGCGAGTTCGACCGAGGCGGTGGAGACCACCGTACGCTGGGCGGGCCAGAGCATCACGACCAGCGGGGTGGCCGTCATGGTCGTCGCCGTGGCGCTCAGCCTCTCCGGGATCAGTTTCCTCGGCCAGCTGGGGGACGCCCTCCTCCTCACGGTCGTGGCGGCTCTCCTCGTCAACCTCACGGTGTTGCCGTCGATTCTGGTGTTGGTCGGTCCGCGCATCTTCTGGCCCAACTCGGGCGCACGGTTCCAACGGTACGCGGAACGGCGACGCCAGAACATCGCGTCGAACCGAGACTACATCGCGCGGGCCGGCCGAACGGCGACGCGCCGACCGCTCGCGGTAATCGCGGTGGTCATGCTCATCTCCGTCCCGGTCGTGATCGTGGCGCTCGAGGTACCGGTTTCCTACGACATCACGAACCTCGGGCTCCCTTCGTCGAACTCCGCCCAGGTCGGATTCCAGCATCTCACGGGGGCGTTCGGCGCGAGCTACTTCTCTCCCAGCGACGTCCTGGTGACGTTCTCGGCTCCGCTCATTTCGTCGAGCGGGATCAATACCCAGGAGTTCCGGGACGCCTCGGGACTCGCGACCATCATCGACACGACCCCCGGGGTGGCCTCGGTCAGCACTCTGGTCGGTGTCGGAGGCGTCCCCCTCGACGCCTGGCTGAACTTCAGCACCCTTCCGCCCGCCCAGCAGGTCGTGATGAACGAGACCCTGAGCTCCTACCTCGGGGTCGACGGGAGGACCGTGCTTTTCAACGTCCAAACGAACGAGAGCGGCTACTCGGCGCCGGCGATCTCCGTCGTCAACGACCTTCACCAGCGGATCCAGGCGTTCGAGGCGGGTCACCCCGAGGTCCAGCAGGCCTACTACGGCGGCGCCGCCCAAACGACCGAGGACATCCAATCGATGGTGAACCGGGCGACCGAGGAGATGCTGATCGGGGCGACCATCGGACTGTTCCTCATCATGCTCCTCATCCTCGGGTCTGCGTTCGTGCCGATCCTCGCGCTCGGGGCCATCGGCCTCTCGATCCTGTGGAGCTGGGCGGCCACCTACTTCGTGGTGGGGATCGTCGAGAACGAGGCCCTCATCTTCCTGCTTCCCCTCATCCTGCTCATCCTCGTGCTCGGGCTGGGGATGGACTACAACGTCCTCTTGCTCACCCGGGTCAAGGAGGAGCGAGCGCGCCGGGGCAACCCCATCGAGGCGATCCAGCAGGCGGTCACTCACGCCGGCGGCGTGATCACTGCCGCGGCCGTCATCCTCGGCGGCGCGTTCCTGCTCCTCGGCCTCACGAGCCCCCTCGGGATGCTCGCGGGCGTTGGGCTCGGGATCGGGATCGCGGTCCTCCTCCAGGCCTTCGTGGTCCAGACGTACCTGACCCCGGCGGTGCTCGCGGTCGGGAAGGACCGGATCTGGCAGGGGTGGCGACGCTCCCGGCCGGGGTCGGACCCGGGACCCACAGGCCCCGACCCGGTGCCTTCGCGACAGACGTAGGTCGGTCCCTTCGGGTCAACGGTGGAGGGATCCGTTCGGAGCCCCGCGCGGATCGGTCCAGCCGAACGAACGACCGCGCGGGTTCGGTCAGAAGAAGAAAACCGGGACCCAGACGTTGAGGTCACTGACGGCCACGACCCCGTTCGCGGGCAGCGGAATCCGACCACCGGCACTCGAAACGGAGTACGCGAACGAACCCGCCGGTTCGTAGGCCAGGATGAGCCCGCCGGTCGAGTGATAGCTCGTTCCACCGAGCGACACGGTCCACGGGGTGCCGGAGGGGAGGCCGAACTCCTCGAACACGACCGCGTGACGTGGGGAGCCGGCGACCGGGAGAGGTAGGTAGTCCCCGCCTCCCACGATGAGGCCCCGGTCGGTGTAGGGAAGCTTCCCGTTCCAGTTGGACCACGCGTTCCCGCCCTGGAACGGAGCTCCGACGATGCTGCCGGCGAGCAGGAACTCGTTCACTTCCTGGGCCTGGAAGACCGAGGCCAGGGGAATGTTCCAGAGATTCTGCCACGTGGCCGCCACCGACGAGAAATTGGTGTAGCCGAAGTCGTTGATGTACACGTAGGCGAGGTACGGATTCTGTGGCGGGCTGTACGCCGTTATCGGGGTTGCGAACAGGTTGTTGTAGACCGTGTTGCCCGAGGCGAATACCCCCAATCCTCCCACCGTCGGGGGTCCCGTGTACGTCGTGTTGAAGGCACGGACCAAGTAGAAGTTGTAGGACGGGTCCAACGGGCTCGTGGCGTAGACGTTCCCGAACACGGTGTTCTGCTCCTGGGTCCCGTTTCCGTTAGGGTTCACGATCACCATCGCGCTCCCCATGCTCGAGAAGTGGTCGTAGGCGACCAGCATGTGCGAGTCGTTCGAAAGGAACAGCGACGCCATGAGGAACCCGGTCATGGTGACGGGGAACCAGCCGCTGATCTGGCTCGCTCCGACGATCGAGATGTTCGACGAGTCGTAGACCTCCATCGGGAGGTAGTTGAACGAAGGCTCGACCAGCCCATAATCGTCCGTGAGGATCGTCGTGGCTTCGGCCGACTGCTCGATATAGAGATCGGGCGGGTTGGAGATGACCACGTGCGCCGTGACGCCGGTCAGCAACAGTCCCGGATAGAGCGGCTCGGTGAAGATGTCGTACGCCGAGAACATCGAACTGATGGGTTGCACCTGGATGTAGCTGATGATGTACGGCTGGGATGCGCTGCCGTCCCCGGATCGCGCGATGCTGGCGACGCCCGCATTGCCGTACGCGATGATCGGAACGTAGAGACCCTCCGCCGGGTCCCAGGCGAGCGCCACGTGATTCACACTCCCCGCGGTGAGGTTGGCGACCTGGGGAGTGTAATCGTTGGCCAAGGCCTCGAGCGTGAACGTCTGACCCGGGCCGGTCGGGAGCCAGAAGGGCGTCCGCGGGGTCCCGGCGAGGTCCCACGCAGCCAGACTTTCGTTGAACGCCGGCTCCCCATCCTGCCCTTTGGGGGAAACCCAGATGAGCGTCGAGAGAGGCGAGGCGCTGATCGTGAACTCCTTCTCGCGGATGCCGGGGTCGCTCGCGTTCCACAGCCCGTAGATGAACTCGGGGCCGTCGGTGAGGTACGCGAGGCCCTGGGTCGCACTGGGGACGGTGTAGTACGCGTCCACTCCCTCCATGCTCTCGCCGGTATCCTCTGTGGTCGTGAACGCGGCCGGGACCGCAGAGTACTGGCCGGTCGTGGAGTTGAGATACTGCAGTTTCGCGTCGCCGTCCAGCGTTCGGGCGATCGAAGAGAACCCGTCGCTCCCACCGCAGACCGCAATCTCGGCATCGTTGGGCAGTCCGATGTTCGAGGACTGATTGCCGCTGATCAGGAACGAGGCCGGGGGCGCCCGGTATCCGGCCGGCATGCCGGCCGTCGAGTTGAATATGATCCAGTCGAAGGAGCCGTCCTGGACGGAGCGACCCAGGTCCATCGAGCCTAGCGTGATGTCGTGCGCGGAGACGAGGGAATAGTTGAAGAACAACGCGTTTCGCCCCGCGAGATTGGTCGCGTTCAGGTAGAAACTGATCGTGAACGGCGGGCGGAGGATGAACGCGGGCGGAGAGGAAGGGACCGCGTGGACGTACGTGCCGGTGAAGAGGAATCCGCCCGGCGAGTTCTCGTAGATGTCGTTCTGGAACAGGGCGTACGGGTACGCCGAGAAGTTCCACGCGTCCGTCGCGAGTTGCATCTGGTCTCCCTCGACGGAGTAGAAGATCACGTTCTGGGCCCAGATCTGGTAGACCGACTGGCCGAACAGCGTGACGTTGTTGAGGATCGCGTTGAGCTGGAGAGTGATGCTGTTGGAGGCGTTGTTCTCGATGGGCAACAACGTGATGTTGTTGATCGTGACCGTGCCGTCGAGGGACGTGGTGCGATACCAGTACGGTACGAACGACCCCCCCGAGTTGGTCCGGATCCCGAGGTCGTTCACTCCGATCGAGGTCGGGCCGGGTTGGACCCCGCCCTGGGCGACGTTGGAGGGAACCAGCGCAGCCCCTTCGCGGACCGCGGAATAGGCGAAGTTGGGCAGCAGTCGCTCCCCCTGGGACAGACCTCTAGTCCCGTAGTCCTTCGCCAATCGGTTCGCGAGCTGCGCGAGCCCGGGGGTCGGCACGGAGGTGGGTATCGCGGGCGGGATCGAGGCGGTGGGGGCGGGGGTGGGTGGCGGAGCAGACACCGTGGGGGCGGCGCGGGGGGTACCCGCGTCAATCCCCGACAGGGACATGGAGACGACAAGGACTCCGACGAAGGAGGCCAGGATGAGCGAGCCGGTAGGGCCTCGAAGGCGCCGGAATTGGACGGGGTCGATGGCTGACTTCATGCCGCGGGGTCTTGGAAGTGAGGGACTACCAGTGTCGTATATCAAGACGTTGCGAACGCTTGCGTGCGGTTTTCTCTCGCGACACCCTCCCCGGTAGCAACGTCCGGAACCGGGTGCCACCGAGATCGCACGTTGTTGTGAGAAATGCTCCCCCCATCCCCGACGCCCGGCACGGCAATCGTACTCCCGGCGGTTCGGGGTAGAGCGCCGGACCTAGCGCGGACGACCGCTGACCGAGCCCGACCCGGCCCGCCTACTGCCTTTGGACCAATGGAATCCGCGTTTGGACCAAAAAGGCAGTGACCCCCCTGCCCTCTGGCGGACTCAGGTGCAAAGCCATGGCGGAAATGTCGCGGCAACTCTCGAACCCGGCATACTACGGTCTCGCGTTCCTACTCGCCTTCGCGCTGTCGGTCGTGATGCTGGTCACCGACAAGAACCTGCAGACGAACTTCGGCACGGTCTCGAACTATTACGCTCACTGGTATGTCGTGCTCGGCACGGCGATAGTGGACCTCGTGGGCGCGGCCCTCCTCCTCGCCCTCCGGTCGAGAACCGTCTACAAGGTAGGCGTGGTAGGTTCGGGTCTCCTCGCTGTCCTCCTGGTCGGCGACATTGCCACCTACAGCCAGGTCGGCTTTTCCTCGGCTTCGAGCTTCGCCAACTACCTCTTCGGGGTCACCTATTACGGTGGGAACATCCGCTACCTCTACGACGTGCTCCTCGCGGTGTACATCGCTACGTTCCTCTGGGGTGTCGCGAGCCTCGCCCTGACCCGCGGTTCCCCTCGAGCAGAGGCAGGGGCCGCGAGCGGCAACGTCTTCAAATCCTGAACCCGGATTTCGAATCTCCGACGATCCTGCCCCGGTGGGCCTCGCGCTTCCAGTGCCGCGGGCTTTTGACCCGACCCCTCTACGGACCGAAGGTCCGGGAATCGATGTCGAAATGACTGATCTCCGGACCACGAGAGGTCCATCTTTCGGAGGATCGCATCGAATCTCGGGTCGTGCCGAACGTTCGCCAATCCCACGTCGTTCCGCCAGACCCGAAGGGGGAACTTCCGTTCCTCCAGCACAACGTCGAGACATTGCCATCACGCGTCGAGGTCGCCCAGAAGAGTGTAGAGCCAGGCGACCTGAGAGCCGGGTCGGACGAGTTCCGGAGGGGACTCGACCGGCCGGAGCAGCTCCCGAGCCCGCTCGCCCTGGCCGACCCATGCCGCGGACCCCGCGCGCCCCGTGGCGACCCGGTAGGATCCGGTCACCACGGACTCCAGTCAATCAAGCGTGCTAAGAATAGAGCGCGTCATCGGGCGGGAAGGGAACGTACCACCGGCCGCAAGAAGCACCTACGGAATGAGAGGAGAGTTCCCAGCGCCCCGTCGATCGAACGGTACCGCCGGAGGACTTAAGTCGGGCCGTCGGCACCGGCCGGTAAGTGGGGACGGGGCGATGAACGCTAGGACGGTGGCCGGGGTGCCGGTGGTCGAGGGCATCGGCCGGATCCCCGGATTCGTGAACAGCTACACCTTCCGGACGGGAGAGGAGACGTATCTCATCGATACTGGTTTCTCCCGTAAGGCCAAGCTGATCGTCCGAGCTTTCCGGAATGCCAATGCGGACCTCGACCGGGTGACCAAGATCCTCCTGACCCACCACCACATCGACCACATGGGAGGGGCAGCCTATCTCCTTCAGAACGTGCCGGCACCTCTCGCGTGTCATGGCGATGACGCCCCGTTCGTGGACGGTCGGGAGAAAGCTCCGATGCCGTTGTTCATGCGCCTCTTCATGCGGGTCCATCCCGCACCGGTCGCGGTCTCGTTGAAGGACGGGGACCGGGTGGGACCTTTGGTGGTCGTCCATGTCCCCGGCCACACACCGGGAGAGGTCGCGTTCTACGAACCGGCCCGGAAGGTTCTCTTTTCGGGGGATTCCGTGGTCGAACGCAAGGGACGGCTCATCCTGCCGGCCGCGAGATTCGCCTCGAACCTGGACCAAGCGGTTCGGTCCCTCGGTCGGCTGAGGGCGCTCGACTTGGAGATCCTAGTGCCGGGGCACGGAGTTCCCGTCACGAAGAACGTGCCGACGCTGCTGGACGATCTGATCCGCCGGGCTCCGGTCGATTACGTGAGACCCTCCACCGCCTGAGGGAATCCGCAAAGCCCGAGGGGTCAGCTTCGGACGAAACCCTGTTCCAACTTGGCCAGGTCCGAACGGGTAATCCCAAGGAATCGTCGCCCATCGACCCTCAGGGTGACTTCGCCGTCACGGAACACGATGATCGTGGGAGTGATCCGGATCCGAAAGTTGTCCCAGAGAGGGCTCTTCATATCGGATATGTCCGCGATGGCCAACGACGGCGCCCACCGGTGCTTCAGCGCGGCGAACTTGGGCATGAACCGTCGCGTGATCGGGCACCAGGTCGCGCCGAAACAGACCACGTAGCTCCCGGAGCGGTTCAGTCGGTCGTGAGGAAAGTCTCCCACGCCCAAGACCTCGAGCCCGGTGGAGGCCCATGACACGTCCGTCATCCGTGATCCTCGGTTTCGGGAGTCCCGAGCCCCCGCGCCCGTAAAGCACCGCGTCGCCCGGGTGGGGACCCGACCCGAAGGGTCGGGAAAGGGTTGGGTAGCCATCGAGCCTGAGACTCGATGGCCTAGGGCGAGCGGGGTCTACTTCGAGAGGGTGGGCTGGCGGTCGGCTTCCATCGGGCTGCCGTAGGATCGAAGTGACACGACCTTGCCGTTCTGGTTGATGACCACACGGGTCATCTCGTCCTGGACGAACTTCTTGTGCGTGGGGGCGATGGGCTTGCCATCCTTTCCGGTCCGTGGACCCGTGTGGGTTCCACTCACCGAATTCACGATGACCGTCTCATCGGCGGAGACAAAGACCTTGGAGATGTCGATGGTCCAGTCCGGGAACGCGGTGAAGCTGTCCTTCAGGTACTCGCGAATGGCACTCTTTCCGCGGAGAGGGGCGTCCATGCTCGAGCCCTGGAACGTCGCGTCGTCTGTGTACTGGTCCACGATCCGGTCGGCGTTTCGGGTGTTCGCTACGACGATCATCTGACGAGCGTCTTGTTCGGTCAATTGCGTCATTTTGTACTCCACGTCTATATAAAAGCCGCCGAAGCTTATAAGTAGGACTGAGTGCCGCCGGCGCACGGGACTCGATTCCCTTCCCGCGCGACGACCTGATTCAGCGCATCCCCGGTGCTTCCATCGCGGTTCCGCGGACCGGCTACCCGCTTTTCGTGCGCGGGGACGCGCTCGACCGTTCCTCCACGTCTCGTCCACGGTCCTCACCTCCGCGGCTGGACGCGACCCCGTCGCCCCGAGCGCAGCCCTCGATTTCGACCTTGGTCCAAAGGAAGTACCATCGGGGCTGTGGATTGGTTCGTCTTGCCTCTGCCTTTCGTTCAGATCTGCACGGGAGTCGCTCTCGCGGCGACCTCGGTCAGCATCGGCGTCGGACTGTCGCGACGTCCCCGATGGACGAAGCCCGTTCACGTGGTCGCGACGAACCCGCCGGCGAAAGGGACCGAGTCCCTTTGGATCGTAGGCACGCCCGTGGTGCTGTTCGGGGGATCGGCGTGTTCATCGCACCCGGGTACGCCTATCACTGGCCCGCGTTCCCCGACTTCCCCGGCTCGTGGGTCGTGCAATTCCTCGGAGTCGTTCTTTCCGGGGCTGGAGGGTTCCTTTGCTCGCGTGCCGCGCAGACCCTAGGGCGCGAAATGACCCCCTCGATCCAGGTGCACCGGGAACATCGATTGGTGCAATCAGGGGTGTACCGGTACATCCGCCATCCGGTCTACACCGCCACCGTTGTCCTGGCCATCGGCCAGTCCCTCTTCTTCCTCAGTAGTCCCCCCGCGCTGCAGACCCTGCTCCTCTTCGGTCTGGCGGTGTACCGCGCCCGACCGAAAGTGGCCTTGCTGACGTCACCGGCGGGTTTCGGGGCGACCTACCAAGCCTCCATGTCCCGGACCGGGAGATTCCTCCCCCGGCTCCGCTTAAACGAAGAGGACTGATCCCGCGCCCCCGTCGGATGTGCTCAGGCCCGGAGTAGGTTGAACGACCTACCTTCGCGATGTGCCGGGAAGCTCCGAGAGCTATGTCTATATGGCTCGAGCCAATGGACCGGCCATGCAGACGTACGTCGTCCTTTGCCATCTCACGGCCCAGGCCAAACGCAATCGGGCGGAATCCCTCAAGTCTCGGGCCAAGACGTGGAGCGAGTTCCAGAAGAAGGGCCTGAAGATCTCCGCCTACGACACTTTGGGTCCGTACGACGTCGTGATGATCCTCGAGTCTCCCAGCGAGGAGCTCGCGTTGAAGTTCCTGGCGGCTGCGGGGGCCTCGGGGAACATCGAGACCACCACTCTTCGCGCCTTCAGCGAAGAGGAAATGGAGAAGTTCCGCTCCCCGTAAGGGTTCTCCCCGCCTGCGGGCCGGGCGGTGCCCGCCATCGTACGACGTGGCGCGGTCAGGGAATCGTGGTCAGGTCGTCCAACAGCATGCGGCGGTCGTCCCGGTCCCGTATCGTCGCGCCAAGGCGGCGCGCCTCGCCGAGGTATCGATCCCGGGCTCGACGTTGCCCTGCGACGGCCTCGGCGCGTGCCATGGCCTCGTATGCGTAGGCGACATAGAAACGGCCCAGTTTGTTTCGGCGCGCGATCTCCAGGGACCGCCGGCCGTGATAGAGAGCCGGCTCCGCCCGGGCCAGGACCGCGTACACCCGCGAAAGCTGCCACTCCCCGATCGAGAAGTTAACGGGGGTGCCGGCACAGCCCCAGTGGTGGCGAGAAGCGTGAGCTGCGTGGATCATCTCCTCGGTCTCGTCCTTGGTGCGACGCTTCTTGTCGAGAAGCGACCAGGTGTAGTTGAAAAGGTCGCCCCCGATCTTCCGATGCTGTTCACGGGTGAGCGGGTCGGATCTTCGGGGCACGGCCGAGGGGATCGAACGCGCGCAATTAGGAACATCCTTGCGTCGCTCCGGATCGGACCTCGCCAGGAGCGGAGTATGGGGCATGGTCCCCGGGAACCCGCACCGTCTCCCGCACGGATCGAGCGAGGCACCCCGATCGCGGGGTCGACTTCGACTCGGGACCGATCGGCCCGGGAAGGTGCGGCGGAACCGGGTCCTCTGACGTCTTTCTAATACACGGGCCCGGGTGCCTTACGCCGTGTCTGCGCGCTTCTGCTCGGTCTGTGGTCACCCGTTGGCCGGGGGCGTGCCGACGTGCTCTTCGTGCGGGTCCCGAGTCCTCATCACCGCGGTACCGGCCGATCAAGCCCTCGCATCCGTGGACCCGAAAGCCGGAGTCGTCCCCGAAGCGCAAATGCGGCGTCGGATGACCCTGTTCTACATCCTGGCCCCCATCATCGCGGCGTTCGTGGTCTACATTACGGTGGTCACAGTGAATCTCGAGGACCCGCTCATCGGGGCACTCATCATCGTGTTGATGTACGGACTGGTCCGCCTGCCGAAGCCGAAGTCGACGCCCAACATGCAACTGAGACAGCCCCGGTAGGCTCGCCACTCCGGTCGGCGTTTCCACTGGCGTATCGCGTCGCGGACTCCGTGAGGCATCCGTCGACCGCCAACGGTCGTTCGTGCTCGGTGTGCCGTCGGATTCGGTTCTCCATCGAGTGATTCGCGGGAATCGGAGGTCTCCTGTGCCAACCTACCTTGAGTCCAGAACCCGTCACGGGATCGCGAGGGAGGAGAGCGACCATAACGGGAATCCATCCGGTCGAGGTACCCCGTGGGTCCGGGGCTCCCGCGGGTTGCGTCCCCGAACGGGCGTCTAGAAATACTTGCGTCCGTAGCTTTCCAGGTATGCAGGGACTGAACTGCCCGGGCTGTGGGGCTCCCGCCGCTCCCGGCTCTCAATTCTGCGCGTACTGCGGCACGGCCATCCCGGGGACGCCCGGCCCCACGACTGCCGGCCCCCCCTTCGGCGGGCCGCCGGTTCTTCCCACCGGTTACACGATGCCATACGGGCAGGCGCCGCCTCCGCCCCGACGACGCCACAGGGTGGTGCTCATCGTCGTCGTCGTGATCGTGGTACTTTTGTTGGTCGTTCTCGTCGCGATCCCGTACCTGGAACCCTCGTCCCCACCGCCCGTCCAGGTCGGTTACATCAACATCTGGGCGCCCGACAACGTCTGCGGTCTCAACGCAAATCCGATCTCGTTCTACGGGTTCAACAGCTCCACCGGTGCCGTGCAGACGCTCGACTTCGGCATGCCGAACTACAACACCACCCTCTGCACGATCGTGGGAGCCACCACCAACACGACCGGATTCTCTCTTTCCGCGATCCAGGTCCCACTCGCAGTCCCGGGCAACGGAACCGGGTCCATGAACATCACGATCACGTCTCCGTCCTCTTCGTACACGGGTGACATGAACCTCGTGCTTTCGTAGGTCCTACCTCGCGACCCACGATCCGGCACCCCCCGCCGGCCGGCATCACCGTGGGGCTCCGACCCGCCGACCCCCGGGGACAGGTCTTTATTCCGGGTAGCCCTGCCGCGCTCAATGACCTCTCGCGCCGAGCTCACGTCGATCGTGGACGGACTCAGAAAGTCCGCACTCCTCAAGGGCCTCAACGACCGGGCGCTGAAGCGCCTCGCTCACTACGCGCTGGTCCGAAGACTCACCAAGGACTCCGTAGTGGTCCGGCGCGGCGAGAAGGGCGTAGGGTTCTTCGTGATCCTCGACGGCCGAGTCGAGGCGCGAAAGGGAGGAAAGGCCCTTGCCACCCTGGGACCGGGTGACTTCTTCGGGGAACTGGCCCTGTTCGACAACCGGCCACGTTCGGCGGACGTCGTGGCCCTCGAGCCGACGACCGTGGTCGTCCTCTCTCGCTGGGAGTTCTGGGGATTCGCCTCGAAGCGGCCCGACATCCTTCGCACGATCCTCCAAGTCATGGCGCGGCGCCTCGAGCAAACCGGGAGCGTCCCGGATCTCCCGTAAGATTGCGGCCCGACGGGCCGAACGCCGGGAGGGCAGGTAGGAGTCTCTCCTACCGTTTCTCTACCTTCCCGGTTCGCCCCAAGGAAACTTGGGGTCGGCCCTTGTAATCCTTGATCCAGCCTTCCACGATCCGGACCTCGTCCCCCTCGGCGACGAGGTCCACCTCTGCTCCCCAGAGGACCAGGGCGATCTCGCCGGTCCCGTCCTTGAGGACCCCATTCCGAACCTTCTTCGTACCGCCGGTCCGCTGCTCGACCTCGCGGGTCGGCTCCAGTTTCGTCACCGTGACCTCGATCGTCGCGACACGCCCCGGTCGCAGGTCGGAGATGAACGTCTTCGGAGGCGGAGAGCCGGTCGCCATCGGACCCCCTACACCCAGGGGAAGAAAAGACCCTTGGCCCGGGCGATTGCTCTACCCCCTACGGCGGGAGAACCCCCCGGCGGGAAGGGCGCAAAACCCGTTGCACCCCCCCGGCGCCAACGGCGAGCGAGCGCGGGGACCCACGTTCCGGTGAGCTCACGGCCTCCCCAATGCGGCCAACGCAAGCGGACGGGCAGAGACCGGGACGGAAGCCCGTCCCAAGGTCCACGCGAACGGGCCGAGGACGGCACCCGATCCTCTCGGGTCGGGGATGCACCGGTTCACCGGGTTGCCCGTGACGTGGTAGGTGAACGTCACGGATACCGTGGTCGCCGAAGTAACCGTTCCCGAGGAGGGGCTCGGGGCGTAGTACTCGACGACTCCGCAGTAGTCGAACACGACGACCTCCCCGACCGAGTAGGAGTTGCTTCCGGCCAATCCGCTGAAACTGATGGAAGAGGGGGCGGTCGCGGTCTTTTCACCACCATTCACGGACGCGTCCCAAGTATCCCCCGAGGGAAGTCCGGACTCGGAGAACGTCACCGAGTACGCAGGAAGCTTGGTGAAGGTGACCGCCACGTTGACGCTACCGCCGCTCACGGTGACCGACCCGCTCGAGGGCGAGGCGGAGTATCCGTTCGGGGGAGTGACCGAGTAGGAGTAGGTTCCGTTGGGCTCCAGTAAGGAGATGGCAGTGCCGGTCGAACTCCGGGCGGCGCCATTCAGCGTCACCGTCCATGATCCCCCATTGCCGCCGCTCCCGGTGAAAGTGACCGGGCCTCCGGCCAAGTTGAGATTGGAGACGGTCGTGTTGTTGCCCTCATTGGTCAACGAAGTGACCGCGGTGGGGATCGTGAGCGTCGAGCTCGTGAGCGTTCCCCCCTGGTCCGGGTTTGATCCGGAGGCATAGGCCGTGTACGTGCATCCCGGGTCCGCGAAGAAGTGCCAGTGCCCTTGGGCGTTGGCCGTCAGGGAGTAATCCGCTGCTCCGATGCTCGGCACGCCAGAGGCGCAGCTGGTCTCGGCCAAGAGCACGCCCGCATTAGGCGCGGCCGGCCCGTTCGGGTAAAGGTCGACCGGTCCTCCGATAGAGACCGCTGGCCAGATGGGATAGCGCAAGGTCGCGCCTTGTGCGTTGGTGTTGGGCCAGCCATAGTTGCTCGAGGGTTGCTCGCCGATCTGATTCTGTTCTCCGATCGTCACCGAGCCACCGTTGCCTGAGATCCTCGGAAGGTAGCCCCCCGACGTCAGCGGCACGGTGTTCTCGACGTACACGGATTGTCCGAACCCGTCCCAACCGCCCGACAAGGGATAGGAGTTGAAGGTCACCTGACCCCACTGATTGACGGTCACGTTTCCCCCGACCTGTCCCGTGGTCGTGGTGAGCGCCCCGCCGTTGTTTCCTCCGGCCGTGCCCACCAGACCCAGGAGGACCGATATCGGGTCAAGCGCAAATCCGGCCGGAGGGAAGGCGACCGTGGCAACATCCAGCGCGACGCCGATCGCGCTGCTGAGTTCTTGCCCTTGCGATCCCGCGGCCGCGTTTCCGTTCGTGATATTGATCCCGGAGTCGTAGGCGGTCTCGACGTCGACGTGCGTGGAGGCGGGCATGGTGGCGATCTGCTCGCTCACATCCTGGTAGTCGACAAACCAGTACTCACCCTGGCCCTCCGTGTATTCGGTAGAGGCGCCGAACCCAGTGAAGTAGAGATGAAGAATCCAGCCGGCTCCAATCCCCCCGGGCTCGTAGGCGTACCACGATTCGTTGGACCCGGTGGTGGCGAGCGTGACCAACGCGGAATTCGCCACCGGAGTGACCGAGGAGTTCGAAGAGGTCTGATACCAGAAGGAGCTGTTTGTCACAGGGCTGATGTAGGTGGGGTTCCGGTCCATGCTCGGGTAGATCGCCCGGTTCCCATCCCAACCACCCCACCCGACATACGTCGGCACTGTTTGCGGAACGATGTTCCCTCGCCATGAGACCGAGGGCATCGGCCCGCCCACGGTGCCCGCCGATGTACGGGAGGAGGGGCCACTGACATGGACGGCTGGGGAAGCCGATTCGATACGGGTATTGCCCTGCAATCCAACCGCCGAGCTCAAGGCCACGCCGGTCACCATGATGGCCAAGACCGACACGGTCAATCCCACGGTCCACGCTCGCCGCTTCAGTGTCCTCTGCATGGTTCTCTTCATTGCCTCCCACGGAGGAAGCGAACGAAGCCTCGGGAGCGGACCTAGGTCCCCAAACTTACGGATGTGGCGCACATGTGCGCCGGGAGATCGGAACGAGTGCACGGAGCGGACTTTCGGGCCCGAGACCGGTTAGAGCGGGGTCGCGGTGGCCATCTCGACGCCCCGTTCGGTCAGAAGGTACGCTTTCTGGGCACGGGCGGCACCCTCGACTCGTCGACTCACCTGCACCACCGCCCCTCGGTCCACGAGCCGGAGCAGGGTCCGTACGAAACTTCCCCGTGGGATCCCGAGTTCGACCGCGAGGCCGGCCTGGGTGAACGAAGGGGAGACCTCGTCTGTGTCCCGAGGACCCCCCGATATCGCCCCGAGTCTCGCAAGGGTGCGTAACACGCGGTGGGAGATCCTCCTCCCGGCACCTGCCGACCGCAGCGGTTGCCCGTCCTTGGTCTGAGGGGCGACGGAGCGGTTTCTCGCAGGGGCCGCGACGAATCCCATTTCCCAGGCACCCCAGAATATCGGCAGATTCACGTCAATACCAGAGCGGGCTGCCTCGGTCCGGAACTTCCGTTCCCATCGGCGCCCCGCGTGCGTATGACCCATGGACCGTTCCAACCGTGCCACCGCGGCTAGGGTTTCCAGCCGGTCGACGCGGAAGGGACCGCTCGATGACCGTGTTAGCAACCGCAAGAGAAGGCGGCGGGCACCCTGCAGGTCGCCCTTCCGTTCGAGCCACCGCGCGCGGACCCGTTCGATTTCGGTCTCGAATGGGAAGAACGCCCGACGACTCAGCGACTCGGCGATACGCAACTGAACTTCCGTCTCCTCGAGCTCCTCGCGCCCGAGGTAGACGCGGGCGAGACCGATTCGTGCCTCGAGCTCGCCAGGCTCTGCGTCCGGGGCCCCTTGAAGGACGTGGAGGGCCCTCTGGAAGTATCGCTCGGCCTCATCGACTCGTCCTTCCGCAAGGAGACTCGTACCGAAGGTGGCGAGGCACACCCCTTCCGGGCCGGGGAGGCTCCAGCGACGGGCAAGCTGAAGGCCAGTGGAGACGGCCCGTCGAGCGCCGGAAAAATCCCCCAATATTATGCGGGAAGTTGCCGCGTTGGTCCAGGAATTGGCTGACAGCAAGAACGACCCCAGTTCGGCGTAGCCTTGGGCCAACGACTCGTTAAGGACAACTGCCTTCGAGAGGTTTCCAGCGCGGTGTTCTGCGGCAGCCTCCCATTCGAGGAGCGAGAAACCTATCGTCGTCCCGGCCAATCCCGCTCGGCGGGCGATCGCGAATCCTCGACGCCCCCATCGCATCGACTCCGAGAATCGCGCGAGCCGATACAAGCAGCTGGCCGCGATCTGGCTGGTCAGCACCAATTCGTACGACGGGCCTTGAGTCTCGAGCCTGCGATGCAAACGGCGGGCGATCCGCAGGCCCTCGCCGATTTCCCCTCGATTTATCCGAAGGCGGAGCTGGCTAAGTTCGAAGTGGATTCGAACTTGCGCCGCTATCGAACGACTTTGCGTGGTCAACCGACGGCGCAGTTGCTCCAACAGCCGAGCGGCGTGCGGAAGATCCTCCCGGACCACGCAATCGATGTACCATGCTGCGACGATCGACCGGTCGGGATCGGGAGGGTGAAGACCTAGGAACCGGTGACACAGGTTCCCCAGTTCCGACGGGCCGTTGGGACGCAGCCGCTGAAGGACTCGGAAATAGGAGGAGAGAAACCGTTGCCGGGCCACGGAGGACTGACCCACGATCCGAGACTTCCATTGGAGGCATCGGTCGAGCGAGGCGTACCCGTGGGACTCGAGCGCTTCCTCGATCAGCCGGTCTACCGCGCGAAGTCCCCCGGTGGGCCGGTTGGACTCCGCGTAGAGACGAGCGATCGATTCCAGTTCTTCCGGGTGGTGCTGACTCCACCAAGCAGCCAGTCGGCCCGCGAGCCGACGTCGCTGGGCGAGGGGCAGGAGTTCGAGGGACGACTTTCGGAGCAGGGAATGTTGGAACGCATACTGGTCTCCCGACGCGCCAAGGCGACGGATGGGCCACTCCAGGTCCCCCATTCGGCGCAACAACTGTCGGACCATCGGTTCGTTGGTCGGCAGGCCGGCCGCAACGTCCTCTTCAGAGAACGTTTCACCGACGATCGCCGCGGTCCCGAGAATTCGCCGATGGTCGCGGGAGAGTCCGCTCAATCGCCGGTGGAGCAGGTCCTGGATCGACCGCGGCAAGGGGATTTCCCTTGGGGACTCCGTCCAGAGCGCGGATGCGGTCTCCGTCGAGAGTGGCTCCGACGGAGCGCGCTTCGCTTCGACGAGCAAGGAGGTCAGTTCCCGTAGGAAGAAGGGGTTCCCTCCCGCGGCCCGGACCACGGGAGCCAGGGCCAAAGAACTCCACCGCGCTTTGGGAAGTGAGGTTCGAAGCCAGTTCTTGGCCACCCGGGCCATAGCTTCCTCCTGAAGGCCGGCGAGCTCGATGGGCTGAAGGAGTCCAGCGATCCGCAGTTCGGCCAGGAGGTCGGTGAGACCTTCCGGTACCGCGTCTTGGAAGAGCGGCGACTCCTCGCGGAAACTGATGACCACAAGTACCCGTCGGGTGGAGACCTGGCGGGCGAGAAGCCCGAGGAATCGGACGGAGTCCGGATCCGAACGGTGAAAGTCGTCGATCAGGAAGAGCTGGGGGGAGGCCTGCGCGGCTTCGTCGATAGCATCGAGGAGGTCGAGAGCGACGTGGTCGGGCGAGCGGCCGTGACGGCCTTCCCTCGAGTCGGTCCGGAAACCTCTCTTGCGCCGGCGGGATACGAGGTCGCGGGCGTCACGAACGATCGCGCTCACGACGGGATCCCCAGGGCGAGGCCGTAGTAGCTGCAGAAACGGGAAGAGTGGGGTCTGACCTTCCCAGGTGGAGAGACCCCAACGGACCGTGAAGCTGTTCCGAACGGCGATCCGCGCGAGCTCGGTCATCAAACGGGTCTTGCCTACTCCCGCCGGGCCGGTGATCGACCACAGAGAACCTCGACCGTCGGTGGCACCCTCGAGACCCTTGTGGAGCCGGGACAGCTCCTGCCCCCGACCCTCGATAGGGGCTACCGGGAGCTCTCTGCGGGAGCCGCGAGAGGGACCCATCTTCTGGAACGATGGAGAGCGCGACTCCGCTCGCGGGAACAGGGCCGAGGAGCCCACCTGGGTCGATCCCGGACGTGGTGGGATAGAATCGCCGAGGGGCATCGTGCGCTAGGAAGGCGGCGGCTTGAAGTAAGTGTCGGTAGACCCTGAATCCCATCGTCTTCCACCGGAGGCAATTTGCCGGCTCCGGAGGGTGTTTTGCTCGGCCGCCGATCCGCTGGGCGAACCAACAGCGAGAGTCCCCTTCGTCTTCATCCGTTTCGTACCCGTCGCCCTCCGCGATAACGGGTTCCTCGAACATGACCGAAGACGGAAGGATGGGCCGCTACAACTCACTCCAGGAGCCGCGACTCGCGACCCTTCCCGAGCCCCTTCCCCCTCCCGACCGGTGCCCCCGTTGTGGCATGCCCATGGTGGTGGGAGCTGTGTTTTGCAAGGCTTGCGGCTCACGCCCGCGTCCGGACCCTCCCAAGGCGAGACCGATCCCCGACGCCCCGTGGGTCGCCACGGAGTGCCCTCGGTGCGGGCGGCCGATGGAGTCCGGGGTGGTGGCGAACTCGTGGTCCCCGAAAGAATCCGGTCGTCTGATGACGATGATCTCGTTCTTTCCACCTCCCAAGAAAGGATCTCGGTCAATCACCGGAGAGGGCGACCTGATCTTTCACAGACCCGGTTTCATCCGGACCCGGGCGGACCAGTGGCCGCTATGACAGCGGTGCCGCAACTTTCGGCTGTTGAAGTACCCAGAACCTTTCGAGGTAGCCTAGAACCTGTCGAACGAGGGCGAGGACCCGGGGCCGAAGGGCACCTCGTCCGCGACGTATATCCTTGTGTGTACTGCTTTCGGCCCCCGCGCCGCGTGGCCAACCATCTACAAGTAGGAGCGCGCGCCTCTTGTCTAACCCGGGAAACCCATGACCGTAGGCAGGCACCGACTTGGACAGCGCGGCGGGGTCGTCTTAGACCTCGTGCTCACCCTCGCGGTCGTGATCATCGGTGCGTTCGCACTAGAATCGGTCGGACTCAGTTTTGGAGTGCTCCTTCACGGCGCGCTTCGGTTCTTCGGCCTCTGATCGGCCACTTGGAATCTTCCGCAACACGTTCTGTTGATGTGGCTATAATTTACTCGCGCCCAACCCGCCCTGCGGCCGGGCGGACTCGTTCTCGACCCCCGATCATGGAACTTCGTAAACGGCATGAACCTACCTTCGTTCGCCTTCTGTGATTCCACCCGGATCCCCGAGGCCGCCCCGACTTCCACGAGACGGAACGCCCCCTCGTCGGAACGCGGCATCGTGACCAACCGAACGGTCGCCCGGGAACTCGGTCGACGAAGCCTGGACCGTGGGGATCCGGTGGGGTGATTCGAACAGCTTTATTCGCGTGCAGAGAAGGAACCCGGTATCGCTCCCTGGGCCGGCCTGGGCCCTAATCCCCTGCTCCTCGGCTGGAAGCCGAAGAGATTCGCGAAAGGTCCCAATCTACGAGCTCTGGTCGTTGGATGCGGGTACAGTGACGACGCGGAGTGGTTGACCACCCAGGGGTTCGCTGTCACGGCCTTCGATGTCTCGTCCACCGCGATCGCCA
>JBEKJT010000005.1:0-30483 GCA_050011075.1 Thermoplasmata archaeon
ATCGTGAGCCCGACGAATCCCAGGAAGATGCTCACCCCTACGAAGAGGGCCCCGACGTAGCCGATCGCGAGATTCCGCTGCCGGAACCGCTCGAGGTGGATCATCGGCGCCGCGGTCGACCGTTCGCGGAAGTAGAAGAGGACCGCGAACGCCGCCGAGAGCACAAACAATTCGGGGACCCCGAGGGGTACGCCGGCGGGTCGGACGGCCGCGAGCTGGTTCCACCCCCACGCCGGGCCCTGGGAGAGGCCCAAGAGGAGCGTCGCAAGAGCGGCGCCGAGGAAGCCGGCTCCCGGGACGTCAAGCCTCACCCGAAGCCGGTGGTGCGACTCGGGCAGCGCCAGGATGGCGAGCGCGAGGATCAAGGCGGCGAAGGGGATCACGGTGTGGTACGCGAACTGCCAGCCGTAGCTCTGGATCAACCAGGCGCCTCCGAAGAGACCGAGGGCTGCGCCGATCGCGAACATCGCGCCGATGAGGCCCTGCGCCTGAGCGACCTTGACCGGCGGAAGTTCCTCCCCGACCATCGCAAAGGCGAGGGGGAACATGGCAAGACCGACACCCTGGAGGCCGCGCAGGGCGATCAGGAGGTAGACCGCGTTGAACCGAGAGAGACCGAGGAACGTTGCGAGTTGCGGCGTGAATCCGGTGACCGAGACGGCGACCGCATAGAGTCCGAGGACAACGACCAGCATCCGCTTCTTGCCGTAGATGTCCCCCAGCTTGGCGAACAGGGGGGTCGTTGATACACCGACCAGCAGGTACGCCGAGACGACCCAGGCGATCGTGGTGTAGGGGACCCCGTCGAAGAACGCCACCAGGGTCGGCAGCGCCGGGACGAGCATCGTCTCGACATAGTTGACCATCAGGGCCGCCGACGCGAGGAGCACTAGGACGACCGCCGCCCGCCGGCTCGTTGTGTCGACCGGGGAGGTCGGAGTCACCATCGCTGGGGCGGCATCGACCGCGTCGATCATCGCACGGGAGACAGCCTGTCGGAGGTCAAACCCGCCCACGGCCCTCGAGCCAGAACCCGCCGTCCGTTCCTTCCGGTGTCCGATCCTTGCGGCGGCCCGGGAAAGGTCGGAACCCTCATGCGGGGAGGGGCTCCTCCCGTCGCGATGTGACCGCGGCCCCGTTGAAGCCCGAGCCACTCGACCTCGACATCCTCCGAGAGATGTACCGAGAGGGCGCGGCGAACCTGGCCGGGATCGACCCCCGGCTGAACGCCACCCGCATCGCCCGGCGCCTGAGGGTCGGTCGTGCCCGCGTCGCCGCCCGGCTGAAGGCCTGGAACGACAGCGGATTCCTGCAGCGCTACGACGTCTGGATCAATCCCTCGCTCTTCGGCTGGCAGGGCGCCTGGGTGAGCATCCGGGTCGACCACCCCCGGGCCAAGCCGGGCCTCTTCTCCCACCTCGGACTGATCGACGGCGCGGTCTCCGGCATGGAGTTCATCGGAGAGTGGATATCGCTCGGTCTGGTCGCGCCGGACGCTCCCTCGCTCGAGCGTCGGATCGCCCTCGTTCGCGGACTGGCCGGAGTCCGAGAGGTCGAACCTCCCGTGCTCTGGCGGGTTCCCGAACCGAAGCGGGCCCTGACCGCGCTCGACATCCGCATCGTCCGCGCCCTCCGGGAGCGACCGAAGGCGACCCTGAGCGAGACCGCCCACCGTGTCGGGATCTCTACCCGGACGATGACCCGGAAGTACTCGGCGCTGGTGGAGGACTGGGCCGTGTGGTTCGTGCCGGTCTTCGATTTCCGGGCGATCACCTATCCCGTGGTCTCGCTCGGCGTGACGCTGAAGCCGGAGGTCGGGATGGAGAGCGTGACCCGGCAGATCCGCGCGCGGTATCCGCTCACCTTGGATTTCCGGACCGCCGTCGTGGGGCCCGAGCTCGGGAACGAGGCCCACGTATTCTTCGTGATGCCGCCTTCGGCGGCCCACCTCGAAGAACTCGACCAGTTCGTCGGCTCGATCAAGGGGGTCCTCACGGTCGAATCGAACGTGATGGTCCGGATCCACTCGTTCGCCACGTGGTTCGACCGACACCTCGAGACGTTGATTCCCTTGCGACCGTGACCCGACCCCTGGTGCGGAACGGGGCGCGAGCGGCGAATCTCGCCCGGGCGGACGAATTCGGCCGGACCGAGGCGCTCCTTCGCTTATCCCGCAGAGACGCGCCGCAGGAACGCCAAGAGCGCGGTGTTGAACGGGGCGGGATTCTGGAAGTGAGGGTAGTGCCCTGAGTTCGGGACCGTCACGGTCGTTGCCCCGGGAATGGCGGCTGCGGCCATCTCGGTGATCGCACGAAGCCAGAGGGCGCTCGTCACGCCGTGGACCAGCAGCGTGGGGACCCGGAGGGTTTTCAGTTCCCCACGGGAGACGACAGGGAAGGGCGTATCCGTTTCCTTCACGGTCCTGCCGTTGTCGAGCATCATCTTTCGGATAGGCTCGGGCAGCTGTTCGAGAACACCCTTCCGATTCTCTACCCCGTCCAGATTGAACCGCACGGCGGCCGCGGTATCGTTCCGGCGGAGCGCCTCGAGCGCGGGCGCGTTCGACTCTCGCAGGAACTTCGAGGCAGAGAAGGCAACCCGAGGGTGACGCAGCAGCAATCCGAACGCCTGAGCCCGGCTCTTCGGATCGCGGAGAAGGAGGGAGGCGATGGCGGGTTCCACCAGCGTGAGCGACCGCAGGAGCGTCGGCTGGCGAAGGGCAAGGTAGGCGGCGATGAAACCGCCGTAGGAGTGACCGACAAGGTGCACTGGGGCCAAGCCGAGCTTCGCGATCAGTCCCGCGAGGTCCAAAGCGTTGTTCTCGACCGTGCTGTCCGCGAGGTCGCCGATCCGGGGATTAGGGTACGCGTAGCGCCGACTGTAACGTACCGTCCGGAACTCGCCGGAAAGGGTGGTTCGTTGGGCCTCCCACGCGCGGTAGTCCGTGGGGATCCCGTGGACGAAGACGACCGGCGGGCCGGAGCCCTCCTCGGAGTAGAAGAGGCTCACCCCGTCGACCTCGACCGCGGTCATCGGAGATGGGGGGCGCTCCCTCGCCTATAAGGGATACGCGGTAGGGCGCGGCCCAGTGCGGGGATTCTCCGGACCGGACCGTGCGTGGCGAGCACCCGTCCCGAGGTCGGGGAAGTGGGCGGTCCCGGCTACGCCAAGGGCTCTTGTTGGGTCAGGCAGTGGATCGAGCCTAGCCCCCAGATGAGGTCCCCGCTGTGGATCCCGGTCACGGTCCGGCCCGGAAACAGATTTTCAAGCACACCGAGGGCGGTCCGGTCGGCCGCGTCGTTGAACGTGGGGACGAGGACGACCTCGTTCGCGATGTAGAAGTTGAGGTAGCTCGCCGGCACCCTCTGCCTGCCGTACGCGAGCGGCGCCGGCATGGGGAGCTCCACCACCTCGAACGGTCGACCGACCGAATCGGTGGCGGCCCTAAGGCACTCTA
Organism: Thermoplasmata archaeon; assembly: GCA_050011075.1. Lineage (GTDB taxonomy): Archaea > Thermoplasmatota > Thermoplasmata > Lutacidiplasmatales > UBA184 > Lutacidiplasma. The sequence continues at coordinate 3,458 of JBEKJT010000005.1, forward strand.
GGTTCTCTTCGAGAATGGAGTGGTTCGGGTCACTGGCATCCGGTTCCCGGGCCACCACGACCGTTCTCTCCCCTACGAAGCGAGCCACGTCGTCGATGTGTCCATGTGTATCGTCCCCGACGATCCCCCGGGGGAGCCAAACGACCCGGTCGCATCCGAGGTAGTCGGAAAGGACCCGCTCAACCCCGGTCCGGTCGAGGCCCGGATTGCGTGCCTGGACCTCCCCGAGAAGGCACTCCTCGGTGGCGAGGACGGTGCCGGCGCCGTTCCCGTCGATCGCGCCGCCTTCGAGGACGATGGGGGTCCCCTCCACCCGGGGCCGCCACACGGGAAGGTCGAACTCCCGGGCGACCCGAGAGGGCAATCGATTGTCGCGATGCCAGTCCTCGTACTTGGCCCACGCGTTGAAACGCCAGTCGATGACCCCCACGATGGGCCGGGTCCCCTCCGAGACGTCGTTCCGAACGAAGATCGGACCGGAATCGCGGACCCAGGACCGGTCGGTTCGCCAGCGGAAGAACCGTAGGTAGCCGAGGTCGACCCCTGCGTTCTCAAGCAACGCCCGAGCCTGAGCCTCTTGCGAGGCGCTTCCCACGACAATGCGAACGGATTCGTGGGGAACCAGGTGACGAATGATTTCCGCGAACGCGAAGGGGATCGCCCCGAACCTCCCGGGCCAGTCGTCGGGACGGTGAGGCCACACGACCCAGGTGGCCGCGTGCGGCGCCCACTCGGCGGGCATTCGATACCCTTGCGACCGGGGGGTTGCCCGGAGCGTGCACGCGGTCACGGTGGGTCGATGAATCGATGAGTGATGGGGCCGTAGGCGTCGATGCGTCGGTCCCGCAGGAACGGCCAGTGCCGTCGCACGGTTTCGACCTCGTGAGGGTCAACTTCGGCGATCACGAGCTCCTCGCGGTCCGGGGAAGCCTTCGCGATGACGCGGCCGAACGGGTCGGCCACGAAAGAGCCTCCCCAGAACTCGATACCGGCTCCGTCCGTCCGGTTCCCTCGCACATCCCCGTGCTCGTGCCCCACCCGGTTCGGCACCGCGACGTACATCCCGTTCGCGATCGCGTGCGCTCGCTGGATCGTCTCCCAGGCATCGTGCTGGGCTGCCCCGAACTCCTCCTTCTCGGCGGGATGCCAGCCGATCGCGGTCGGATAGAATACGAGCTCCGCTCCCGAGAGCGCGGCGATGCGCGCCGGCTCGGGATACCACTGGTCCCAGCAGATCAGGACCCCCACACGTCCGACGGGCAGCGAGAACGTCGGGAACCCGAGGTCGCCCGGCGTGAAGTAGAATTTCTCGTAATAGAGCGGGTCGTCCGGAATGTGCATCTTGCGATAGCGGCCGAGGATCGTCCCCTCCGGTCCCAGCACCACCGTCGTGTTGTGGTAGATGCCCGCGGACCGCCGCTCGAAGATCGGGGCGAAGACCGTCACGCGATGCTCCTTCGCGGCCTGGCCGAGGCGGTCGACCGTGGGTCCAGGGATCGGCTCCGCTTCGTCGAAGAGCGCGTGGTCCTCCCGTTGGCAGAAGTACTGGGTGCGAAAGAGTTCGGGAAGGCAGATCACGGAAGCCCCTCGAGTGGCGAGCTCGGTGACCCGGGCGACGGCCTTCGTTAGGTTCGCGTCCGGGTCGGGGCCGCACCCCATTTGGACGAGACCGATACGGTATTTTTCTCGGGCCGTCATCTACGAACGGAGGGCAGACTCGAACTCCCGGCGACCGATCCTGGGCCCCGCGAGCATGGAATCCGAGCTCCCGCTAATGAGGTTTGGGACTTCCGTTCCTCGCATCCCAAAGATCCTCATCCACGGAGTCTCGGCCCTCCCAAGTCGCGTGAGGATTCGTGCCCCTGCCGTTCCCGGCGAAGAGGGCCGCACCGAGACCGACGCAAGAGGTCGATTCCGTACAACAGAGGCGCCCTTTTGTCTTCTCGAGCCGGGCAGAGACCAGTGATCGTTCTCTCGACGAGAGATTTCGGTCGCGTGGATTAGGTGCAACGCCGGGGCGGGACCGACCCACGAATATGCGGTCAAACGAGCATTTATTGCCCTTCCTGCCCAAGTCGTACCAACTTCGGCTCGAAATCGACCTCGGATCCCGAGGCCGGCTTCGTGGAGGTAGGCACCATGGACCACAAGGTGGCGCACCTGAGATTGAGACCTGTGACGGTCGTGTTGGCGCTCTTCTTGAGCGCACTGATGGGGGTATCCCTCCCCGCCATGGCGGGCACGGTTCCGGCCGGTTCCGGGCCGGGTTCCGGAGCTCTCCCGGCTCCCGCATCCGCGTCCATCGCGCCGTTGCCGCCCCCGGGTGCCGCACCGGTGATGAACGAGTCCACGCTGGTGCTGTTCAACAACTCCATCGAGTCCGGAAACTACCTGTCGGTCTCGAGTAGCCTACCCTCGCTCGAGGCGTTCGACGCCAAGAACAATGAGGTGTTCGTCGAAGGATTCTACGCAGGGGTCGTCGACGTCATCAGTGCGAAAACGAACGAGGTCGTCTCCACCATTCGCACAGGCGAGTACCCCAACACGCTCGCGTACGATTCCGAGAACAACGACATCTACTTCGGCCTGCAGACCTACGATGAGGTCAGCGTGGCCAACGCCTCGACGGACCTGATTCAGCGCACGGTCAACATCGGGTTCGAGCCGCTCTCGATGGCCGCGGACCCGAAGACGGGAGACCTCTTCGTGACGGGCTGGAACACCACGGGCACGGCGTACGTGGCGGTCATGAGCGGCTCCAACGGAACCGTGGTCACCACGTTCCCCTTCGGGGCCAACCGCTTCCCCGTCGCGGGTCCGGACGGCCTGGCCTACGACCCCGCGACCGCGGTCTTCTACGTCGCCTCGGTCGAGGGCGGTTCGCTCGGGACTCGGGGCAACCTGACTCTCCTCGACGGTTCGAAGCCTGCGGTCCTCGGGGACGTGTCGCTATCCTTCAACCCGGACGCAGTTGTGTACTCGACCTCGAACGGCCGGCTCTACCTCGGGAATCAGAGCGGAAACAACCTCGGCATCTTCAACCCACTCACCGCGAAGCTCGTGGGGTCGGTGAAGCTCCCGAACACCCCGTCCTTGCTGGCGTATGGGGCCGGACCGAAGCAGGTCTACGTCGCGATCGACGGCAACGTATCGGTGGTCAACACCGTGACGAACAAGGTCGTCTCTACGTTCCCCGTCACCCGCCAGCCGGCTGGGCTCGCCTACGACACGAAGACGGGCAACCTCTACATTTCCGACTACGTGTGGAACAACGTCAGTGTGGTCAACGCGAGCACGCACAAGGTCGTCATCGGCTCGATCCTGCTGGGGGCTCTCCCGTACAATATGGCCTACGACACTGCGAACGGCGACCTGTACGTCGCCGACCTCGAATCGAGCCAGCTGATCATCGTGAAGGGCTCGACGAATCGGGTGGTCGGATCCGTGGCGCTCGGTACGACACCGTACGGGATCGCCTACGACCCGGCGACGAAGGACCTCTACGTCGACGATTACTACGCCGACAACGTCTCGATCGTGAGCGGAGCCACCAACACCGTCCTCGGTTACCTTCCGGCGGGACTCAATCCGTGGGGCATCGCTTACGACCGCTCGAACCAGGACATCTATGTCACGAACCCGAGTTCCGACAACATCACCGTCCTCGACCCTGCCACCCGGACGGTGGTCGCCAACCTGGCGTTCACCGCGGCCCCTGGGGCGATCGCCTACGACGCGAAGAGCGCGACCCTGTTCGTGGGAGAGTACAACATCGGCAACGTCTCGGTCCTGAACGCCAAGACCAATGCGCTGATCACGAACGCGACCACGGGCTCCGAGCCCTACACCATCTCCGTGGACCCGACCACGGGCGACGCGTTCGTAGGCAACTACGCCTCGGACAACGTGACCGTGCTCGGCCCGAGGGGCCAGGAGCTCGGCATCAGTGATGCGGCGGGCGTGGGTGTGTTCGGCTCGACCTACGACCAGGTGGTCGGAGAGGTCTTCGTCGCGAGCTTCAGCACCGACGACATCACCGTCATCAGCGGCACCACCGGACTGGGGGTCGGGGGATACACGGTCGGAAGCGGACCCGTAGCGGTCGCGGTGAATTCCGTCACTGGAACCGTCTACGTCGCCAACTACGATTCGGGCTCCCTCACCCTATTGACGGTGGCCCAGTAGTTCGACGCAAACTAGGGGCGGGCCGCAGGGGACTTCGCCGACCGGTCCCGTTCGACGCCGGTTTGGATCCTCTAATCGACCCCATTCCGACGGCGAGTGGTTGCAAACACGAGTGTACCTACTTACCCTTCTCCCGGTCGATGAGGATGGCGAAGATGAGGGGATACAGGGGGTCGATGTTCCCCACCAGGTCGAGATTGTACGTGTCTCGAATCGAGACCATCGCCTCGTGGATCTTGGCAATCTCCTTCCCCGAGGGGTCCAAGATCGAAAAGTTGTGGCGAAGGAGGTTGCCATGCGTCTGAAACAGAGGCCTTCCGTCGGGGAAGGCGGCAGTCGCGGTGAGTCCTCCCACGAGCCCGCGGTCGACGTTGGCCATGAAGATCGGGGTGCCCGCCGCATCGGCCAGCGTAGACACGGCATGGTATCCTGAGATCTGGAACGAGATGTTGCCGCGAGCGTTTCCCCCGGAGTCATGGACCGTCCACAGGTAGGTCCGCTGTCCCATCCCGATCGAGCCGAGTCCGGAACTCTGTTGTCCCAGCAACCCCCCCATGAAGTTCGACCGCATCTCCTGTCCGACGTTCTCCTTCACGGTGAATAGGTGCCGCTTCTCCCCGTTGAGGACGCGGTAACTGCGACCCATTCCGGTCAATTGGTGCTGCAAGAGGAAGTTGCGTCCCCCCTCAAGGCCCAGAATCTGGCTGAGAGTCGGACCGGCTGGAGGGGCTGTCGGAGGTGGAGCGGCCACGGCGAACTGACCCGCATTGGCAGACGGTCCCACGCTCGGGACCGGGGCCCCGCAACCTTGGCAGAAGAGGGCGTCGGCCGGCAACGGCTTTCCGCACTTCATACAGAATTGGGCGGCCATTGGAGGGGTGACCAGTGTCCCTAACTAAAGGATATGTCGTTGGGCATTTCTAGGCATCCGGCATGACCGATCTCTGAGGTACACTCCCGCCCGTGCCATGCCAACGCCCCCGTATCGGGGTCTGAAGAGACACGGGACAGAACGGATCGACTGTCCGTCTGGACGTGCAGCCGTGATTGCACCGGATCGCTCGCGGCCTACTTCCGACCGTGTCGAGAAGCGACCCATCCTCGGGCAAACTTCAGGTTCTCTTTGAGGCTGACAGAGCCTTCCCAACGACGAACCGTCGAGGGCAGTGGGGCTCCCTCCGGGCTCTCTGCCGCTTCGAGGACTCCAGAAAGGTACCCTCGAACTTCCTGCATCCCGTCCGTCGCGACGACCGGACCGTGACCGGGCACGATCCGTTCCGCTCCGAGCCGTTCGACCTGGTCGAGCACGACGAGCCAGTGGTCCGGATTCCCGGAGCCCATGCTCGGTTGCAACCCGACAACGACGAGGTCTCCCGCGAACACCACCTTCTCGTGTGGTAGGAACAGGACCGCGTCGGCTTCCGTGTGTGCGGCCCCGAAACTGATCAGCTCGGCTCCCCTGCGCCCGGGAAGAGAGAGCCGGGTTTCGAACGTGTGGTCGGGGGGAGTGAGCTTGAGTCTGCCAATCTCGGAGAGGATAGCTCGATTGATCTGGAGATTGAGTTGTAGGTCGTTTCGAGCATCCTCCGAGGGCATCGTCCCTCGCAGTCCTTCCATCTCCCGAAGGTCCTTCTCCAGCCTCTCGCGCGTCAATTCGGCCGTGAGTCGGTCATGCATCTCTACTAGGATCTCTCGTGTTCGCCGGGTCGCCCAGATCGGGACGCTAGAGAACTCCTGGTTACCGAGGGAATGGTCGAGATGCCAATGGCTGATGGCTGCGAGCGACGGGAGACGACCGAGCATCTGCTCTGCCGTGTACCGTAGCTCCCTGGCCGTCGTGGGAGTGAGGCTCGTGTCGAAGATGAGCGCCGCCTCCCCGATGTCGATCAACCCTGAGTTGCAGATCGCATTCCCAGAAAGGCGAGCAATCGCGGCATGGATACCGTCGCCCACTTCTTCAAACGCGTAGTTCTGAGATTGCGAGGCTGCCATCGTGGGAACCCGCTGGCCATCATCGGACTTTGATTTTAACCTGCCCGAAGATTGCCTCCGGGGAACCGTTCCCCTCTCCGTGCGATGGGGGATGCGCCCACGCAGCGTTACGGGTGCGAAGCCGTCGATTCCCGGGAGCTCATGTTGACCTGGCGGTCGGATTTCGCGACGGTCTCGGGCTCGACGCTTCGATTGATAGTGACCTCGTTGATGATCACCAACATCTCCAGCGCCATCACCAAGTTCGATACGACTCGTTGAGCTGCCACCGCCACTCGCCGGTCGGAAACACGCCGGGCGAGCGCGTCCCCCAGAGCGTAGTCGTCCGGAAGCGCTCGGTCGATCTCGTTCAGGTTCGAGTTCGCATCCACGACCGAAAGTCGGGCGAAGGCCTCCATCGTTCGCTCGAGCAGCCCTTCGACCCGGAGGATCAAGCCCACCAGGTCGCCGATGGCGGCCTTCGGCATGCGCCGCAATCCCGCGAGATTGTCGTTTAGCTCCCGACCGACTCCCGAGGTCAGATCGCCGGTGACCTCGAGCACCTTCGCGACCAGGCGGTAGCCGATCTGATAATGATGGCTCTCCACTCCTATGTCGCGGGCGACCTGAAAATCGTCCGAGGAGAGCAACAGTTGGCGGACCATGAGCAGGTAGAATCGATCGATCTCGTCCTCCATCGGTCCGATCTGCACGAGCGCGGTCCGGTCCCCCTCGGTCAGTACGGTGCGACACGTCTCGAGCTCGCTGCGCAGCATGCGCACGACCTGGCCCATGAGACGTTGCAGCTGGTACCGGCCCGGGTCGACGAAGTTCTGCACCTCGATACTTCCCGATTCCTCCTGGACGACCGTCATGCCGAGCACGTGGGCGACGGTGCGACGGACCTCCTGGCGCTGCTCCCGCGTCAGTCCGGAACGGGAGGTCACCACGATCTGATCCTGTCCGGTGATGTAGGCGCCGATCAGGAGTCGGGCGAGGAGCTTGGGCGGCGCGTCGCTCGCGTCGATCCGCAGGAGTTTTTGTCGTCGCTCTGCCGGACCCTCTGCGTTCGCGGGGCTGATCTCAAGCCGCCCCTGGCCAAGGTCACGGAATCGTAGTGTGTCGCCCGTTTGGAGGTTCATGGAGTCGGTCCACGCCTTCGGAAGGGTGATCGAGAGGGAGGAGGAGCCGGTCCGCTGCACCCGCCGGGTGAACCCAGGGGCCCCGGCGGCCTTGTCACGCTCCTTGCGCGCCACGGACTCCACACCGACAACGTTTCGAACTCATTAACGGTCCGTCCCGGGGTCAGAAAGCTACGACCCACCACCCCCATGCCTCCTTACTCTCCTTACCGGCGGGAGCGTACCCGCATCACGTGCCACACCATTCTCCACCCCGAGGCGACCCATGAGAACCGTAGTAGGGTTCCAATTGTTCGACCGAGCAGACTGGCGACGAAAAGTGCGAATGCCCAACCGGCTTCGTAAGGCCGAGAGCGAGAAGCAGCGCTTCGGATCCCCGGAAGACCGCAAGGCTTCGGAGAAGTGGTAAGATGGCGTTTGTCGATTTCCTGGCGTTCGAAGAGGTCACTCTCCTGATCGCCGCGGTGCTGATCGGTTATACCGGCGTCGCCGTGTTCCTGGCGATGCGCAAAGACGATGCCTCGGGTGTGAGGAGCGGTCTCAAAGGGGCCGCGATTCCCGTGGGCAGCGTCGGCGTAGTCGTAACCTCGCTCGCGTTATGGAGCGAAGTCGCGTGGCCGCTCCCGGGATCCTACAACATCCTGTTCACCGACATCTTCCTCCTGTTCGGCGTCACGCTGGTGGTTCTGGCCGTCTCGATGGCCACCTCCTCCAAGCTACAGTTCGCCGGCCTCTTCGGCTTGGTCGCCGGCGGGGTCACGATCGCCTACGGGTGGTCAGGCTACCAACTCGGGATGACGAAGGATCCGCTCGAAACGTTCCTCCTCTACGGCGCGTTCGGGCTCTCGGGCATCCTCGCGTTCCCAGCCACGCTCATCACCGACCACTACCTGGCGCACCCGAACGGGACCGCGTTCGCCTTCGGCACCGGCGTTGCCTCCCCTCGGCGGCGCCCTTCCATCCAGGCGTCGAGCCGAGCCGTCCAGCCCATCACCCGGGCGGACGCTTCGGGAGTCCCGGACACGGAGAAGAGTATCCGCTCGGTCTTCCACCTGCCGATCTACATCAACGTCACGCTGCTCGTCTTCGTGGCCGTGATGGCGCTCGCGGGGATTGCCGCGCTGTTCTACCTGGATAGTACACTGCCTGCCCACCTCGCGTCGGCGCCCTGAGACAAGCGGAAGGATAGATCGATGAGTCGCCGCGGGTCGGATACGGTCACGGAAGCTCGCCGCGTGCCGACCGACCCGCCCCCCCCGAGCCTCGCGAGCTCCGTCGCCCGCGAGCTCGGGGAGGGTCGCCTTGAGCGCGGGCCTCCGAACGGGAGACCCCAGAAGGTCCTGCGGATGGACGTGACGGGAGCCGCTCCGAACCTACTCGAGCGTCTTCTCGTCGGGAGCTACATCACCGGACAGGACCAGGTGCTGATTACTGCGCGGGGCGGACTTACGACCACTCAACGCAAGGAGGTCCATCGAGTGGTCGATCGGACCCTTGGGATGACGGTGGTCGGAGACACCCCCGACGCCGTCGAGGTCCAGAACTTCATCGACCCGGGCAAGTACGCGCTGCCTCGTCTGATCCATCGAGTCGTCCGGATGCTCAGCACCGAGCTCGCGGTCTGTCACGCTGCTCTGGTCGAGAAAGGACCTCCTCAGTTCGAGGTCTTCGATACGATCGAGGAGGAAATCGACCGGCTCTACCTCTTGATGGTCCGTCAGCTCCTGCTCTCGTCCGACAGCCCCCGCATCGCGCGGAACATCGACGTCGAGAGCCACCACTACCAGATCGGGGACCGGCTCGTCGCGAAGGTGTTGGAAGTCACCGGCGACCTCATTCATGACATTGGAACCGATCTCGAGGGAAACCTTCCGGGATTGCGACGCTTGCCCCGGCCTGTGGGCCGCCTGCTGGTTGCGCGGATCGACCGGCTCCAGCACTTACTGACCGACACCATGGACGCGTTCGGCCACCTCTCCGCAGTGGACGCGAACACGACGTTGAACGTCATCGACGAGGTGCTACCGATGGGCATCCGCCTTGGTCAGCTAATCACCCGCCGTACGGCGGACCGAAAGGTCGTCGGAGCAGCGCAGCGCATCGCTTGTCACCTGAACATATGCCTCGAGATGCTGATCATCGTCAACGAGGTCACGATCAACCGGTGCGTCGAGCCGGAGACGGTGGCCCTTACCGGTTCGCGAGTGGCGATGGACACCCACTGACCAGCCCTTTCCGTCGATCCTATCCGGGTCGATGCGACGTCGCGCAGAAACCGCGTTCAAAGGAGTGCAATTCGGATGGCACCGAGCGCATTCTTCTCTTCGGTTCGGACGCGGGGAGTTCACACTAGAGTCGTAGAGACTCGCTGGGTCTAGGGTCGCGACGAAGAGTCGCGGGTCATTAGGACGGAGTAGGGGAATTGCTACGATCCCACTTCAGTTTCAGCGAGACTATGGTCAGTGAGAGTAACAGCGTCACTCCATTTGCGATGATTATCGGCCACGACGCGACCAGGAGGCCGTAGACCAACCAAACCAGCACTCCGACGGAAAAAACCAGGAACGTTGTCAGGGAGATCTCGTCTGCCCGCTTCATGCGCCACACGCGAATCACTTGAGGCAGAAACGCCACCGTCGTGCATGCGCCCGCCAACGAACCGATCAGCGTGATGGTCCAAGTCGGTAGATCCATTGTCGTCTCTACCGCTTCATTCGGACGAAGAAAGTATCGGCCTACCGTTCGGATTGAGGAGCGTTCAAGGTTTCGTGGACAGTGAGCACGATGGTTGCGATTCGTTGGGCGAACGGAGGCTGTCGCCAGCTGTGCGGCCCATTGTGCGAATCAGGCCGCAAGTCGATGAAACGAGCGCGATGGATGCGCCGATGAGCGATGGGTGGAACTAGTGGCACCGCGGGCTCCGTAGCTTCCGTGACGGTCGTACCCGCACGCCGGGAGACTTTCGTCCTCTGGGCTTGCCCAAGGCGTTGGACGGGGGGTTGCGGCGCATCTCCGGTACAATTGCGGGCGCGTGATGGCCGAGTGATGAGGTCCTACCGGTTGGTCTGAACCCTCGGCTTTCGTACAATCGAACGGCTATCGACTGGGCCGGATTGACATCGAGATGGACTTCCCTGCCCGCGTTGGTCGATCGCGCCCAAGAAAGGACTCGGTCAAGGAGTTTGCGTCCGAGCCCACGACCCCGGAGCTCGGGCGAGACCCACATTCCCCAGACGTGACACTTGTTCCGGTCCGTGAACACGCCGGCCATTCCGACAAGGCGTCGGGCTGGCCCTTCGGCTACGAACGTTGCCGATTCGTCTCCGAGAGCTCCCTTCTCGGCCCATTTCCTCCACCTCGACGGCGGATAGGCGTTCTCTCGACGGAAATTGCTGCCGAAAGCTAGCGGGTCGGCCTTCAGTGCTCTCAGTCGTAGATCCCGGAAGGACTTCCACTCGGTTTCCACGACACGACGAATCTTCACTATTGGAGTCCAGGAGCTACCCCTCGCGGGGCTTTTCCGATTTGCGCGCGACTCGATGAGCCGAGTCGTCTTGCACCCGCACGACGGACCGTACCCTTTCTACCCGGACAGGGACGGTTGCGGGGTCCCCGACCTCAGTCCTTCGTCCACGCGCCGTCGACGAACACCCAAGTGTCTCCGAATTCGACCGGAAGCAGTTCGGTTCCGCCGAACACGACCACCTCCCCCACCCCGGTGGAGCCGTCCTTGGTGTCGAACGCGAACCCCGAGGCGGCGCGAGGGGACGGGTGAGAGTCGAGCGTGGTGTGGGTCCATCCACCGGCCGAGAACATCCAGGTACCTCCCAACGCGGTGGTCTCGTTCGCCCCCCCGAATAGCAGGACCGTGCTGTTCGGCGGGTTGTCGACGAAGACCATGAATCCCCGTGCGCCGGGCGGGGTCTTGGGGGCGAGCTCGGTCCACGCTCCCCCGATGAACTTCCAAGTGTCGTGGAGCGGGTTTCCGCAGAACCCGAACTGGTAGCCGCAACCGCCGAAGAGGACGACGTAGCCGTCCGTCGTATCGAACGCCAGGCCCTCCCCGTCACGATCCGAGGGATGGTGGGCGTTCGTCACGTTCGTCCAGTTCCCTCCGGCGAACGCCCAGGTGTCCGAATAGAGGATGCCCGACCGATCGTGGCGCGGGTACGCCACCCCACCGAACAGGACCACTTCGCCGTCGTTCCCATCGTAAGTCATCGCCGAGCCGTATCGGGGCGACGGATGGGAGGATGGCTTGAGCTTGGTCCAATGACCAGCGACGAACTTCCACGTGTCCTCGAACTGGACGGTGGCCCCAGTGCTGTTCGTACCCGTTCCGCCAAAGAGGACGACATACCCGTCCTTCGCATCGTAGGTGATGGCGGGGTAGGCGCGCGAGGACGGATGGGTACTCAGCGAGAGTTCGGTCCAGGTCCCTGCCGAGAACGTCCAAGTGTGTCCGCTCCGGAACAGCACGACGTATCCGTCCGCGACGTCGTATGCCATCGCCGCCCCACCGGCGGGGGGATGGACGGCCGCCGCGGCGAGCGTCGAACCGGTGGCCGAGAGCCCGGTGGCGATGAAGCCGGAAGAGGCGCAACTCCTCGGACCTGTTTCCCGGGTCGAAGTATGGCACCCTAGGGTCGATGGAACCGCAGAGCCAGACGCCCCCGCGACCTGGCGGGCGGCGGACGCTAGTTCCGACGACCCCGTACTGTCTATGTTGGCCTTCCCGGGGACCGCCGGAATCGGCCCCCCGACCCGTTGGGACGGATCGAAGACAATGCCCGGGCCTAGGAGGCTCGCCAGTTCCACGGCCACGACGCCGATCACCAGCACCGGGAGGAGGAGTCGCAGCCTCGAACGGAACTCTTGAAGGAGGCGCCCCGCACGGCTCCGGTTCATGGCCCGCGCTTGCAGGGGGGATACGTACGTCGGGCTATCAACCCCGCCGATGGCGCGGTTCGGGGCGGCTCAGTCCGGAACCGTCCCACCGTCCCCCGACAAACACGCCTGAAACGCCCCGGGAGACATTTTTCCTCGGGAGAGCGCGCGCGACTATAGACACAGTAACCATCGCACCCACTCGCCGCTCTAGGCGCGAACCACGTTTCCCGGTTCCGTTCCCTTTCTCGGCAGGACTGCAAGCTTCAAGGCTTCCCGGCTGAGTTTGCCACCGGGGCGCCACCGGTGAAGACGACACCGCGACTCGTCGTGTTTGCGGGCCTCCCGGGCTCGGGAAAATCGACCATCGGTCGCGAGGTGGCGCGGCGGCTCGGCGCGGTGTTTCTGCGCGTGGATACGGTCGAGGCCGCGTTACTCCAGGCGGGGCTGACGCGATCGTTCGAAACCGGACTCGCCGCCTACGTGGTGGCCAGGGACCTCGCCCGGGAGAACCTTCGCGAAGGAACGGAGGTGGTCGTCGACGCGGTGAACGGCGTGGGCGAGGCCCGGGCGATGTGGCGGGAACTCTCGGACGAACTCGGCGTCGCGAGGTACACCGTCCACGTGATCTGCTCCGACCCCGAGGAGCATCGTCGTCGAGTGGAGTCCCGGGTGCCGTACGCCCCCCCGTTGCCCTTGCCCACCTGGGAGGAGGTCATCCACCGGGAGTTTCAGCCGTGGCAAGAGAAGGTATTGACGGTGGACAGCGTCCTTTCGCCGGCCGAGAATGCGGTCCTCGTGCTGACGTATTGTTCCCAGAACCCACCCGAGCGACGGGGCGCCTGACGGGATCTCCCAGCGGGCCGTCCGAGGCTCGGCTCGCCGCCGTCGGTCGAGGGCTTCTATACGTGCGCCGGATTTCCCCGACCGGGAGAAATGACGACAAAGGCTCTCTCGAACGAAACCGCCGCCCGATACCTCGAGTCTCAGAAAACCCGGGGGGTGGCTCTGACCCCGGAGGCGGTAGCGGCCCTCGACCAACTCGGCGGCGCCCTGACGGCAGCCCCTCGAGAAACGGGCCAGAAATGGCCCGGGAGACAGTTTTCCCCGAGAGAACGCGCGCGACTCTAGACACCAGACGCGGTGGCACTCGGTTGCGTCGAAGAGACCCTATGGCGAACCCGCGGAATAGACAACGATAGAGCGTTCCGCGAACCGCGATGGGAATGGCTCTTCCACCCTCAACGCGCTGAACGCCTCGGTCGCCCTCGGCGCAGGGGAAATGGCGGGAGCGTCATCGGGGTCACTGTAGCAGGGGCCCGCGCGCGGCGTTCACATAGGTAACTTCCACGTAGTTACTCTCAGACCTTCGCGCGCGATCCTATGCGGGAGTAACGGTGTGACTCCATGAGGTCTTAGGTGAGGGGCGAGCCCCCTCCCCCTGCCATGCCTCCGAACTAGCTCACCTGAGATGGCCCCGCCGTAGGGCCATGACCACACGGAAGAGCCAGCCCCCTATGGTGAGGAGGACGCCTACTCCGGTCAGGACGAAGAACGCCTCCATGTCGCCTTGGTAGGTGCTGAGCGAACCGCCGGGCCCGTACTGCGTAACCGCGGCGTCGCCGAAAAGGAACCCGATGAAGATGAGCAGAGTACCGATCCCGATCAGAAGGATACCGAGGTCTAGCCACGGTGGGAACTTTAGCGCCACGCGTTGCGCCGGCGGGGCAGCCGGGGGGATCAGGGAGGGCGGAGGCGGTTGGTACACAAGGGCAGGAGGAGGTGGTGTGGGTAACGGTTGGTCTATAGCGTTGGAGTTCAACATCGTGGGGCCTCATTCGGTCCACATATACGAACCTATTCTCGGAGTGGCCGCGCGAGCTCGAAAACCCCGGTAGCCACCTGGCCGATGGCCTGGTTCCGAGAGCAACTCACGGCGGCCAAGGCTCCTACCGGTCGTGTCAGCATGGGGTTGAGAAAGTGCTCCAAATCTTGAGAGAGATGCCTTCGGTTGATGGGGATCTCCCTCACTTTCGAAGGGGGTGAGCCGAGGTTAGCCCACTGGAGAGTCGCAGACGGAAGTCGTAGGTCATATCCCTGAGTAAACCGCCCATTGCGTTGGTGGCTGTTGCGTTGCTTCGTGCCCTAGTGTGGGCCTGTGCAATAGCGGGGCACGAACAGTCCTCTTCCTTCGGATGCGCACTAGAGCCAGGAGCGCCACTACAATGATCACAAACACTAGCAACCAGATTCAGAATGAGGAGCCAGTGCTGTTAGAACCAGTGCCACCAGAACCAGTCGAGCCACTCCAAGATGGCAGGGCACGTTCCGAGACATAGGCCTAGTTGACGAAGTCCGATCCGGATTGAATTGGGAATCCCTCGAACTCCACGATCAAGATATGGAAAGGGCCGGCCCCCACGCAGAGATTCGGGTCACGGGATATCTGGCCTAGTCGGGTCGGTCTGGAGGACCGGGATGGTAGATCTCACTCTGACAACCTGCCCTTTGTCAGAGGGGCAATCCTTCCACGTCGCTCTCGTGGCCGCTGACGATAGATACTCTTCGGCTCGGACACGCGAGCGAAGTCCGTTCCGCCGCTCGTGAGAGATTCACGTTTCGAGGATGGATGGGTGTAAACATGGATGCGCCTCGCTGCGGGAAGGGAACATCCACTTGACCAGAGTTTCCGTTTCGATATGGGCCCAGCTGCGGAGAGTCGAATCGGTCGGCCGCGATCAACCCCGAGCAGGCGTCGCGGAACGACGAGGTGCTTCGAGCAGCCGGCGGAACCAGGAGAACAGGTCCGCGGTGAGGGGCCTCCAGTCGTACCGCGCCTCGATCGTTCGGTGGAGGGCCCACCGTCGTCCGTCGTCAAGGGGGAGAGGCCCCTCGGAGAGTTGTTGGATGCGCCGAGCGAGAGCGAGGGGTGAGATCTCGAGGTACTCTAGAGCTCCCTGGTCCTGGAAGTAATCGAAGACGCCTCGCACAGATGCGCTCGCGACCACGTAGAGTCCGCTCGATAGGGCCTCCAGTACGACGAGGCCCAGAGTCTCGTATCGGCTCGGGAGCACGAAGATGTCGCAGGAGCGATACAGCTCCGATAGCGCGTCCGACCCTAGAATGCCGTGATAGTGGATTCGAGGGTCCCGCCTGGCGTGGTCCTTCACCAACCCCACGAGCCGGCCGTAACCGACAATGTGGAGCTCTCCCCGGGTCGAGGTGACTCGACGCCAAGCGTCCAACAGTCGGTCGATGCCCTTCTGCGGCTCGAGACCGCCGACAAAGAGAAAGCGGACCGCATTCCGGAGGCCCCCCGGAGGTCGGGGCCGGAATCTCGTCGTGTCCACCCCGAGCGGGATGAATTCGTCGAGGTCCGTGCGTTTTAGCCTCTCCCGCCAGTATACCTTTTGGGTCACATGGTAAGCGTCGATGCCGAGATGTTGGCGATGGGGTCGGCGTCGAAATCTTCGGTAGAGTGCCCGGAGCGCCTTGCGCGCAGGCAGCGACTCGAATGCAAGAAGTCCTCCCGAGAGATCGTCGCAGTGAGTGCTTCCCACCACAACAGTCCGCGAGGGGTCGAAGTCCAGCCAATCCCGATCGTCGTTCCGCACGAGATAGACGAGGTCGGCCGACTCGATGGACCGGACAACGGCAAGGTTCCTGCTACGGGTCTGGCGGGCCGAACTCGACCGGAGAAGAGGCTGGGCCAGGGCGGCTAGGGCGTACATCGACAGAGACCTCGAGGCGAGCTCGAGCAGCCGGTCCGGGTCGAACGAACGCCTCGGGGACTGGAGGGACAGTACCTCCGCGGTCCTCATGGACGCGGCAACGAACCGATCCTCCCAGCGTCGACTAGGGGCGAAGTCCGTCTGTACGACCACGATGCGGAATTCGTCGGTCGGTGCGTTCTTGACGATGTTCATCAGGAATTGTTCCGTGCCGGAGCCAACGGCCAAGGACGTGAACCCGACAAACACGATCGTCGGTTTCCGCGTGGGGGGGGGTCTCTCGTCCTCCGGGAAGGAGCGTCATTCGATCGGAGCTGGAAACGGTCGTCACCTTTAGAGTTGGAGAGAATGGTGGTCACGTGTTTGGAGTAAAGCAGGTTTCGCTAGGCAACGTCTCCGCTCCCCGCCCGGCGAACGTCGATTTCCCATCCGAGGAATGCGGCATCCCGAGAGGTCACCCTCTACCCCCGGGCCATCCCGAAGGTAGGAATCTCCCGAAATATCGGAACGCCGCCGTGTTATCGGAAGTCCGCTGACGAACGTGGGGGGAGGGGAATCCTCGGCCACCGTCCGGCGGGCGCGGAAACGGTCACGTTGAGTTGAAGATTCACAACGTTGCCGGTGAGGTCCGTGACCCTCAATGTCACCGTGTAGGCACCCGTCACACCGAAGATGTGGGTAGGGTCCTTCGCGGTCGAGAACGTTCCGTTGCCAAAGCTCCAATTGTAGGAGTACGGGGGTATGCCTCCCCTAGGAGCGGCGATGAACGAATCGTTCAGTGGGGCCGGTCCGCTCGGTCGACTCTGGCTCGCCGTGAGTTCGAGTTGCTCATCGTACGCCACGAGGTCCGGCCCGGCCCCAGCGAAGATCTCTCCACGGGAAGAGGATGCCGGCGGGGTCATTATCCCGCCGGGCAGGTCCTTGTACAGGCCTTGCCCAGTGGCCGCGTCCAGGACATGCAGGGTCCTCGCTACCGGTACCGCCAACACGTGATTGACGATCAGCGCAGGCGCATAATCGTCATCCGCCGATGAATTGATGCCGACCCGCCAGAGATACGCCCCGTTGTCGGGATTGATCGCGGAAATCGACGAGTCGTAATAGGTTGCACCGATCGTGGCCCCGAGGCCGACAGCGAAGAGGGATCCATACGCCTCACTGGTCGAGAAGTGGTCATCCTTGACGGAGGCGATTTGGTCCTCCCACACGAGAGTGAGGTTGGATTGGTACCATTCGTAGAGGTATCCGTTCTTGTTCTCCGCCGTCACGACACCGAGGCCGTTCGCGAGATTGAAGAGCGTGGGGGTCACTCCGAAATCCCCGTCACCAATCGTCTGGGCCGGGGGTACTTGCCACGAAGCGACCACGGAGAGCGTGGTCGCATTGAGAGCGATGATCGACTCTCCGTACTTGGAGGTCTCCCTCCCGTAGGGATTCCCGGTGGTCACATAGATCGTGTTGGTCCGTTCGTTGATCGAGGGGGTCCCCCAGATGCTCGAACCGTTCGGGTTGGGAACGCTGGAATTGAAGTACGCGACCTCTCGGTGCGTGGCGAGCGAGACCTTCTCAAGTCCTGCGGGAACGAGCGGGACATCGCACTGGCTAGCGATCCCGACGTACGCCGAATCCTTGTAGATGAGCGGGCTCGCCCAGAGGTAGAATCCCTGGGCGTCGGTGCCACCGATCGGGAGCTGCCAAAGGATCCGCCCGTTCGTGGCGTTGAGCGAATAGAAGGTCGAATTCCCTCCACTGAGATAGAGGCGGTGGTCGAGATACGTGGGTGTGGAGGTCACACCCGGTGTTCCGGGGCAACCCGCGTCCTTGCCATCGACCCCCAGGAACGTCTTCCAGAGGAACGTGCCGTTCGTCGCGTCAAGCGCGTACTCGTAACCGTCGCTTGAGCCGAAGTACACGACCCCGTTCACCACGATCGCCTGCGACCAGACCGACCCTCCGGTCGCGTAGCTCCACAGGGGTTGAAGCGAGTGGGCGTTGAGAGTGCTGATCGGGCCTTGCGACCCGGCGTTGTCCGTGCGCTCGACATTGCCGAGGTAGGTAGGGTAATTGCTCCCTGTCCCGAGCGCGAGCGTGCTCACGGCGGTCGACGACTGGAACGCACCCGATCCCGAAGGACCCGAGAACGAGTGGCCGACCCAGGTCCCCGAAATGCAAACTGCCAGAGCGATGCCGACGATGAGGGGGATTCGAGATCGCGAGAACCGAAGAGGGAGGATTGTCCCCGGAACCAAGGTTCCCGAGAGTTCCGCACGCATGGGGGGAGAATATGGAACGACGGGAGGCTTGATAATGTGTACACAAGTCTCATTTCTTGCAGTTCTTGGAACCTCGGACCCGGGTCAAGATTCCGTGACCATCCCAGGTGTCATTCTAGAAACAGGCCGTCCGACGTGATCGCGAAGGGGCGCTGTTCCGGGTCGTGAGAGGAGCCGCGCATCCGGACCACCTTGGCAAATCGAAGTGCGTGGTCGCCGATCCACTTCCGTGTCAACAGTATCTCGCCTCGGGTGAGGATCTCCTCGGGAGTAAGGGTCAGGGGATCGGCCTGCATCGCTGTGACCAGGGTCGTTGCCCCTCGCTCGCTGAGGAATCGGAGGAGGGATTGGACCTCGGTCCGCCGGGTCTGTAGGTCATCGACAGATCGGATCGAGAGCCGCCGTATCGTGGTGATCGAGTCGACGAGGACCCGGGCGAACTGACCCGGGGCCATTCCCTGTTTGAGCTTCTGGTGGATCGACTGAAGGGAGATTTCGCCGCTGGCCGAAGGCCGACGACCCTTGACCGAAACCTCGCCCATCGACTCCATATCGGAGATCGTTCGAAGAGACAGGACGTCCCCCATCCCTTTGATTCGCCTCGTCCCGGGATTGGCGTCGAGGGTCCGGACCTTGGAGAGGTCCCATCCGGTCGAACGGATGTTCTCGAGGATCTCTCCCGGCGGCTCGTCCACTGCGACGAGGAGCACTTCCTCACCTCGGCGCAAACCCTCGGCGAGGAACGTCAAACCCAAGAGTGTCTTGCCCGTGCCGGGGCCCCCGGTTACGAGATAGGGTCGGCCCGGAATCAGACCCCCGCCCATCATGCGATCGAGCCCGGGGACCCCAATCGACACCCGTGGATTCGACTCGACTGCGGTGCCGGGGACTGCGAGCTTGGGGGGAGGAGCTATGGTGGTGGATTTCCGCTGCGCGATCGTAACTTCGTTGACGATCGCGCGAGCAAGGCCTAGGTGGAACGGGATGATGTCCGACCGATTCTCCCGGATGGCCTTTCGGGCGAGGTCGAGCTCGGCCTGCACCGGGGAGACGTCCGCTCCCAGCGCGGCGAGGTAGTTGATGTCGCTAACGAGTCGGACGATGTCGACCGACCGCGCGAGAGGAACCTGACGGTCCGCTTCCGCGAGTAGCTGGAGCGAGGTAGGGAGAACGACTCGGCTGGTGTCCCGAGAGATCGTGAGGCCGAGGTCGATTTCGAGACCGCAGGGGCCGACATCGTAGGGGTGCAGTCGGACGTCGTGGACGCTCCCCCTGAACTTCTCGATCCCGAGGGCGCGCAGCGTGCGACCGTCGATATCCCATCGGAAGAGCCGGATCGCGCCCCGGGCGAGCAGCCGCTCCACGCTCTCGATCTCCTCGACGGCCGCTTCGACGGTGAGCACGGTGGTCGCACCGAGGTCGGAAAGGAGTCGAAGAAACGTCTGGGCGCCGACCATTTCATCGGTCCCTTTCATGCTGAAGTATTCCAGCGCGGTCAAGGAATCGATGACGAGACGCGTGTAGCTGCGCCGAGCGAACTCCGCTTTCAACGTCTGTTCGAGCGCGCTGAAGGTGACTTCTACGCACTTCAGTTCGGGGGACTGGCGGATCGTCTCGTCCACCTCGGAAAACGCCATGGACCGACGGACTTCGGCGACGTCGATGAACGGCAGCGTAGGATCGTACTGCATGATGTCCGGTATGGCATCGAACACGTACACTTCGTCGAGCTCGGGGAAGAGCGCCCGATGGTTGATTCTCAGTTCGTTGGGTGGTTCATCGAGGGTCACGTAGAGGACCCTCTCGCCGCGTCGAACACCGTCGCAGAGAAACTCGAGCGCGAGCTTGGTCTTGCCGGATCCCACGGGTCCGATGATCAGGTAAGGGCGCCGGGCGATGAATCCCCCGTTCAGGATGGTGTTGACGTGGGGGTTCCCCGTGGAGATTCGGGTCGCGGGCAAATGGTTCTCGTCCTCCGTTTCGGTGATAGACACGTTCGGGTCGCGGACGTTCACCAGGGTTCCCGTCGCCCCTCCACGGGCGGCACCGGTCCCCCTCCGAAAGCCCTTTGGGTCGAATCGCGCAGCGGTCCCCCGATTCGACTCGCGGTGATTGTGGACGTGCGAAAGGATCCCTTGTCGAAGGGGCAACCCTTCCACGCCGCTTCGCCGGTCGAGAACGATGGCCTGGGTCCCCGACCCGCGACTGTGATTCGTCCCAGCGCGGGTGAGGCGGTCGCATCTCGACGGTGGATAGGCATAAACCTGATCCCACCCTGCCCACGATGCACGATCGGGCTCCTAGCCCAACGACCCCAAGGTACTCCGTGGCTGGTCAAGCGCGATAAGGGAGGTCCCCTTCTTTCGAATCCGGTGAAGTCTCCACTACCGTCCGCCCGGGTCCTTCAGGGTGCCGTCCGGGAGGTCTGGCCCGGGCAGCCCCTCGGTCGATTTCGGGTGCACAACGCGGGTTGGACCAATTTGATGTTGGAGGCCGACGGCGGTCTGATGTTTCGCATCCCACGTTGGAGGAGCTCCGCACACTCCCTGACTCGCGAGGTTCGTCTCCTCGACTTCCTCGGCCGATATCTTTCGGTCCGGATTCCGCGGCCCTTCCTCGTTGGAACACTGGACCGACCTCAAGGCTGGCCGTTCATGGTCTACCGAAAGCTCTCCGGCATCCCCCTGTCCGACCTTAGGTCGCTCCGCCCGCTAGAGCAAGAACGTCTCACGAAGTTCCTGACCAAACTGTTCTCCGACCTTTCAGGCAGCCCGCCGGGGCCACTGGAGCGACTCGGGATTGAACCGGGGGACAAATCGGCATGGTCGAAGCGGTTTCGCCGGCTCCAGCTTAGGTACGGACGCGTCGCGGCGTCCCGCCTCTCCACTGAGTTACACCGTGAGGTCACTAAGCTGTTCGAGGACCTATTCGCCACACTCGAGGAGTCGCACTATCGGCCGGTGCTCCTCCATGGTGACCTATGGCCGAGCCACATCATTTGGAACGAAGCCTCGCACGCGCCCGTCGGAGTGATCGATTGGGAGGATGCTCGATTCGGTGATCCCGCGTTCGATCTTACGGCGTTCGGTGCCCTTGGGCCCACGTTCGCGAAGAACCTCGTAGCGAGTCGCCGGACGGCTCGAGACCGAACCTTCGAACGACGCCTGCTCTACTACCGTCGAATTCTCCCACTGCAGGGTCTGGTGTTCGGCCTGGAGACAGGGCGCGCAACAATCGTACGCTCCCACCTGCGTGAGCTGCGAACCTCCCTGCTGCTCCAGGGTACTTGAGGTGTGGAACCAGCAAGGTGTTCCCATCCCTGACTCGGTGGAAATATAGTCGCACCCACTCAACGAGCTCAACAAGACTCCCAAGGAAGACCCGCGCCAAGAATCGCCCTCTATCCTGGCAAGCGGGGAATCGGACGATTGTGGGGGTACGAGCCCGAGCCGTGGGCCCTTGCGCCCAGCCCCACCGTTGTGGGAGACGTTCTCGGGGATTGGCCGATACCGTCTAATCATCCAAGGATAGTGGTAATCCTCACGACGGTGACGCGGACTTCCCGATGCCGCAGGTTACGGAGCACACTGGGGTTACTCCCGGCTCTGATCGCTTCAGCGTTGCTCGTCTCGAGTGTGGCGTTCACCGTTGCATCGTCGGTGACCGCACCTTCCGCTCGCGTTCCCTCTTCTCCGTCAGTACGGTCCCTGAGCGCACGAGCTCGATCTCGAGTAGTTCCAGTGACGGACGTCCCTCGTGCTCAGATTCAGGACACCCACCTCACGTTCTCGCCGGCACGGGTGAGGGCTGAGCAGGCGACGAAAACGAGTATCCCCCCCTCTTGCCCCGTTCCCAGCACCCTAATCACCGGGTGGAGTACCAACTCATCTTTCGGGTCGAACTACACGTTCGTGATGATAACGGGTGGCGCGACCGCGAACGAGTTCTTTCTCGATCTCTTCGTTTCTACCATGGGAACTGACCAGCCCGTTCTGAATGACGACGACGGCGGTTCGGAATGGGAGGCCGGTGCGATCGGAATCATCGTCGCCCTCACTGGGTCCCCATCCTAGGCCACGACGTTATCGAAAGGTACCATCAGGTCGGGCTGGATTCGGCTCGGGAGACCCCGGGCCACTAGCGCCGGGGGCTCTCCCTGGGAAGGATTGACGGGCGTTGGAAGAGGTAACCGCGATTGCACCTGTTACTGCACGAGCGGCGACATACCGCTCCGATGCGGAGTAAGACTTTGAGCGGGGGGTCGAGGATCCCTCCAAGCGGCCACCGGGAAAGGTTAGGGGCCTAGGCCCGACGTGTTCGTTCGGCGGCACAACCGCGGGTTTGCCGGTACTCCCAGAAGCCATCGTAAAGATGTCGGAGGAGTCGGCTCACGGGAGGGGCCTTCTCAGCGATTAGACGAGCGTGCTTCCCCCCGATGAGTCCGACCCAGGCCGGCATGGCGTCCGGCCCTGTCCAGGTCCTCCCGGGTTCTACGATGTGAAAGTAACGGTAGCGGGTGTCCGGCGTCAGGGACTGGAGAGCTCGGTCCGCTTCCGGGCCGTCGAGGGGGTGCACTTCGAGGTTGGACCGAGAGAGTCCCGCCGTTACGTGGGCGAAGAACGTGCACGGGCCGCAACCCGCATCGAAGAACATCGAGCGATCCGCAGGAATCGTCACAATCCGTCGAACGGAGTCACAGGGAAATCCCTTGGGGACCGTCGAGGATCGGATCATCGAAGGGAACTTCTGAGGCAGGGCCGGTCCTCCGGGATCGGCACCGCGTCGAAGTCCGTTGGTCGGTGCAATCGAGTATGCACCTGCTGCCGATAGACTATCTCTCCGTAGGCCGAGCGCCCTCTTTCTGGTAATCCCTCTCGAGCGCACGGGCAAAACTCTTCCAGGCGGCCGTGGTCGAACGTTCCCACTGCGCCTTCCGGGGGTTCTTCTTCCCGATACCGTACGGCCGGCGCCGTGCTTTGAGAGTGAGTTGGGTGCGGTTTCCCTGCAGTCGTTTCAGACGATAATCCAGTGCGTAGGCCCGAAGGGTACCCACCGAGTCGGACCTCCAATGGGCCGGGGGAAGGAGGCGAACCACATGCCGCGACCAGACCCAACCGTCCTTGGTGTCCTCGAGGTCCTCGTAGACGACCTCTCGGGAGGAACGGCGAAGGATGCGCCGTTGGTACTCCTCGGTTTCGTACTGGGAGTCCTGCGGTGTGAAGTCGGTGCACCAGCGATAGACGAAGTCCAGCGGCGCATCGAAGCTCACTCGAATCTCGTAGCTCGGTCCCGGCCAACGTGTCACCATCCGAACCTCCCCCTGGATCGAGGCACACGGAGGCGTGGGATATGGAAGAAGCCTCCGCAAAGGGCTGTGTGGAAACTACTTCCGATGCCAGTCCCTTTCCGGTCGAAGTTTGGCCCTCAGCCAAGAATTGTGGCACCAGGATAGTAATCCGGACCATGACACTGCCGAGACCCTCGCGAAGGAGAGTGCGCGAACCGGTGGATCGGGCGCTCGGTCCGATCCGTGCCTGCTTCTAATCTCGCAGAATCCCGTCGAGGAGCCGTTTCTCCGCCTTCCTCAAGTGCTCGACCGTGGTCGATTTGCCCAACCCGAGCGCTTTCGCGACCCGAGTCGAGCTCGCACGGCGGGGGATGTCGTAGTACCCACCGCGATATGCCGCAACGAGGGCCTCTCGCTGTTTGGTCGTCAGCATGGCCAGGGGGGATTTCTCACGGAAGTCGACATCCCCCTCCGAGGAGACCCTGTAGTGGATCTTCCGGCGACGTAATTCTGACATGAATAGCTGGAGTTGGGTACTCGTTCCCAGAAGGGTGATCTTCCAGCTCTCCGCCGTGAGCTCGAACGGAGGTACCAGGTGTCCGCCCGTCTTCGTTACTAGTTTCGCCCAGCCTGCCGTGGGCTTCCCTTCGAAGTACGCGAGGAAGGAGCCATCTTCGAGCGTGGCAAGGGCGGTGACCTTGGTGAGTCCCGCGTAGCCGACCATGCGGGCCGGGGTGAGCGAGGGGGACCGGAACTTGACGCGGCAGATGCCCGCGAGTGCCTTCGGGTCGAACCGGAACTGTTGCACCACCCGGAACGAGTCGAGGGCTCCCAGGTCGGGGAGATGCTCGAACTTCTCGAGGTCGTGCCGGGGCACGTCCACGATGATGCGTCGCAGCTTTGCCGATGTCATGGCGACGCCTACCCTGAGGACCCGACCCTGTGCGGTAGCAGCCCCATAAGAATCCTTCGGTGCTGTTCGACCATGAGGGACAGCTTCCAACCGCCGACCGAACGCGCTCCCCTCCCTGAACTGGCGATCGTCTTCCCGATTCTTCCCGGTATGGCAGTCCATGTCGAACGGCTCGCAGCCGAGCTGAGCGGACCGAAGTACTCGGAGTATTGCGAGTCGCAACGAAAACTAGGGATTCGCAAGGAACGCTGGTTCCTGAACCGGACGCCCCAGGGCGACTCGGTCACAGTCTACGTCGAGGCCGAAGATGTTGTCCGGGCTCTCGGGAAGCTTGTCGCTTCGAAGGATCCGACCGATCTCTGGCTTAAGGAGGAGGTCAGGAGGGTCACCGGAGTGGACTTCAGTGGCCCGTCGCTCGCACTCCCGACGGTCCTCCTCCGATATCCTGCCTGACTGCGCGCTGCGGGCCCGGTCTGCCCGAGAGACCCGCACGCGGACGTACAGATGCGGTTCGGGCGACCGGACGTTAAACCGAGCTATGTCGATCGAAGGGCCGGTTCACTTGGGCGACCTTGGGAGGCGTCCTTCTAGGAAGAGCACGAACACGAGGGCGATCACCAGCAGCCCTACCATGACCATGAACGTCTGGTCGTACGAGCGGACCAGCGAGCCCTCGAGCGACGTCAGATAGTTCGCGCACAGGGGAATCGGAGGAGTCACCGACGTGCAGGCGGGATTCGGAGAAGGATCAAGCGACTTGAA
This sequence comes from Thermoplasmata archaeon, assembly GCA_050011075.1. GTDB lineage: Archaea > Thermoplasmatota > Thermoplasmata > Lutacidiplasmatales > UBA184 > Lutacidiplasma. Next base: position 28,609 of record JBEKJT010000005.1, read on the forward strand.
CTGGGTGGACTGGAACGAAGCTAGGACCGACAGACCGACCGCTCCGCCCAGCGACTGAAGGAATTGGATGAAGCCCCCGGCTTCGCCTACGTCGGCCGATTCCACCTGGTTCTGTGCCGCCAGCAGGTAGACCGGGAAGGTCAAGCCGATACCGAAACCCAGGGGAATCAAGGGGAGGATGATGCCGCCGACCGGAAGCACACCGAAGGCGAACCTCCACAGCGGGGTCGTGGTAGAAAGCGTCGTCAGCCCCACCATCCCGACGATCCCGATGATCAGACCGACCACAGCGACCGCTCGATAAGTGAAGAGCGTTAGAAGTTGTCCGCCGAGGAACGCACCGACAACGAGAGGGAGGACCAGGAAGTAGAGGATATCTCGGACGGTCTCCGAGGACCCGTTCGCGCCGGGGGCGAGAACTACGCCCACAACGAGCGAGAGGAAGGTCGCTACGGGAAAGAAGACCATGCCGATGAAGAAGGTCGACCCGCCCCCAGCCGCCATGACCCGATGAGTGAGGAGTCGAACCGGGACCAGGGGGTTCTCCGTTTGGAGTTCCCATAGAACGAACGCGGCGACGAGCACGGCTCCGAGTCCCAGGAGGCCCAGCACGCGGGGGTCGGTCCAGGCCCAGCCACTGTCGGCAATCTGATAGAGGGGGAACATCACCGCAGCCACCCATCCGATGAGCAGCCCCGTGCCGACGGAATCGAACTTGCGGACCCGCTCGGGACGAAGGGGCCCCAGGGCAGTGGCGATGAGTAGGAAGCCCAGAGCGCCGAAGGGGATGTTCACGTAGAAGATCCAACGCCAGGAGGTGTATTGCACGATGGCGCTCCCGATGAGGGGACCCGCGACCACGGCGATGCCGAAGACGCCGGAAAGGGCGCCGATCACTCTCGCCCGCGTCGCGGGCGGGAACACCACCGCGACGATCGCGATCCCCACCGGGAAGAAGCCGCCGCTACCGAAGCCCTGAACGGCGCGGAAGAGGATGAGCTCGGTGAGGTTTTGGCTGAGTCCGGAAAGAACGGAGCCGGCAATGAACACGGCCAGCCCGCCGAGGAAGACGTTGCGCCGGCTCCAAAGGTCGGAGAGCTTGGCAAAGATCGGGATGCTGGCGGTCGACGCGATCACGTACGCGCTGATGACGAAGGTGCCACTGTTCGGCTGGCCGAACTGAAGCAGGATCGTCGGGAGCGCGGTGAGGGCCACGAAGTTGTCGAGTGCCCCCATAAGCAGGGCGAGAAGGATTCCGAGGGTGATCACAAACTCCAGCCCGGCGGTCAGGGAGGGTGGTGAATCGACCGTCGCCCGAGACACTGGAGTCGCTGGCGGGAAGGTCGAGGGACGGGGTTCAATCAACGACGGTCGTGTCCCCCCTCTTCGTGCCCGCCCTTCGGAGTTCTTCGAGCCCGGTTCACGGCGGGCCCCGTCATGAGTACTTCTCGCGCCACCGTGCGAAGGGTCGGAATATCTTGACGAGGTCGCGGCCCATCGGAGTCAGGCGATACTCGACCCGACGCGGGAGCACCCGGATGACGTCTCGGCGGACCAGACCGAGCGACTGCATCTGTTTGAGTCGCTCCGTCGTGGTGGCGGTGTTCGCCCCTACCATCTTCCGCAAGTCGTTGAACCGGCGGGGACTCTTCTGGAGCAGGGCCCAGAGGATGTGGAGCGAATGCTTCTGACCCAGGAGCCGGAACGTCGCCTCGGCATCGCAGTGGGGTGTACCCGACCGCGGTTGCGACACCAACCCGTGGTGCGTTCTACCGGTCACCGAAGTGTCCGTCTCTAAACACTTTACATTTTAAACTTTAAGTAAGTGCGATAATTGGTCTGCAGAGGTCATGGCGATGCAATCTTGGTACGAGA
>JBEKJT010000006.1:0-30087 GCA_050011075.1 Thermoplasmata archaeon
ACCCCTTGCGCGCGATGAGCAGCGTATGGAACGGCCCGACCTTCGACGCCGCGTAGAATGACTCGGGAATCTGCGAGGCCAGTTCTGCGGCGAGCAGTAGGTTGGTGGCTCGCGCGACCCCGAGGAGCCCCCGAAGCGAGAGCATCATGAGTCCCAGGGAACCCTCGGAAGTACCCTCGGTGAGGAAACGGAACGCCTCGGACGGCTCGGGCGACTCCCCCGGGACCGGCGGTCCCGGAATCGGAAGGGGAACCCCCATCCGTCCGAATTCCTCGCTGGCCTCTGCCGAGGGACCCGGGGGCACGATCACGCGCGCGTGGGACGTGAATCGAGAGCGGGGCACGGAGCCTTTCAACCCTTCCCAGAGGTCGGACGCCGTCTGGGTCGGATGGGGCAAGAACAGGACCCGCCCGCCCATTCCGAGGACGTGGGCCGCCACCGGGAGACAGAGGAGATTGGGGACCTCGGCGGACGCGTCGTCGTCGACCTCCACGAGCGTGATCTTGCCCAGGGGAAGTCGTCCGAAACTGGACGCAAAGTCCCGGGAGCCCGGCCAGAGGAAGCCCGGCAGGGGTTCCATCTCGGGATCCGGGGTTCCCGGCCGGAGCGCGTGGTACGGGCCGACCGGAAGGATCCCCTCGAACTTTCCGCCCTCCAGGGAGAACGGGTAGTTCGGATTTTCGATCCGAACGCCCCGTAGCTTGAGCAGGGAGATCCATCGGGTGAGCCGCTGGTCGGCGGTCTCCCGTCGGGTGACGACCACGGCGTTGACGAGATAGTCGAGCACCGTCTGCTCCTCTCGCTCGAGAATGAAGACGAGATGGGCCGGTACCTTCCCCATCCGTCGGATCAACAGTCGCTCGATCTGATTGCGGTCGGGAATCGGTTCGTTCGGGGCGCCTTCCCCGGCGGTCGGAATCTCCCCGAGGAAGCTATCCACGAGGGCGTCCCAGGAGTCGATCACCACGAGCGAGCGCCGTTCGGTACTGATGCGGGACCACGCCTCTTGCAGAGGCGGAGGGAGCCACAGGAACCGGGAGGCTTCCCGCTCGAACGACTGCCTCGTAAAGAGCAGGTACTCCCGGGCCTGGCGCATGGTCCGAGCGACGTCGTGGACGGAATCCTCCAAGAGGGATGTGTCGACCACCTGGATGGCGCGGCCCCCTTCCTCGCCCAGCCACGGATACTCCCGGGAGAGCTCTCGATCCGGGACCCGACTGGTGACGAGAACCTTGTCTCCCTTGAATGCTTCGAGCAGGGCAAGCGACAAGGTGGTCTTGCCCGAGCCGGGAGGACCGCGTAGGAGGAGCGTTTGTGGACCCGGGAGGTCCAGAAACTCCTGCAGCTCTCCCGGGATTCGGATGACGCCGCTCATGGACTCTTCACTACCGGAGACCTGCCCCCCCGGAGGTGTCTGAGCGGACCGCTGCGGATGGTGTGGGGCGTCCGGCGAGGTCGAACCGCCCGACGTGGTTGCACCTTTCGGTCGGACGTGGGCCGACCCTGGAAACAACAACGGACGGCGAGTCGATCGACCCACGCCGTGGGCGAAACTGGGTGTTCGACCAGGTGCGGGGAACCGACTTCGGGGCAAGATCCCGATTTCGAGAGGCCCTAGGTTTGCGGGTCATCGGCGCTGCGGGGAGGGGACCTCGTCTGCATCGCGTCTCCAGACCCCAAGCTTGGTTCGTTGTGTTAAACCTTGGCTTTCGGTGTCGACGAGAGGTCGGAGCGTAGGGCTGGCCGTCGGGGCCTTTTCGGCACCGGTAACGGACCGCCGGCCCAAGGGACATCGGAAGCGCCGGCGTTGGGTTCTTGGTTGGTCGCGCAGAACCTCGCGGAGGTTAGTATCCAACCGCCCCTGCAAGGGGTGATCTTAGCGCGGCTCAGAGGAGAGAACTGTTGGCGACGGCGACGAGTACAGCGTCGAATCTGGGCCGGAATCGGCCCGGGGCCGACGACCAGAGACCTGATGGCCCCGTACTCCTACCCCCCGGTCGCAATGGTCAAGATCCGAATCGAGAACGTAGTGGCTTCGAGCTCGCTCGCCGAGGTGCTGGACCTACAGCCGATCGCCCTCGGACTCGAAGGAGCCGAGTTCGAGCCCGACCAGTTTCCCGGCGTCATCTATCGGCTCAAGGAACCGAAGACCGCGATCCTGTTGTTCCACTCGGGCAAGCTCGTCTGCACCGGCGCGAAGAGCATGCGCCAGGTGGAGAATGCGATCGCCACCGTGGCCCGACAGATCAAGACGCTCGGACAACGGATCAACCTGCACCCGAAGATCGAGGTGCAGAACATCGTCGCGAGCGCAGACCTCGAATCGGAGATCAATCTCAACGAGATCGCCATCACGTTGGGGCTCGACCGAGTCGAGTACGAACCCGAACAGTTCCCCGGCCTCGTCTGCCGGATCGACGACCCGAAGGTCGTGGTACTGCTGTTCGGCAGCGGCAAGCTGGTGATCACCGGGGCCCGCAAGCCGGCTGACCTCGCGGGCGCCGTCGATAAGATCAAGCAGGAGCTGCGCGGCGCGGGTCTGCTTCGCTAGCCCCGCCGGGGGGACGGGCGACGGGACGCCGCCGACCCAACGGGCGGGGGTCGAGCACTTCGGTGATCTCTTCGAGTCCGGCGACGGAATCGGGGTCGCCCTCCTCTTTGACAGGGAGGGGGGAACAGGTTGGTTCCCTCGGGAGCGAGGCGGTTCAGCCGGCCGGTACCCCGCCGTGAACTTCCACGTTGCCCGGCCGGGTGTCGAACCCGAGTCGGGCGAGTGCGTTCAGGGTGTGGGTGAGCGGCTCCTCCCTGGCGCGGGCCAGGACGAGGTCGATGTGGGGGATCCGGATGTGGTTCGGCCAGACATGGATCTGTTTCATGTCCGTTCCAGCGCGCGGCAAGGATTTGAGTTAGACCTACGGAATGGAAGGGGGTCTTCCGAACTTCCGTCGGCCTACGAAGCGGCCGGCCCGTGGAGAGATGGCCACCTCCCTCTCCGCCCCGACGGCATTCCGCCGCTCGTGGACGGCCGACCGGGCGTCGACCCCGGTCCGACCGCGGCCACGTCCTCAGTGCTTCGACGAAGGTCGAGGACCCTCGATCCCGAGCGCCTTCTCGAGGAACAGGAGTCCCGGGATCGCCCCACCGACGCGCAGAAGGCGGCCCGGGAAGTTCGTGGCCCTCCGAGTCGTGGTTTCGGGCGCGGTGACGGACACGACCGATTCCGACCCGCGCATGAGGGTAACCTCGATGGACGCAACGAGCCGAAGCTAGCGAAGGTCTGCGTCGGGGGTCCACGAGCAGAGGCGGCGCCGGTCTCGACGCCCAGCAGCATGATAACGGTCAGAGGGTTCGAACAAAGCGTGAGGGCCGGTCCGAAGCGCGCCGTGTTCCGGTGGCGATCGCTGGATCCCGGTGGCGCTCGACTATGACGTCGGAGCTACCAGCCGCTCATCCCCGGACCGCTTCGAAGCTTCGCGTGAACGGGATCGACCATCCGATTTCTCTCGACCCCGACCGTAGCCTCCTCTTGGTCCTTCGTGAAGAGATCGGACTCACCGGCACGAAGTACGGATGCGGCGAAGGCGAGTGCGGGGCTTGCAAGGTTCTCCTGGATGGGGTCGCGGTTCGCGCCTGTCAGACATCGATCGGGGAAGCCGTCGGCCGTTCGATCACGACGATCGAGGGTCTCTCCGAGGGGAAACGGTTGCACCCCCTCCAGCAGGCGTTCATCGATGCCGGAGCCTTCCAGTGTGGGTTTTGCACGCCCGGGATGATCATCGCGGCCGTCGCGCTTGTCACGCGCAATCCGCAACCCAATGACGAGGAAATCCGAGCTGCCATGAAGGGCAACATCTGCCGATGCGGCGGATACCTTCGAGTGCTAGCCGCGATCCACCGCGTCTCTCACACTCCGGCCGAGTCCGGTGAGGGTGCGCCGTGAGCGGGTCCCGGGAGGTGGTCCCCTTCGACCTGCTTCCTCCGACCGAGCGGGCCTACTTTGACCGTTTCGGTGACGGGCTCGTCGTGGTTCTTCCCGCCCAGCGACCCAGCGCAGAAGGGTGGGGTCGTGGAGGTCCGCCGCACGGTGGGGCGTGGATCCACCTTGGAGAGGAGGGCATGGCCCGGGCCTTCACCGGCAAGGTCGAGGTGGGGCAGGGCACGAAGACCGCCCTATCCCTCCTGGTCGCCGAAGAGCTTCGTCTTCCGCTCGGCTTGGTCGAGCTCACGATGGGCGACACGGACGTCTGTCCGTGGGACATGGGGACCTTCGGCAGTCGGTCGATGCCGGACGCCGGGGAACACCTTCGCACCACGGGGGCGGCCGCCCGAACGTTCCTCCTCGAGATCGCCGCGGCCAAGCTCGAGGTGGCGGTGCGAGACCTCGACTTCTCCGACGGGCGGGTGTGGGTGAAGGGGACCGAATCGTCCCATTCGGTCGGTTTCGGAGAACTCGTCAAGGGCCTGCGTCGAGTTGAGATGGTCCCCCCGTCCACCCAACCGGTCCCCCCGTCCGAGTGGACGCGGGCCGGCCGTCCCACGACCAATCTGGGGGGTCGCGAAGTGGTAACGGGGTCCCGGCAGTACACCTCCGACCTCCACCTCCCTGGCATGCTCTACGGGAAGGTGCTCTTCCCACCGGCCTACGGTGCGAAGCTGCGCCACGTGGACCTCTCCCGAGCTCAGGCTCTGCCGGGGGTCACGGCCGTGCACGAGGGGGACTTTGTCGCGGTCGCCGCCCCGAGCCTTCTTACGGCCCACGCGGCCGTGAGGGCGATCCGGGCCGACTGGGAGACGACGCCGCAGCCGTCGGAGAAGCACCTCGTCGAGTACCTTCGTCAACACCCAGCCGAAGGCGAGGAGTTCTGGGACGTGATCCACCACGAGGCCGGAAATGTGACGGCGGCGCTGGCCGCCGCGTCGGTCTCGCTCGAAGAAACCTACACCACGGCGTTCATCGCGCATGTCCCGATGGAGACTCATGCCGTCGTGGCGACGTGGGAGGACGGGCGCCTCACGGTCTGGCTCGGCACCCAAACTCCGTTCCGGGCCCGGGACGCCCTCGCCGACGCCCTCGGTCTACACCCCTCGAACGTGCGCGTCGTCGTCCCGCCCACCGGCTCCGGCTTCGGAGGCAAGCACGCCGCCGAGCTCGCCGTCGGAGCGGCCCGGCTAGCGAAGGCGGCGGGCCGACCGGTCCGGATCACGTATTCTCGCGAGGAGGAGTTCACTCAGGCGTACTTCCGGCCGATGGCGGTGATCGACATCCGATCCGGGGCGACGAAGGAGGGGGAGATCACGGCCTGGCAGTTCCACAACTTGAACGCCGGATCCGCTGCCGCGCGCATCCCCTATAAGGTGCCCAACCAGAAGATCGACAACCAACCGGCGTCTTCGCCCCTGCCGCAGGGTTCCTACCGCGCTCTTGCGGCGGTGGCGAACAACTTCGCTCGGGAATCCCACGTAGACGAGCTCGCCGCTCGCTTCGGCGCAGACCCGGTGGAGTACCGACTGCGCCACGTAGCGGATGACCGTCTCGCCGCCGTGCTGCGCGCGGTCGCCGAACGGGCCGGGTGGGTCGCACGCCCGCAGGAGCCCCGGCGCGCACCGGGGCCGGGTCACGGCCGCGGCATCGCCGTGGGGCTCGAAAAAGGGGGACGCGTCGCCACGTTCGCCGAAGTCGAGGCCCACTCCGACCGACGGCTCGAGGTCGTGCGGATCGTCACCGGTTTCGAATGCGGGGCCATCGTCCACCCCACGAACCTGCGAAGCCAGGTCGAGGGAGGCACGATCATGGCCCTGGGCGGAGCGCTCTTCGAGGCCGTCCACTTCGAGGACGGACGAGTCCTCAACCCGAAGCTCTCCCAGTACCGCGTGCCCCGGTTCGGGGATGTTCCGTCCATCGAAGTGGTCCTGCTGGATCGGCGGGACCTCCCCGCGCAAGGAGGCGGTGAGGCCCCGCTCCTCGCGGTCGCCCCGGCGATCGCGAACGCGATCTACGACGCCACCGGCCAACGGCTCCGCTCGCTGCCTCTGGTCCCGGACGGGACCCTTCCCTAGGAAGACCACCCGGATCCCCTCCCGGCGGGAGGGCCGCTAGGAGGAATCGGGTTAGGACCCCCAACGGGAGCCGAAGGGGGGCTCGCGGCTAGCCCCGCTCCGCGACGGGAACGTACGGCAGGTCCACCGCGCCGACATACTTCGCGGTCGGCCGGATCAGACGCAGGTCCTGGTACTCCTCGAGCACGTGCGCCGTCCAACCAGCGACCCGGCTCGTTGCGAAGATCGGGGTGAACAGGTCGTGAGGGATCCCGAGGAGCGAGTAGATCGAGCCGGAGTAGAGGTCGACGTTCGGATAGAGTCCCTTCTCCCGATGGACCGCCATTTCCAGCGAGCGCAACAGATCGTAGTAGTGGAGGTCGCCCTTGGCCTCACCGACCTTGCGCGACCACTCGCGCAGGATCGTCGCGCGAGGGTCCTCGACCTTGTAGACCCGGTGGCCGAACCCCATGATCCGCTCATGTCGGATGAGCTTGTCCCGCACGACTCCCTCGGTCCGGGGAACGGTCCCGATCTCGTCAAGGAGCTCCATCACGCGTTCGGCGGCCCCTCCGTGCAGCGGCCCTTTCAGGGTCCCGACCGCACTCGTCACCGCGCTGTAGAGGTCGGAGAGGGTCGACGCCGTGACCCGCGCGGCGAACGTGGAGGCGTTGAGCTCATGATCGGCATGCAGGATGAGCGCCACGTCGACCGCCCGGGCCTCTAGCTCGGTCGGCTCCCGGTCGACCAGGGCGTAGATCAGGTAGGCGGCCTGGGAAAGCTCGGGGCGCGCTCGGAGCGACGGCATTCCCGTCCGGCGGCGGTGGAACTGGGCGAGGATGCTCGGAAGCACGGCCGTCAGCCGCTGGGCGCCGCCGATCGAACTCGTACCGGGCTTCGTCTCGTCCGGCTCGAAAAGCGCGAGGGCGCTCACGGCCGTGCGAAGGATGTCCATCGGATGGGTCTCTAGGGGCATCTGGTCGATCCACTCGACCATCGGCTTAGGGAGGGAGCGCAGGGCGCCGAAGCGCGACCGGAGCTCGGCGAGCAGCGTCGCCGTGGGCAGCTGCCCATACCAGAGCAGGTACGCGACCTCCTCGAACGTCGAGCGGGCCGCCAGGTCCCGGATATCATACCCCTGGTAGATCAGCCGCCCGAGCCGTCCGTCAATGAAACAGATCCGCGACTCCAGCGCGACGACGTCCTGGAGTCCCCGTTGGACCTCCGCAGGTTCTGGCATGTAGATGCCCTTCGGGCGCGGCGAACGGCCACTGGGTTATGGGGTTTTTGCGGGAGACGTCGGGTCGACGGGCAGCGCGGTCGGTCGTTCGGGGGGGACGACCTGAGCGTCATTCTGTCCGAACCGGCGTCGGGCGTACGCGACCGAGGCTGCGGTCCACAGGGGCAGCGATACGAGGAGCGACCCGCCCGCGACCAGAAACACAAGACGGTAGCTTCCGAAGACCGAAAGCACTCCTGAGAGCGCGGCTCCGATCACCGCCGCCGCCCCTCCGAGGGCGCTATTGACCCCGAGAATGCTGCCTGCGTCCCGCCCTCGCAGTCCGCGGAACAGGATGAGCGAACTCGCGGTCGTGTAGACCGCGATTGCACCTCCCAGGAGAGCGTAGACCGCGACGTTCGCCTCGAACGCCTGGGGACGGCTGAAGACGGCGAACGCGAAGGCCGCGGTGGCGAGATACCCGATGCTGCGCAGGTACGTGGCCCGCTGGACGAGCTTGTCGGACCCGACCCGGTTCGAGAGGCCGCCCGTGATCGGGAAGATCAGGGTTTGGGCGAAGTTGTTCGAGAGGTTGACGAGGAAGATCGACGAGGCGACCAGCCCGGCCGAATAGAGGAACGGGGTGTAGGAGATGTTGAAGAGGTTCGCGGAGAGGTTGAACAAGAACGACGCGATCAAGATCAGCGGCAGCTCGTGGTGTAGCTCGGCCCGAGCCCACGCGCGAAATCGAGCGATCGGCCTCGGTCCGACCTTCGGCCGCTTCGGAAAGAACGGGATCGGGATTCGGAACGACGTCATCTCTCGGATGCGCGAGAAAAGGCTCTCGGGATGGTGCGCGACCTGGGCCGTCGTGAACTTGCGTTCGGCCTCCCGGATGCCGAACCAGATCGCGACCGCGCTGACGAACGCCAGCGCGCCGAGAACGTAGAGCAGCGAGAGGAGGGTGTCGTTGGCGAGCGTCCAGAAGTATCCGACCAGAAGGCCGATGACCGAGCCGATGATGCTCATCTCCTGGAACGACGCGAAGGCGTTGGCGCGTTCGTTTTCGGTGAATTTCTCCAGGATGAGGAGGTTGGAGGCACTCGCGCCCGCGGGCGCGATCACCCCGATGATGGTGTAGATCAGATAGAGCTCGGGGATCGAGGTGACGTTCGTCAGGAGGAGGTAGAGCCCGCCGTAGCCCGCGTAGTTGATCACGAGGAACAGGCGGCGACGGGGATACCGGTCCGAGAGGTGGCCCCAGAGGACCGACATCAGGATCACAGCCGCGTTGAACAGCGTGGCGGCCACGGCTACGTTCGCCCAGGTCCCGTGGAGCGGGATCAGGATGAGGAGCGGGAGGACGACCCCGAATCCCGCGGTCGCTGCGTTGATCGGGATGAACGCGAGCAACCACGGCTTCGCGAGGAGCCGGGAGGGCCAGGTCCGGAGCGAGAATGCCATTGTTCGAGCGGAGTGCTACCGGTTGCTTACTTAAGCCGCGTACACTCGAGTGGCGAGCGGGGTTCGAGTCTACGGCTCCCGTCGGCGGCTCGGTGGAAGTACCGCGACACCCTTATTAGGCGGGCCACTTCTCGCGCCGATTCGTAGAGGGGTAACCGGGCGTGGCCATCGGATTCGTCCTCATCAGCACGGCCCCGGCGAAGGAGCACGAGGTCTACACGGAGCTCCTGCGCGTCAAGGGGATCGTCGAACTGCACCCGTTGTTCGGGGAGTACGACCTGATCGCGAAGGTCGAAGCCGAGGACTTCAACGCGCTCGGACAGCTCGTGGTCGACAAGATCCGCTCGGTCTCCGGCGTCATCGACACGAAGACCCTTACGGGCATCAAGTTCTGAGGAAGGATCCATGTTGGGAATCATATCGCCGATCGATTTCTTTGACTGGCAGAATTTCGTCACGGTGCTGCTCCTGGTGTTCGGCCTGTTCCTGATCCTCGCTGGAGTGTTCACCGCGTACTTCGGGAGCGGAAAGAGCCGGACGATCGGGGTTGCGTTGCTCGTCACCGGGATTGTCGTCGGCATCCTCATGGCGTACTTCTATCACGATATTGGCGGAAAGACGGTCTGGCCCCTCATCGAGCAGTCGTTCATCGTCATCGTCGCCGCGGTCATCGGCGCCCTGGTCGCCATCGGGATCTTCCTGGTCGCGATCATGAAGTCGTAGGCCCCTGGGTCCTTTCGGGCCTTGGCGCGATCGCCGGGGCGTCGGCGCCTCGTCACGCTAACCAGCGACCTCGGGGCCGCCTATTCCGCCCAAATGAAGGCGGTGCTGTGCCGGTCGCTCGACCCAGGTCGGTTGGTCGACCTAGCCTACGACCTGCCCGCGCACGCCGTCGCGGAGGCGGCGTTCGTCCTTCGAGCCATGGCCCGAGGGTTCCCCCGCGGCACGGTCCACCTGGTGGTCGTCGACCCGGGAGTCGGCGGTCACCGAGCCCCGATCGTGATCGCGTGCCGCGATGGTTCGCTCCTGATCGGTCCGGACAACGGGGTGCTCTATCCTCTGGCCGAGGACCTCGGCCTGCGCCGCGCCTACCGGATTCGTGTCGCCCCCGTCGGAGGGAAGGTACGCGTGGGAACGACCTTCGATGGCCGGGACCTCTTTGCGCCCGTGGCCGCTCGCCTGGCCCGAGGGGACCTCCCTTCCCGCCTCGGCCCTGCGCACGCTCCGCACGTGTTCCGGATCCCGCGGGCCGAACGCAATGCGCTCGGCACCCGCGGCGAAGTGGTCCACACCGACCACTTCGGGAACCTCGTAACGAACGTACCGACGGAGTGGCTACCGGACTCCGCGGCTCGGCTGCGCGTGAAGGTCGGTCGCGGACCGACCCGAATCCTCTGCCGGGCGGAGAGCTACGAGGCCCTCGGAGACCGTCGGCTCGGAGTCCTCGGGTCGAGTTTCGGGACCCTCGAGCTCGCGGTCGACCGAGGTCGGGCGGACCGACGGCTACGGGCCGCGGCGGGAACGTCCGTGCAATTCCACTGGTAACATGGCCCCGAGGGCCGGATGACGGTAAATAGCGCCCTACCTAGACGAGGGTAGGAACCGGGGACTCGACCCGTCGAAGCATGCCGAAGCGCGATTACTACGAAATACTCGGTGTGGCGAAGACCGCGACGCCCGACGAGATCAAGTCCGCTTACCGGCGCCTTGCGCGCCAGTATCACCCCGACGTCGCGAAGGAGGACCCGAAGGCAGCCGAGGAGAAGTTCAAGGAGGTCTCGGAAGCCTACGAGGTTCTCGCCGATACGGAGAAACGGCATCGCTACGACCAGCTCGGCTTCTCCGGGGTCGAGCCCGACTTCGGTCCGGGGGGGTTCACGTGGCAGAACTTCACCCACATGGGGGACCTCGAGGACCTCCTCGGGGCCTCTCCCTTGTTCCAGCAATTCTTCGGAGGGCTCGGCGGCGACCCGTTCGGCGGCGGCCGCCGGGGATCGGCGCAACGTGGGCACGATGTCGAGATGACCGTCCGATTGCCCCTGTCGGCTGCCGTCCGCGGGGATCGGCCCACTCTCGAGGTACCGCACTCCGGGCCGTGCCCGGATTGCCGGGGCACCGGAGCCCGCAACGGAACCGCTTTCGAAACTTGTCCGGAGTGCCAGGGTCGCGGACAGGTCCGTCGGGTCCGATCCCAGGGTTTCGCCCAGCTCCTCACGATCGGCGAATGCCCTCGCTGTCATGGAACGGGCCGCCGGATCCTCGACAAGTGCTCCACGTGCAGCGGTTCTGGCCGCCGGAACACCGTCGAGCGGATCGAGGTCGCAATCCCGCCCGGGGTCGAGGACGGGGCGGTACTGCGGGTTCCGGGCCACGGCATGGAGAGCGGCTCGGGCGGACGGGCGGGCGACCTGTTCGTACAGGTCGAGTTCGAACCGGCGCCCGGGTTCCATCGGGAGGGGACTGCCCTCTATGCCGAGACGACCATCCCGCTCGCGACCGCCGTCCTCGGTGGTGAAGTGACCGTTCCCACACTCGACGGCCACGCCGTCCTGAAGATCCCCGCGGGGACGCAGCCCGAGACGGTGTTCCGGCTTCGGGGCGAAGGGTTCCCCCGGCTCCAGGGCTCCTCCCGGGGAGACCTGAACGTCACGGTCCACATCGAGGTCCCTCGGTCGCTCTCGCACCGCGAAAAGGAGCTCTTCCGCGAGGCGTTCGGTGGAGAGGGAGCGGCGCTGCCCAAGAAGGAGTCGTACTGGCGACGGAAGTCGAGCCCGTGACCGAGGAGGAAGAGGCCTCTCCGAACGAACCGTACTGGGCCGAACGGCCCCGCTCGCGGTCGAGCCCGTCCGAGCGGCGATTCCTCTACAAGGGAGAGCTGCTGTCGTTCGCCGTGGACGCGGGGGTCTTCTCCTCCCACGGACTCGACCCGGGCACGGCGCTCCTGATCGAGCATCTGAAGCTCGGGGAATCCGACCGAATCCTCGACCTGGGATGCGGCTGGGGGCCGGTCGGAGTCGCGGCCGCGAAGGCGAGCCCTCGTGGGCACGTAGTCCTCACGGAGGTGAACCGGCGCGCCGCCCGCCTCGCCCGACAGAACCTCGACCGGAACCGGATCGGGAACGCGGAGGTCCGGGTCGGGGAATATTTCACACCGGTGGCCGGCGAGCGGTTTGACGTCATCGCGACCAACCCGCCGTACCGCATCGGTCGCGAACAGATTCTAGCTCTTCTCACCGAAGCCAAGGACCACCTCCTGCCCGGGGGCCGTCTCGTGCTCGTGGGCAAGGGCAGTCAAGGGATCCGGTTCTACCAGGAATGGCTCGAAGAGCATTGGCAAGGGACCGTCGAAGTGCTTGGCCGAGGCTCGGGCTACCGTGTCGTCGAGGCCCGGGGTCCCGGGGAGGCCGCGGAGCGCCCCGCCACGCCCTCCTCCTCGGGGTCGGTTCCAGAGGTCGCGAAACGAAGCCGCGCCGCGCCCCGCACCCGGCCGACCGCCCGAAGTGCTTAAAAGGCAGGGCCTTCTCGGCGGCCGCGCCCTCGACGCGAGGGTCGAACGGCGGGCATCCGCTCGCCACCGACCCGTGGTCGGCGGCCGCATCCAAGGGGAGTGAGATCGCGCCCAAAGAGTCGAAGGAGGCTCCGGCCCCCGAGGCACCGACCGCCGCCCCCGAACCCGTTGCGGAAAAACCGGCGAAACGCGCGCCGGGCACTCGCGGGAAGGAAGGCAAAGAGGGAAAGGAGGGCAAGGAACCCAAGGAGTCGAAGGGCAAGGGAAAGCCCGGCGCTCCCGCCAAGACGGCCAAGATCATCCCCGACAACCCCAACTTCCGCTACATCGTTCGCATCGCGAACACAGACCTGGACGGGACCCGCGCGACCGCTCTCGCGCTCACCGGAGTGCGGGGTGTGGGCCTGCGGATCGCCGAGGTGGCCTGCCGCCTCGCGAGCGTCAACGCCGGCGAGATGATCGGAAACCTTCCCGAGCCGACCGTCGACGGGATTGAGGCCACCCTGGGTACCTTTACGACGAAAGTCCCGGCCTGGATGGTCAATCATACGCGGGAGCCGATGGTGGGCGAATCTCCCCACTACATCGGTCCCGACCTCGATACCCGACGGCGGGACGACATCAACCAGATGAAGATGATCCGTAGCTATCGCGGCGTGCGCCACGAGCGGGGCCAGAAGGTCCGCGGGCAACGCACCCGTTCGAACGGCCGGACGGGCATGGCAGCCGGCGTACTGAAAAAGGCGGCCAAGGAAGCGGCGGCCGCGGCGGGCAAGGAAGAATCCGCCCCGGCAGCGGTGGCCGCACCCGCGGCGCCGGCCGCGAAGAAGGAGTAGCGCATCCGTGGGCGATCCGAAGTTCCTGCGTCGAACGTACGACACTCCGAAGCACCCGTGGGAGGCCGGCCGGATGGCCGAGGAGCGAAAGCTGCTCCAGAAGTATGGCCTCAAGAACAAGCGCGAGCTATGGAAGGCCCAGTCCACGCTCCGACGATTCCGAGGACAGGCTCGGGAGCTCCAGGCCCGTCTTCGGGCCGGCGGAACTCAGGCACGGCTCGAGACCGACCAGTTGCTCGCCCGTCTCACGCGGCTCGGGGTCCTTCCGGCCGGAACCCCTACGATCGACGACGTCCTCGCGCTCTCCACCGAAGACTTGCTGAAGCGTCGGTTCGAGTGGATCGTCTTCTCCCGCGGCCTTGCTCCGACCACCTTCGGGGCCCGGCAGTGGATCGTTCACGGCCACCTCTCGATCGGTGACCATCGGGTAACCCGGCCGGGCTATCTGGTCGGCTCCGCTGAGGAGCCGCAGATTCACTACGCTCCGATGAGCCCGATCGCGAACGACGAACACGTGGTGCGCGTCGCGCTGCGGGAACGGCTCAACGCACGCCCGGCGGTGGCCGAGGCACCCACGCCGGCGCCCGAAGGAGGTGCGTGACCGTGGCCAAGATCGGGATCGCGCACATCTTCGCGAGCTACAACAACATCCACATCACCGTTACCGACATCACCGGGGCCGAGACCCTCGCGAAGGCGACCGGCGGGATGGTCGTGAAGGCCGCGCGTGACGAGTCGAGCCCCTACGCGGCCATGAAGGCGGCCGACCAGATCGCCGCCGTCATCAAGGAGAAGGGGTACGACACGCTCCACGTCCGCGTTCGGGCTCCCGGCGGCAATCGCTCTCGCTCGCCGGGTCCGGGAGCGCAGGCCGCGATCCGGGCTCTCGCCCGGGCCGGCGTGAAGATCCAGCGGATCGAGGACGTCACGCCGGTCCCTCACGACGGGACGAAACCGAAGGGCGGGCGTCGGGGACGCCGGGTGTAGGCGATGCCGGTCACGGTCCAGGAACTCAAGCCCCGCGCGACCCAGCTCGAGCTCGAAGGGGTCACCGCGTCTCAGGTGAACGCCGTCCGACGGACGCTGCTCGCCGACGTCCCGAAGCTGGCGATCGAGGATGTCGAGTTCCACCTCGGCCCGATCCGGGACGAGGGGACGGGGAAGGACTACGATTCCTCGACGAGCATGTTCGACGAGGCGGTAGCCCTGCGCCTCGGACTCCTACCGATCCCGACCGACCTCTCCGAGTTCCGCAAGAAATCGGAGTGCACCTGCGCCGGCGCCGGTTGCTCCCATTGCCAAGTGATGTTCTCCGTCGACAAGAAGGGCCCGTGTACGGTCTACGCAAAGGATGTCGTTCCTCTCGGGGACGCGACCCTCGCGATCCTCGAACCGGACGTGCCGATCGTACGGCTCGGCGCCCGCCAAGCGCTCCTCGCCTACGCCACGGCGGTCGTGGGGACCGCCCGGGAGCACGCGAAGTGGCAGGTCGCCCATGGAGTCGGGATGTTCCCCCGCCCCCACGTGAAGATCGCCCGGAAGGAGGGATGCACGGACGCCTGCCAGAAGCGGACCGCAGCTTCCTGCCCGGTGAACATCCTCGAGTTCGCGAATGGGAAGCTCTCGGTCACCGACGAGACGAAGTGCATCGACTGCGGGGCGTGCGAGAAGACGTGCGAGCACGGTTCGATCCACATCGAACCGGACACCGAGCGCTTCTTCCTCCGCTTCGAGACCGACGGTTCGCTCACGACCCGGGAAGCGCTCCGCTTCGCGCTGAAGGACCTCAAGCGCCGCTTTGAGGAGGCGCGCGAGGCGATCCAGGCGATCCCATAACGCGCGAGGGGCTTACCCAGTCGTAGCGCAGGATCGCGGCGACGCCGCCGAGGGCGGCGAGCCGTTTCCCCGCTTCCCCCTCTTCTCGCACCACGAAGAGACGGGCCTGGCCCGCCCGAGCACGGTCGAGCACGGGGATGAGCTCCTCGTCGGTCAGGCGAAGGTCGGAGACCAGCAGCGTCTCGACCGCCCCGGCCTCCACCGCCGCCGCGACCTCCCGGGGACCGACCGCTGCCCGCGTGCCGCCGGCGAGGGAGCGCACGAGTCGTTCGACGATCTCCGCCTCCTCCGCAGCCACGCTCCCCCGAAGCGCTTCGCTGGCGCGGCCCGAGCGCAGGAGCTCGTCGATCCCGGCGTGGCCGGATTCGGAGGTCGGGAACATCTTCGTCTTTTTCGCGAGCGTCACATCCTCCTCGGAAAGGCGACGCATCAGCTCCTCCTTGAGGAACCCCGGACCGGCGACCACGACGGCGGTCGCGTTCGGCCCCTCCCGTCGGAGGAGGACGAGCAGCTCCTCTACGTAGCTTTCGCGGTCCTTTTCCCCCTGGCCGCCGCGATAGCGCTTCCCCGCGATCGTCCGACGGACCTCCGCCACCGGCTCGACGGCGCGGCCGTGGATGCGGACGAGGGCCGAGTCCCCCCAGTCGACGGACGCGATGAGGATCGTCGGGTCGCCGGTCCCGGCGAGGCCCTCGTCGAGGATCGCCCGCTCGCCGGACGCGAGGGTCGGCTTGACGACGACGACCTCGTCGCCTTCGGTGAGGTCGAGGGTGTGGTGGCGCCCGATGTCGAACGGTCCCTCGACGATCGGTCCGGTGACCCGCACGTGCTTCGAGAAACCGTGGAATTCGACCTGCTCGGTGCGCACCGTGAGGAAGACCCGTCGGCGGATGCGTTCGGCGCCGGCGACCTCCTGCGGAGCCTCAGGGTCGCGGCGCGTGGTGGAGGCCCCGACACGGTCTCCCGGGCGCACGAGGCGCGCGATGCGCCAGAGGTCGCTCGGGGTCTCGAGGCGCAGGCGCAGGAGTCCGGTCGTCGGGTCGCGGTGGAGTAGGCGCACGGTTCTTCCCGGGGACAGAAGGGCGGAGGCGAGTACAAGCGGGTTTCTATGGGGGGTCCGCAGCGGTGGGGGTTCGGTAGGCTTATTCCGCTCCCCTGAGGTCGGGTTCGGTGCGGGTGGAGGCGGATTTTTCCTGACTCGCTATGGAGAGCTCTTCCGTCAGCGGTCGTTCCCGTCGCTGCTGAGCGCCGGGGCTCTCCAGCTCGCGGCCCCCGCGGGGATCCTGGTCGTCCTCGTCTACTCGGTCGCGTTCGCGTATCCGACGGACGTGCGAACGAACTTCGCTGCGCTGGCCCTCGCCTTCCTTGGCCTCTCCTCGACCCTTCCCACTCTCGCGAGCATGTTCTTCTCCGGCGCCCTCGCCGACCGCCACGACCGGGGTCACCTGATGCGCACGGTGAACCTCCTATCGATCGTCGCGACCGTCGCGGCGGCCATCGACCTCGCCTACGGGCCGACGACGCACGTTTCGGTCCCGGGACCGCCGGGGTTCTACCTGCCGCTCTGGGTCCTGCTGGTCTACCCGGCGTGGGCGCTCATCACCGTGAGCTCGGCGCTCTTCCGTCCCGCATTCAACACGTCAATCCCCCGTATCGTCGAGCCGAAGGACCTCGGGATGGCGAACGGCGTCATCTACGCGATCGCGGCGGTCGCGAGCGCGATTGCCACGCTGGCCGTCGGGGTCCTGCTGTCGGTGGGCCCGGCGGTCTACGCGCTGGGAGTACCCTTCGTGCTCTACTTCGCGACCCAGGCCGCGCTCCTGCTCGTGGACGCCGACCTCCGCGTCATCCGACGCACGGCGCCGAAGTCGGTCCTCGTCGAGGCGCGGGACGGCTTTTCCTATCTCGGCCGCCGTCGAGAGCTGCTTCAGATAACGATCGCGAGCCTGGTCGTCAACTTCCTGTCGGCGGTGGCCCTAGTGGAACTGGGGCTCTACATCGAAGGGTGGCTCGGGCTCACGAACGGGATCTGGTACGGTGCCGTGGTCGCCGTCCTGACCGCCGGCACGGCGACCGGCTTCGTCCTCGCGTCGCAGTTCCGGTTCGAGCACCGCGCCGGGCGGGTCCTAATCATCCTCATCCTGTTGATGGGCCTCGCGCTCCTCGCCTTCGGCCTCGTCCGCTCGATCTGGCTCGCATTGCCGATCGGGTTCCTCTACGGGCTGATGCCGGGGATGATCACGACCGTGTTCCTGTCCACCATCCAGGCCACGGTGCCGGACGAGATGATGGGCCGGGTCTTCTCGGCGGACGAGCTCGGGAGTTACGCCCTAGTCCCCGTCGGACAGTTCGTAGGAGGGTTGCTTCTCTTGGCGCTCGGGATCCAGGGAATGTATCTCACGGCCGGCGGCGCGATCGCCGTCTTTGGCGTGCTCATGCTCCTCACGTTCGGGTCGTTGCGCCGGCTCGGATACGAACCGAGACGACCGCCGGACGCGACGAGCCCCGCGGCGTCCTATCCGGACGACGGCGAGACCGGGACCCGGCCCGTGTGATACCACTCTCGGGCCGGCCCGAGGGTCCGGGCGAACCCGAGCTTCTCGTAGAGCGCGATCGCCCGTCGGTTGCCCTCGGTCACCGCGAGGCGGACGTGGGTCTCGCCGCGCTCGCGGAGCGCTCGCAGGGTCCCTTCCAGCGCCGCCCGGCCCACTCCATGGCCGACCTGGGTCGGGTCCGTGGCGACGTCGGCGATCAGCGGGCCGCGCGGCGACCGGACGACCAGGGTGGTACCGGCGGGGACGCCGTTCTCCTCCACGACCATCGAGGCGTCGGCGAGGAATTCACCCCACCGACCGCGGACGAGGTCTCCGACCAGGGTTTCCGCGTCGCGTGCCGGGTCGAGGTCCTCGAGAAAGAGGTACCGGTCGAACCGTCCTTCGTACGCTCGCCGGTGGATCCGAGCCGCGAGCGGCGCGTCCTCCGGCCGGAACGGACGGACCCGACGATCCGGCAACGGCGGGCGAGCCGGTTCAGACCCGGCGAGGGCGAGGGTCATCTCCGAGCGCGAGTAGGGGGCGAATCCGACCCCCCGCATCGTCTCCTCTTCGACCTGCGGGGCGAGGCCCGAGAGCGGCGAGGAGACGAAAGCCAAGGGCCCGGCGGTCCGGGCGATCGCTTCAAGGAACGCGCGGTACTCCGACGTCGACGCTTCGGCCGCTCTCAAGTAGAGCAACCCTACCGCGACACCGAGGGGACCCGGCCGGCTCCACAGGGCGATCCCCCGCGCGACCCCCTCTCGGGTCCAGAGCGCGCCGATCGTCCGTCCGCTGCGGATCCGATCTTCGAGGCCGGGCCAGTGCTCGGCCGGGTCCTCGCCCGGTACTGGGCTCGCCCAGAGCGCCTCACGGGCGAGGGCGAGCGGTTCGGCGAGGTCGTCGGTGAAGAGCGCCAGGGCGGCGGTCACTTCGTTCGCACCCCGGCCCATGCTATAGCACTGCCTGAAACGGGCGTGACCTAACCTTGATGTTCTACGGCGGCCGCCTCTAGCTTCGTGTGAACATTATGAGGAGTGTTCTAGAACTTGCCGGCATTCTCGGGCTCGCACCAGGGGAATGGCATCAGGCCGGACCTCTCGCGGGAAAGGTTTCGGTCTCGGCCGTGCGGTCCCGGCTGGTCAAAGGCCGCCGAGGGAAGCTCATCCTCGTCACTGGGATGACGCCCACCAAGCATGGCGAAGGTAAGACGGTCACGGCCATCGGACTCTCCAACGGATTTGCCCGGATCGGCTGCCGCGCGATTCCGTGCCTTCGACAGCCATCGCTCGGGCCGGTCTTCGGCGTGAAAGGAGGCGCGACCGGCGGCGGCCGTTCCACGGTCGAACCTTCCGTGGAGATCAACCTCGGGTTCACGGGGGACATCCACGCGGTCGCCGCCGCGCACAACCTGCTAGCGGCGATGGTCGACAACCACCTCTTCTACGGCAACTCGCTCCAGATCGACCCGGCGCGGATTGTTTGGCCGCGAACGATGGACAACGAGGACCGGGCCCTGCGCCACATCGTCATTGGGAAGGGAAGCGACCCGCGGTTCGTCGCGCACGACAGCTCGTTCCTGATCGCCGCGGCGAGCGAGGTGATGGTGATCCTCGCTCTCGCGCGCAATTACGTAGACCTGAAAGATCGGCTCGGTCGTATCCTGGTCGCCTACACGAGCCGCGGGGATGCGGTCCGTGCCTCGGACCTGAATGCCGCCGGTGCGATGGCAGCCCTGCTGCGCGACGCGCTCGAACCGAACTTCGTACAAACCTCCGAAGGGATCCCCGCGCTCGTTCACGCAGGCCCGTTCGGTAACCTCGCCCACGGAACGGCGAGCCGACTCTCGATCGAGCTCGCCCTCGCGACCTCGGACTACGCCGTGGTCGAGGCCGGATTCGCGACCGAGCTCGGGGCCGAGAAGTTCGTCGACATCCTCACCCCGACGATCGGCATCAACGTGGACGCCGCGGTGCTCGTGGCGACCCAGCGTGCCCTTCGGTTCCAAGGCGGCGCGACCGACGAGGAA
Source organism: Thermoplasmata archaeon (assembly GCA_050011075.1). Classification (GTDB taxonomy): domain Archaea; phylum Thermoplasmatota; class Thermoplasmata; order Lutacidiplasmatales; family UBA184; genus Lutacidiplasma. The sequence continues at coordinate 19,460 of JBEKJT010000006.1, forward strand.
TCGCTCCAGCCCGCGCGGGCGGCGCTCGAGCTCGGGCTCGACAATCTCGGGCAGCATCTCTCGAACCTCGAATCTCTCGGGCTCGTAGGAACCGTAGCCCTGAACCGGTTCCCCGGAGACTCACCCGAGGAGACCGAGCTGATCCGTCGGTTCTGTCGCGCGCGGGGTGTGGAGGTCGTCGAGTCCCGGGCGTTCGAGGAGGGCGGGACCGGATCCATCGACCTCGCCAAGGCCGTGGAGCGCACCGTGGCGCTCGGGCGCCAGAGCAAGCCGCTCTACCCGGCGTGGACCCCGCCAATCCGCCAGATCGAGCTGATCGCCACGCGTCTCTACGGGGCCGCGACGGTCGTGGAGTCCACGGAGGCGACCGAGGACCTCGCCCACCTCGAGCATATCGGCGAGCTCGCGGGGCCGGTCTGCGTGGCGAAGACGCCGCTTTCCCTCTCGGATAACGCGAAGCTGCTCAACCGCCCCCAGGGTTTCACGGTCACGGTGCACCGTCTGACCCGGTCGGCCGGCGCCGGCTTCACGGTCGGACTGCTCGGAACGATAGAGACGATGCCGGGACTTCCCAAGCGTCCCTCGGCGGAGGACATCGACCTCACCCCCGACGGAAAGATCACGGGCGTCCATTAGGCCCGGTCCGCGCCCTCGACCGAGTCCCGCGGGCCGGCGGACCCGAGGGACTTCTCCCCGTGGACCTGGGTCTCCACGGGCCGGAAGCCGAGCCGCTCGTTGATCGACCAGATCGGCCGGTTCAAAGAGTCGTTGCTGGTCCGCATCGTCCGGTAGCCGAGCTCGCGAGCGAAGTGGATCGACCGACGCTTGAGCTCGACCGCGATCCCCTGCCCTCGGAACTCCGGCAGCACGCCGGTGAATCCGACATGCAGCTCCCCCGGCATCCGACGGACCCGGTCGAGGGCGGTGACCCCGACGTACCGGCCGCCCGACTCGGCGAAGAACGTCGCTTCGGGCAGGAACCCGGGATCATCGAACTCGAACCGGAGGAACTGCTCGTACGATATTGCGCCGTGCGACCCGAGAGTGGGAACGTCCCGGCCGGCGGCGGACTGGACAGCGTAGTACCGACGCCGCACGTCGTCCTGGTCCGCCCCCTCCTGCGCGAGGGTGGTGAACCGGATCCCCGCGCGGGGGAGCGCTTCGGTCCGGTCCCCGAGCGCGGCGAGGTTCGCGTCGGCGAGGTTCAGTCGGGACCGCCAGACCCGACGACGTTCCACGAAGCCCTGGTGCCGGAAGAACGCGAGCCCCGACGGGTCCTCGACGCGGGCCGTCGCCCACAGTCCCCTCGCACCGCGCCGCACCGCCTCACCTTCGAGCTGGTCGTAGAGCAGCCGACCGAGGCCGTGGTGCCGGTGGCCCGGGTCGACCACGACCTCGATCCAGTATTTCCCCGGTTCGTGGTTGAACGGCCGCTGCTCAAGGGAACCCCAGCCGACCACGGCCCGCTCGACCGGATCTTCGGCGACCCGACGGAGTTGGTCGAGATGCGGATCGGCGAACGCCTCCCAAAAGTGACGGATCTCCTCGGCGCTGTTCGAGAGGTCCGGAGCGATCCGCTGACCGATGCGGGCGATCGCGTCGTAGTCGGAGGGAGTGAATTCGCGGACGACGTACTCTCTCGTCAGACTCCCCCCGGGCTGCCGACACGGGCCGTGCTCTCATATGGGTCCTCGGAGAGGAGAACCGCCCGCGCAGGCCGACCCTTTCAATTCATATACAGGGAACTTGATATGTCATTCGTCAGACAAAGCAAGGGGTGTTGTCTGACGAGCATGGTCGACACGTCGGAGCGGGTGACGGTCCGGATCCCGCAGGAGCTGCTCGAGAAGCTCAAGCAGATCCAGCAGTCGAAGCAGACCTCCACCATCTCCGATACGATCCGCGAAGGCCTCGAGCACTACATCGAGCTCAACCTGCCACCACAGAACATCCGCAAGGTGGTGGTGGAGCTCTCACGGCAGGACAACAGCCAGCTCGAGGAGTTCGTTCGAGAGGGAAATTCCGTGAGCGTCGACGATGCGGTCCGGTCGGCGGTGCGGGAGTACATCCGCAGCCGCCTCGAGCAGTTCGGCCCATCCGCCCGGTCGCACCGGCGGGAAGGGGAGCCGCTGGCCGCCGAGGGCTCCCCTCCGCCCTAGGCGGAGCGGGGAGTCGATGTCGCCCGAACCCACGTCCTCCGATTCTTGGGCCGCCCTGGCACTCACTCCCGGGGTCGCGGTCGTAGGTCTCGGCGGCGCGGGCAGCGAGGCGGTGCAGGACCTCGTCGGGCTCGGGATCCCCGGCGTGCGCACCCTCGCCATCAACACCGACGCGCGGCACCTCCAGCACACCGGCGCCGAAGAGAAGATCCTCCTCGGCCAGCGTGAGCTGCGAGGCCGCGGCAGCGGCGGCGACCGGGCGAGCGTGCTACGCGCAGCGGAGGACGGCAAGGAGGAGCTGTTACGACGCCTCGCCCCGTTCGAGATCGTCTTCCTGCTCGCCGGCATCGGCGGAGGTACCGGGAGCGCTCTTCTCCCATTCCTGTCGCGCGCGCTGCGGTCGACCGAGGCGCTGCCGATCCCGGTCGTCTTCCTGCCTTTCCAGGTGGAACTCGAAACGAACCCGACCCGGCGGGAGAACGTCGACGCGACCATCGAGGAGCTCGAGGAGATGGGAGGTCTATTGCTCGCGCTCTCGAACGAAAAGCTCCGCCGCTTCGAACGCCTTCCGATCCACCGGGTCTTCTCCGTGCGGAACGCGTACCTTCACTCCCTGGTCGCAAGCCTGGTCGACATGGTCGAGAACCCCTCCCAGCTCAACGTCGACCTCGCGAGCCTGAAGAACCACCTACGGGAATCGGGGCTCTCGACGCTCATCGTCGGGGAGCACCACGTCTCGGAGCCCGAGCGGCTCGTGCACCAAGCCCTCTCGGAGTCGCTTCTCGACTTCCACCTCGCCGAGCGGCCCTCGGCCCTCGTCCACCTCGACGGCGGGGCGAACCTCACGCTCCGCACGCTCGACCGGGTACTGCGCACTATGCGGGATGTGCTCGGCGAACCCGAACGGCTGGTCTTCGGGACCCGGGTGCGGCCCGAGCCCCGGGAGGTCGTGCACCTGACCGCCGTCGTCGGCGGACTGAAGCCCCGGGTCGTCCGCGATGCGGTCGGCACCCGTCGCGACCTGACCGGACCGCTCCTCGTCCCTTAGCCGGGCACCGTGGGTCCGGGTCGGGCTTCCCGGAGGTCGAGCTCCCGGTGGACCGCATCGACCACTTGGCTCGAGCGCAGGGACCGAGGCCCGACCGAGAGGCAGGGCACGGCGCTCTCGCGCAGGCGCGCGGCCTCGTCGGGCGTCGGGTCGTAGGGGTCGGAGAGGACCGCCGAGACCTCGCCGCCCGGAGGGGTCCACTCTGCGATCGGCCGCCCGTCCTCGGACAGCCAGGCCGCTCCCGGAAGACCCAGGAAGCGGGCGAGCTCCTCGACCGGGTCGACCGCCGCGACCGTGAGGCCGGGCGAGGATTCGAACTCCTCTGGGAAGCCGACCGACCGCACGAGCGCGTTCTTGAGCAGGGCCGCGGTCGACCGCTCGTCCGGGTTCAGGTTGCGGAGGCGAGCGCCCACCAGAACGACCCGGCGGGCGTGCGGAGGAGGCTCGGCGACGAAGAGGACCGTGAACTCCGTATCGCGCCGCAGGTCGTTCGACAGGGTGAAGGCGGTCGAAACGGCCCGGGCCACCTCGTCCATCCGGCCGGCGCCCCCGGCGAGGTCGTTCAGGGTGAACGTACCCGCCGGAGGGACCCGGTGGGCCAGGAGGAGGAACCGACGCATCCGCTCGGGGGAAACCCCGGGAAGGTTAACGGTTCGGAAGGCCCGGCGCGTTGGGCGTCAGTCTTCGGCGCCGTCGCGGTGGCGGGGGGCGCGGGGCGCGGGGAGCTCCGCGGGCATCGGGTTCTGGCGCCGCTCGAGCCAGACCTCGTCGCCGAGCTCGTGGTAGACCGCGTGGGCCGGAAGCCCCGTCCCGTGCTCCCCATGCGGGAGAACGAACGCGCCCGAGCGGTTGGAGTTGGACGAGTAGACGATCTCCTTCTCCCCTGCGGCTGCCATCGCGGCGCTCTCCTCGCGGGCAAGGTCGAAGATCCGGTCCTTGCGGAACATCCAGTAGTGGATGCGCCACTCTCGACCGTCGTAGAGGGTCGTCTCGTCCCGTTCGGTCTCGAGGATCCCCGTGTCCTCGAGCATGTAGAACGTGTCGCGGTCGTCCGGCTCGAGGACGTTGTCGATGATACGTTCGTTGAACCCGAAGAAATTGAGCACATGCGCAGCGATCGAGCGAGCGTCCTCCGGGCGCATTCCCTCGTGGCCGACCGAGCGGCGGATCGCCTTCGCGAGCGAATCGAAATCCACCGGGCCCGCGGCGTCCGTGAGCGTCACGTCCGTCGGGATCCCTGCCCGAGTGACCGACACGTCCGCCTCGGTCCGGAGCGGCACGGGATTGCGCAGGGTGTACGGCTTCGTGGAGGTCGTCTTGGCGTTCCCGCGGTCCGTGCCCCGCATGGATGGAATCTATCTCTTGGGTCGGTATAAATAACTTCGGAAAGTCGCAGGTCCGGGACCGGGGTGGGCCGAGTCCGGAGGGCTCTTTACAGCACGACCCTCCGACCCCGTCCCACCCGCTGAAGGGCCTCCACGGCGGGGCGCCACTCCTCCTCTTCCACCCGGTACTCGAGCTCGGCCAGCTGGGCGAGCTCCTTCGGGAACGGCACGAGCGACTTCGCGAGATAGACATGGGCGAACGGCCCGGCGGAGGGTCCCGTCCACCTTCGTCCCGCCTCCACGACCGAACGGAACTCGTAGTACTCGGGCGCAGGGACGAACCAGACGAGAGTGTCGTCGGTCCCTCGCAGGCGGGGCCCCCGAGAATAGACCTGGAGGCCCAGATGCTGGACCACGGGGGCAGGGAGGGTGAACAGATGGCGGTCCCCCGGACGGGCAGAGGCGATGAGCCGATTGCGCACCGTCTCGACCGCGAGCGCCTCCCGAGCCGGGTGGGAGGCGATCACGCGGGCAAGGCCGGGGCCCCGCGCCAGGAACGAGACGGTCCGGCTCGACTCCCGCTGGGCCCCCTCTTCGGGGCGAAAGAGAAGGAGGTCGGCGACCTCGGTCGGGAGCTGCATCGTGAGCCAGGTCGGGTGCGTCGCACGAACGATGACATACTCCATCGTCGCCCGGGCTTCGAGCGGACCCGGGCTATAAGAATCCTGTGCACCGGGGAGGAGCAGGCTTCAGGTCCGGGGCGACAGCGTGCGCAGAGCATGTACCACGTCCCGGAAGTCCCGCGTTCGCACGACACGGTCCGCCGCCCCGTTCACCTCCGCGAGCGAGGAGTTGAGCGCGATCCCTCCCCCGACGAGGCGGAACACCTCCGCATCCGACCAGCCGTCGCCCACGTGGGCCACCGTCCGGGGCTCGACTCCCGTGCGGGCGAGGAGCGCCCGCAGTCCCCCCGCCTTGTCGGCGCGCACGTCCTTGGGCGGGCCGATCCGGCCCCCGTCGGTGGTCTGGGCCCGAACCCCTTCGGCGTCGTCGAAGCCGAACATCTGCCGATAGTAGTCGACCACGTACGACGGGTTGTGCGTGAGCAGCGCGACCCGGGTGCCGAGGGCGTGAAGCTCCTCCACCCCCTCGCCGATCCCCGAGAGCATCGGGGTGCGTGCGACGATCGCCACGACCTCCGCGACCGTCCGACCGGTCGCGAGGTCGAGCAGGTCGGAAAGATGCTCGTCCTCGCCAATCTCGTGGGCGAAGAACCGCCGGTTCGTCCCCTCGTACTCCGCCTCCCGGCCGAAGGCGGACCCGATACCCTGCCATCCGTGGCCGACCGTGAGCGTCCCGTCGATATCGACCGTGACGAGGCGCCAGGGGAACGGCTCCGTGGACCCTCCGTCAGGACCGGCTGCCGATACCCATCAGGATCCCGCCGACCCAGAGGGCGACGATCCCGGCCGCCGCGACCGGGAGCGTCCGAGCGAGGGCGCCGGGGGAGGTGGGGAACAGGAGGAGGAGGAGGAACAGGCCCGCGAACGTCAGCAGCAGGCCGAGGCCGATCTTCGCCGGCTTCGAAAGGCGCGGGCGTCTCGGGGTCGACCCGGTGCCCCTCGGGGGGACCGCTTCCGCGGGCCGCATCACGTCCTGAGCACCCGACCGAGGGGAGATAACCGTGCCGGGCCGCCGGGGCCCGCACGACACGAGGGACTAATCGCGGTCCACGGCCAGCCGACGCGGAGGGAGCGTCGACTCGAGCGGCACGGCCGGGGAACGTTCGTCCACGGCCCGCCGTTCCGCGGTGATCGACCGTACGAAGGGCCGTGCGCCGATCGGCGACAAGGCGGTCGTCAGGAGGCCCACCCCGGCGACCACCGTGTAGACCTGGGTGTTGAATATCCCGTTGCCGAGCAGGATGACGGCCATCGCGAGCTCGACGGCCCCACGGCTCGAGACCAAGAATCCGGCACAGAACGCCTCGTCCGACGACCAGCCGAGGCTCCGCGCCACGGCGGTGCCGATGAAGACCTTCGAGAACAGCGCGAAGACGACGAGGACCACGAAGGCGAGAATCGGCAGGGCCGAGGTGCCGAGCAGCCGGAAGTTCATCCCGAAACCGACCAGGGCGAAGAAGAGCGGAATGAAAAAGCCCCAAGTGACCGCCTCGAAGACGAAGTTGATCGTCCGATGCTCCCGTCGGCCCGCGCTCTCGGGAGTGATGAGCAGGCCGGCGTAGAACGCGCCGACCAGGAACGTCAGGCCGAGCAGCTGCGAGTAGAGCGCGGCGCCGAGGCCGAAGACCAACAGGACGGCGAATCCGGCCTCGCGCGTGCGCCATCTTTCCCGGAACCGGTCGACCAGGCGGTCCCAGAGCCGGTACTGACGCAGGACGCGCATCGAGTAGTGGGCCGCGAGGACCGAGGAGAGGAACACCGCGACCGTGAGCAGCGAGGTCGCGATCGCGATCCCGGTCCCGTTCGGGTCGCTCTGGATCCGCAGGAGGACCGCGAAGGCGCTGACGGCCGCGAGCTCGTTCACGAGAGAGGTGTTCATGAGGAGCGTGCCGAACCGGCTCTCCATCAGCCCGAACTCACGCAGCATGATGCCGAGGACGGGGAGCGCCGTGATCGAGATGCAGAGCGAGACGAACAGCGTCTCGATCGTCGACATGCCCGGATACAGCACGCGGACGAGGCCGGCCCCGAGGATGAACGGCACAACGAAGATCGCGATCCCGAGCAGGCCGGCCGACAGTCCGGTCGCCCGGATCTGCTGCGGGGTCACCGAAAGCCCCGCCATCATCAGGATGAAGAACGTGGCGAGGAACTGCAGGCTTTGGAACTCCGTGCCGAGCGTGGCCAGACCGAGCGGGTCGCCGAGGAGAGTCGGCCCGAGGATGACCCCGACGAGCAGCTGCCCGACCAGCGGTGCCTGGCCGAAGCGACTGAACAGCTCGCCTACCAGGACCGCGCTGCCCACGAGAAGGAACATCCCAACGATGAACAGGGTGGTCGCGTCCAATTCCGCCCCCGGTGGAGTTCCTTCGGGCGACCCGACGACCGAACCGACGGTTCGGGGTACACCCCCGCGCGCCCGGTCCGCGGGTTCGCCGAACGGTCTACGGACCCTCCCGCGATAACTACCTTTGTTTTCGGGCGAAGGCCGCTCCTAGGTGCCGTAATTACCGACCCCACCCTCGGTCCCGCCGATGGCCGAGACATCTCGCCCGAGGTACCCGCGCGAGGCGACCCCGGGTGAACGCCGGGCGGCGGTCGACGAACGTCGGACCCGGGCGGTCGAGGAACCGCTGGACGTCCGGCTGCGGAGCTCGGACGTCTACCCGGTCCTCGAGGTCCGCAATCCGCTCCATGGGACCGCGTACCGGGTCCTCCTGCCCGAGTTCCCCTCGGCCAGCTCGGCGCTGTGCACGTGCACCGACTTCGCCCGGCGTGGCCTGGGGACGTGCAAGCACATCGAAGCCGGGTACCGCTGGTTCGGGGAGCACCCGGACGCCGTCCCGCTGCTCCCACGGGGGCGGGGCGAGCCCCGGACCACCGGGGTATGGAGGGAGGTCGACCGACGACTCGCCCATCGGGCCCGGGACCCCGCACCGGAGAGCTTGCGCTGGCGCCGACCCGGTGACGTACTGTTCGAACGGTGGAGAAAGGAAGAATAGAAAAGGGGGAAAAGAAAAGGTTCGCTCGAGGACGACCGGGGGCGTCTAGGTCGACATCCCGGGGGCACCCTTCAGCGCCCGGATCTTGTAGTACTCGGGGTCGACGATAACCTCGCCGTTGATCCCCATCGTCTCGATGGTCTTCAGCGCGGCGCCGCCCGACTTCTTCGCGGCCTGCCAATCGGCGATCGGGATCGAGAACTTCTTCTCGACCTCCGTCCGGTAGATCGGGCCCGAGTTGTACGAGCAGAACGGGATGACGCGCCCGTCCGGGACGGCGTAGTGGATATCGCAGCGCATCAGGCGCTGGATATCGTAGTCGTATGCGTCCTGGAAGTGCATGTTCCCGATGTAGAGCGTCCGCCAGGTGAACTTCGCGAGGGCTTCCTTGTTCCCCTCGGTGAAGATCCCCGCGATGACCTTGACGCAGTTCTTCTCGTTGAGCCCCTCGGGCGCCTTCGAGAAGTCGAAGTACTTCGCGACGTCGTGGAGCAGACGGGCCCCCGCGACGGCCGTGCGGACCCGCGCGAAGCGGGCGTCCCGGTACTTCTCGATCATCGTCTCGACGTTCTCGAAGAACCCGTCGACGTCCATGAACCGGGGGAGCGGAGTGATCTTGTCCCCGTCCTTCGAGACGAACGCGAACGTCGCGCACCCGCAGCCGGGGTGGGTCGTGAGCGTCATCTTCTCCTCTCCGTGGATGATCGAGACGAGCTCGGAGATCGGGGCCACGGACGGCACGGGGAAGAAGTCCGCCTTCTCGAACGGCCCTTCCGTGCAGAGGATCCGAACGAGGTCCGACTGGGTGAACCGCATCTGGAAGCGGTCCTTGTCGGGGATACGAGCCGTGAGCGCGACCGGCTGGAAGTTGACGCCGCGGACGACGTCGATATTGTCGATCGCGAACTTCACCGTCGGCCAGATCTCCTTCTCGTTGAATCCGCCGACGAGGGTCGGGACCAGGACCACGCTGAGCGGCTTGTCCGGCTTGCCCGCCGCGAGGTCGGAGGCCGGAGAGTGGGTCTCCCGGGCCGCCTGGATCGCCTTCTGCTTCACCTTGAACAACGGAACGCCCCGCACCTTGCGGTAGATCTCGTCGTCCAGACCGTCGAACTGGAGGTAGAGGGTGTGCAATCCCGAGTCCCGGCAGGCCTGGGCGAAGCCGGGCTCGTTGGCGACCCGGATCCCGTTGGTCGCGACCTGGACCTGCTTGAAGCCGAGGTCGCGGGCCATCGAGACCGCGTCCAGGAAGAGCGGCGACAGGGTCGGCTCCCCGCCCGAGAACTGGACGGCGACCGTCCCCACCGGCTTCTGTTCCCGGAGGGTCTTCAGCATGAAGTGGATCTGCTCGCGGGTCGGTTCGAAGACGTAGCCGGCCGCGTTGGCGTTCGCGAAACAGACCGGGCACTTGAGATTGCAGCGGTTGGTCAGGTCGACCAGCGCCAGTCCCGTGTGGGACTTGTGGTGGCTGCACATCCCGCACGTGGTAGGGCAGCCGCGGAACTTGTCGTAGTAGGGATTCTCGTACCCGACCCCGTCATGGGCGTAGACCTCCATCCGTAGATAGAAGTCGACGTCGTTCGAAATGATGTCCCAGAAGTACCCGTGGGCTCGGCAGGTCTTCTCCATGATGACCCGGCCGTCCTTCTCCCGCACGATCGCGGGAATGACCTTGATGCACTCGGGACAGACGGACGCCGTCTTCCTGGGCAGGCCCCGCGGGGCCTGGAACTCCTTCATCACGCGTGCCGGCATTCTTCTGACCTCTTTCTCGGCCCTTCCGTAGGGTTCGGGCCTAATCGCCCAGCAACTCTGCCCTACATAATCCATCTGTCGTCCTGGGTGCTACAAAACTCACGGTCCGTGACGAAGAGTCGCACGCTCTGCCTCGCTACAAACCGGCTTGGGAGAAGGGGAAAGTTCTCCCGGAGGGGGGCGGCCACCCGACAGCTTATCGTCCCCGGGCGCTCGGGATTGCCGACCGATGCCCGCCCGCAAGTCTCGTTCGTCCCGTACCGCGGCCCGCCCGAGAAGGCGTTCCCGAACCGCCTCCCGCACTCCGCCATTCGTCGGGCGAGACGCCTCCCCGGTGCTCGAGAAGTACCCCCCCAAGGACCCGAGGCTCGCGCCTCGCGGACCCCCGCGGGCCAGTCTGCCGATGCCTCCGGCAGCCGCTCCTGCCCCACTCTCTCCTCTGGGTCCAGGGCCCGGAGCCGGCACTCCCCTTACACCGCCGTCGCAGCCGTTGATCACGCTCGACCGAGCGTTCGACGTTGACGAGTTCTCCGCCCTTCTGGGAGAGACGTCGATCCGCGTGACGGTTCCCCGGGAGGCTGTACTAGAGGTACTGCACCGGGTGACGGAGTTCATGGGATTCGGGATTTACGTCTACTCCGTCACGATCCGTCCGG
>JBEKJT010000007.1:0-29589 GCA_050011075.1 Thermoplasmata archaeon
GGGACGGGCCACCTCGGTGCCCGGCGCGCGAAGAGACTGGATGAGCGCAGCGGAGAACCACTCCGACTGCGAGCGGTCGAGCGGGTGGGGGTGTCTACAGGAGATCGACCGAGACCCTCGGGGAAGGACCTGACCCGGGTTCGGCGCGATGCATCCTTATGATACGCGCCCTTCTGCGTCGCCCGTGGAATCCTACTTCCGCGCGATCGAGTCGACGGTCGACCGTGCGTACGCCGTCGCCGAGGCCGCGCGTCGCGTCGGAGTCGACCCCGAGCTCACGCCCGAGATCCCGCGCGCCCAGGACATGGCGATGCGGGTCGAGAAGCTCCTCTCGCACCTCGGCATCGAGGGGATCTCGGCCGAGATCCGCGCGCTCGCCCTCCAGATGCCCCGCGAAGAGGTCGCGGTCACCATCGCACGGCGGCTCGCGAAGGACACGAGCCGGGACGCCTCCATCACGACCCGCGTCGACGCCGCCCTGCGCGTCGGGCTCGCCATCCTCACGGAAGGGATCTTGGTCGCACCGCTCGAGGGGCTCGCCGAGGTCCACATCCGCGACGGACCGGATCGAACACAGTACATCGAACTGTACTACGCCGGCCCCATCCGCGCCGCCGGAGGGACCGCCCAGGCGCTGAGCGTGCTCCTGGCCGACATCGTACGACGGGACCTCGGCCTCGCGGCATTCCGTCCGGAGCCCGCGGAGGTCGAACGGTACAAGGAGGAGATCCCTCTCTACAAGTACCACCAGCACCTCCAATACGTCCCGACCGCCGAGGAGATCGAGCTCGTCGTACGACACGTGCCCGTGGCGATCTCGGGCGAGTCGACCGAGGGGGACGCGGAGGTGAGCGCGTGGCGGAACCTGCCGCGCGTGCCGACGAACGGGATCCGCGGCGGCGCCTGCCTCGTGATCGCCGAGGGGCTCTGCCAGAAGGCCGCGAAGCTGCGCAAGGTGGTCGAGAAGCTCGGGCTCGAGGGATGGGAGTTCCTCGCTGAGCTCGGGCTGCACGCCACGGACGACGAGGAATCCCGGACGCCGAAGTACCTCCAGGACTCGGTCGGAGGCCGACCGGTGCTCGCTCACCCGAACCATCCCGGGGGGTTCCGTCTCACGTACGGGCGCGCACGGACGACGGGGCTCGCGGCCTGCGCGGTCAACCCCGCGACCATGGTGATCCTCCAACACTTCGTCGCGATCGGGACCCAAGTGAAGCTCGAGTACCCCGGTAAGGCGACGGCGATGGGGGTCTGCGACACGGTCGAGGGACCGATCGTCGAGCTCGAGGACGGCACGGTGACGGCGGTGCACGACGTCGCCCGGGCGGAGGAGCTCCGCCCCCGCGTCCGTCGGATCATCGACCTCGGAGAGCTCCTCGTGTCGTTCGGGGAGTTCCTCGAGAACAACCGACCGCTCGTCCCCGGCACCTACTCCCTCGACTGGCATCTCGAGGAACTGCGGGCCGCCGGGGTGGACCCGTCCGAGGCGCCTCTCGGGACGACCTACGTCGCCGCGGTCGCGCTCGCGCGCCAGTACCACGTTCCGTTGCATCCGCGCTGGCTCCTCTTCTGGCACGACCTCACCAGCGCCGAGGTCCGCGCGCTCTCCGAGTTCGTCGAGCGCACCGGGCGCTGGGTCGGGGAGAGCGTCGAGCTACCCACCGACCCGTCCTGGCACGTGACGCTCAGCCGCCTCGGCTTCCTGTTCTACCCTGTCGAGGGAGACCGCGTGCGCGGCGAGCCGGACGCGAGCGCCGCGCTGGTCGGAGGCCTCGGTCTCGCGGTCGAGGAGGGGCGGCTCGTCCGCGCCTCGCCCCTCGAGCCGATCGACGCGGACCCGCTGCGATACGTGAGCCGCCTCGCCGGCGCTCCGGTCCGGGCGCGGGCCCCGTCCCGGGTCGGCGGCCGGGTCGGACGGCCCGAGAAGGCCTACCAACGGTCCATGCAGCCGAACGTGCACGGGCTCTTCCCGGTCGGCGCGGCCGGCGGCCCCACGCGCTCGCTCCCCGAGGCCGCCCGGCACACGATGCGCGAGGGAACCCCGGTCGACCTCGGCGTGCGCAGCTGTCCGGCGTGCGGCCGCACTACCGTCTGGATGCGCTGCCCCTGCGGGACGCACACCCAGCCGACCGGCACCGTCGCGACCCAGTCCCTCCCCATCGCCCGGCTCTGGAGCGATGCGCTGACCCGGCTCCACCTCGGGAAGGTCCCGGTCGTGAAGGGGGTCAAGGGGCTCACCTCGCCCGGCAAGGTCCCGGAGCCGATGGAGAAGGGGATCCTGCGCGCCTCGCACGGGATCTCCGTCTACCAGGACGGCACCGCCCGCTTCGACCTCACCGACCTGCCGCTCACGCACTTCCGCCCGGCCGAGGTCGGCGCGGACCTGCCGACCCTCGCGCGCCTCGGCTACGCGCGCGACTGGGCCGGCGCGCCGCTCACCGACCCCGAGCAACTGGTCGAGCTTGCACCGCAGGACCTCATCGTCTCGCGGTCGTGCGGTGAGTACCTCACGCGGTTGGCGCAGTTCGTGGACGACGAGCTCGTGCGCTTCTACAACGTCGACCCGTTCTACCGCGCCGACCGACCCGAGGACCTGGTCGGCCAGGTCGTGGTCGCGCTCGCACCCCACACCTCGGGCGGCGTCGCCGGCCGCGTGATCGGGTTCACCGAGGCGGAGGCCTGCTTCGCCCATCCGGTCTTCCATGCGGCGAAACGCAGGAACTGCGACGGGGACGAGGACTCGGTCACGCTCCTCCTGGACGCGCTCCTCAACTTCTCGCGCTCCTACCTGCCCGAGACCCGCGGCGCGCTCATGGACAAGCCGCTCGTCCTCACGACCCGCCTCGAGGCGACCGAGGTCGACAAGGAGGCCCACAACGTCGACGTCGCGTGCCACTACCCGCTCGCGCTCTACCGGGCGGCGGCCGATCGACGGTCGCCGAAAGAGGTCGAGCCGCTCCTCGACCGGGTCGGCCACCGCCTCGGAACGGACCGCGCGCTCTCGGACTACGGTTTCACGCACGACACCGCCCGGATCGCCGGGGGACCCGTGCGCTCGGCGTACCGGGACGGTCGTTCGATGAACGAAATGGTCGAGCGCTCGGTGGTGCTCGCGACCCAGATCCGGGCGGTCGACGTTGCGGAGGCGGTGACGCTCGTCCTGAACGCCCACTTCCTCCCCGACGTGATGGGGAACCTCAAGAGCTACGCGACCCAGCGCTTCCGCTGCAAGCAGTGCGGGACCTCCTATCGACGGCCTCCCCTCGCGGGGCGGTGCGCGGCGGGAGGGTCGGGAAGCGCCCGGTGTGACGGGGAGCTCCTCTCGACGGTCTACGAAGCGTCGGTCCGCAAGTACCTGCCCCTCTCTCAGCGCCTCGGCGATATCGACGGGATCACGCCGTACGTCCGGCAGCGGATCCAGATCCTCGCCGATTCGGTCGCCACGCTCTTCCCCGGAGCCACGGCCCAGACGACCCTCGACCGGTTCCGTTCGCGCGAGCGGCCGCGCACGGCGGGCGGCGAAGGGGGCGTCGCCGCATAACGGACTTATAGACCGGGCCCCGTAACGCGGCGGTCGGGCTTGTGGGGTAGTCTGGACTATCCTGTCGGCCTTCGAAGCCGACGACCTGGGTTCGAATTCGCGGGCCGGACCCGCGACGGAACTCCCAGCAAGCCCGTCCCCTAGCGGAAGTACCCCGGGGACTGCGCCGGCTCGGAGCGCTTCTCTTCTTCGGCCTTCGCGGCCTCGAGGATGTCGACCGCGAGGATCGCCGGGACCGGGACGAGGCGGACCCGGCCCTTCTCCTCGCCGTCCGAGCCGTCGAGCTCGATCGCGAGCGCGTTGTCGCCGCCGATCGACACGAGGCCCCGGAACGTACCCGTCGAGACGATCGCCAGGTCATCGGGGCCCGCCGACCGCAGGCGAACGTGGGAGCCCGGAGTGAGGGCGATCGCCGGGCGCTTCCCGCCCGAGTTCGGGTCGCTCATCGGGACCCTCCGCGCTCGCGCCCCGCCCGGGGCGTCGGGGTCGCTTTCGCCGTCGGCTCGCTCGCCTGCTTCTCGATCAATGTCTGCAAGTGATTCACCGTCTCCCGATACCGTCGCAGGGCGTTCTGGGCGTTCGCTTCCGTGAAATCCCAGGCACGGGCGAGGTTCCCGTAGCGCAGTCGGTACCCCTTGCGTCCCTTTCCGTCCGCCGCGCCCCCCACCTCCTCCAAGAGGTCGAGGGCCTTGAGTTTGTTGACATGGCGGTAGACCGTCGGCTTGCTCGTCTTCAGCACCGCTGTGAGCTCGTCGACGTACCACGCGCGCGCCGGGTCTCGCAGCAGGCAGTCGTGGACGAGCCGGTAGGCGAGGCTCTGCGCGACGGGCCCTTCCGAGCCCCGTCCCTCCTCGCCCTCCGGTAGATAGCCGGTCAGGCGCAGGAACTCGCGGAGGACTTCGTCAAGGTCCGCGATGGGGGTAAGCGGGGTCGAGTAACGCAACGCGAGTTCGAATGGCATGCCAACCGATTGCCAAAGCCCCTCATTGCATAAAAAAACCGAGCGTCCCCGGCCCTTCCCCACGCGAAACGATATGGGTCAGCGGGGCGGTGGTCCGACGCCGTGGCCCCGTACGACCTTCTGGCTCCGTCAACCGTAGAGGAGGCGCTCATGGCCCTCCGGTCGGCCCCGCCGGGCGAGGTGGCGGTCCTCGCCGGGGGAACCGACCTCTTGCACGACCTCGAGGAGGGTCGGGCCGCGCCCCAGCTTCTCCTCTCGCTGAGGCGATTGCCCTGGCAGACGCTCGCCTGGGACGGTGGGGCGCTCACGATAGGAAGCACGCTGCCGTTGCGAACGCTCGAGAACGACCCGGAACTCCGAGCCCGGATCCCGGGTCTCTTCGCCGCGGTGCGCGCGGTCGGGAGCGTCGCGCTCCGGCACCGAGCCACCCTCGGAGGGAACCTGGGCCGTTCGGCACCGGCCTCCGACCTCGTGCCGATGCTCCTCGCGCTGGACGCCGAGGTCGAGCTGGTCGGACCGGCGGGCGTCCGCACGCTCTCCGTGGACCGGTTCGTTCAAGGTTCGCGCAAGACCGCGCTCGGTCCCGGGGAGCTGATCAGCTCCGTGAGGATCCCCGAGGCTCGCCCGTCGGCCTACTTCCTCCAGCGCGTGCGGCCGTTCCACGACATCTCGCACATGGCGGTCGCCGTGGCGTATTCCCCGGGCACCCAACGCTGGCGCGTGGCCATCGCCGGATTCCCTCCGCGGCCGATCCTCGTACCGGAGGCGGAAGCGGCGCTGCACGGACCCCGTCCGGACCCGGCGGAGGTCGCCTCCGCAGCGGAAGCGCTAGCGCGCCACGCCCCGATCGTCGCGGACAAGCGCGCGTCCGAAGAGTACCGCCGGAGGCTCGTGCGGCCGCTGCTCGAGCGCGGGGTCCGGTCGTGCGCCCCGGGCGGGAGCGGAGCATGACGCCGCCCCCCCTCCGCCTCACCGTGAACGGCCGGCCGGTCACGATCGATGAGGCGCCCGTCGGCGAGCGCCTCCTCGACACGGTCCGCTGGCGCCTCGGGCTCAAGGGAACGAAGGAAGGCTGCCGCACCGGAGGCTGCGGGGCGTGCACGCTCCTCGTCGACGGGCAAACGACGCTCTCCTGCCTCACCCTCGTCCACGAGGTCGACGGTGCGGCCGTCACGACGGTGGAGGGAGTCAGCGACGACCCGGTGGGGGCGCGCGTCCAGGCGGCGTTTGCCGCCGTTGGCGCGGTCCAGTGCGGCTACTGCACCCCGGGCTTCGTGATGGCACTGACCGGCCTCCTGAAGGAGCGCGGACGGGCCGGCGATTTCGAGGAGCTTCTCGACGACCTGGCCGGGAACCTCTGCCGGTGCACCGGGTACGCGTCCATCGTGCGCGCGGTCGCCGCGCTCCGGGAGAATCGGCCGTGAGCACTACCCTGCGCCCCGACGCCGCCGCAAAGGTCGCGGGCCAGGTCGTCTTCGGCGCGGACCTCGAGGTCCCCGGCATGCTCTGGGGCGCGCTCGTCCCGGCGCCCGTGGCCCACGGTCGCCTGCGGTCGGTCGACCTCGCCCCCGCACGCGCGTTGCCGGGGGTCGTCGCGATCTCCGCGGCCGACCTCGACTCGCTGCTCGACGGGCGGCGGGGGGATGCCGAGCGCCCGGCGTTCCCCCGCGAGACGATCGCGTACCGGAACCAACCGGTCGCCGCGGTCGCGGCCCCGACCCTCGCCCTCGCCCGGGCGGCGGCGCGGGCGGTGCGCGTCGAGGCCGACCCCCTTCCCGTCATCGCCGACCTCGAGTCGGTCTTCCCCGAGTGGCCGGGCTCGCACGTCGGGCCGTCCGCGCACATCGCGGCGCACGTCCACGCCCGTCACGGGGATGTCGACCGTGCGTTCCGGGAGGCCGTCACGGTGGTCCGGGAAACGTACCGGACGGCTAGCGTCCACCAGGTGGCGCTCGAACCGCACGCCTGCATCGCGGAGGTCAAGGACGGTCGATGGACCGTGCGCACGACGACCCAGAGCCCGTTCGGGGTACGGGAGGACGTCGCTTCGATTCTCGGGATCCCCGAGCAATCGATCGTCGTCGAGGGGGCCTGGGTCGGCGGAGGCTTCGGCGGGAAGGGAGCGTCGTTCGTCGAGCCGTTCGCGCTGTTGCTCGCCCGGGCCACGGGCCGGCCCGTACGCCTCGCGCTCTCCTACCGCGAGGAGTTCCTGCTCGGACGGACGACCCTGCCCGCGGTCGTCCGCATGGAGACCGCCGTCACTGACGGCCGGATCGTCGCGCGACGCGTACAGCTTCTCCTCGATGTCGGCACCTCGCTCCCCGGCCGCGATTTCGCGACCGGCTTCTCGATCGGGTTCCTCCTCGGCCCGTACCGCACGCCGACCTTCGAGGTCGAAGGGTACGCCGTGCGGACGAACAAGCCGCCGTTCGGGCCGCATCGGGCGCCGTTCGCGCCCCAGTGCGCGTTCGTCGTCGAGTCCCACTTGGAGCACGTGGCGTGGGAGGCCGGTCTCGACCCGCTCGCATTCAAGGCCGACCATCTATGGAAGGAGGGGGATACGACGCCGCTCGGGCAGAAGGTCCTCCCGTTCGGCCTCCCGGCCGCGTTCGAGGCGGCCCGTACGATCGCCGCCGCGTGGCGGCGGGACGCCCCCCCCGGCCATGGGGTCGGTGTCGGGCTCGGGTTCTGGTCGACGGGGACCGGCGCCGGCGGAGAGGCGCGCGTGCGACTCTCCCCTTCGGAGCTCGTGATCCTCCAGGGGGAGCGCGAGATCGGCAGCAGCAGCGTGCTCGTCGGCCTCGCGGCCGTCGCGGAGCGTCGGACCGGTCTCCCGCGCGAGCGGATCCGGGTCGAGTACGGCGACACCGACCACGCCCCGTTCGACTCGGGGGTCTTCGGCAGCCGTACCGTGGGCGCGCTCGGTGGGGCCGTCGACCGGGCGCTCGTGACGCTCCTCGGGACGCTCGCCGAGCGTGCCGGAGGGAAGCCGCCGGTAGCGCTCGAGCTCGAGAAGGAAGAGATCTTCGTGCGGGCCGCCGGGACCCGCCGACCGGTGCGGGAGCTCCTCACCGCCGAGGAGTCCTCGGCCGGGGGGCTCGTCACCGAAGGAAAGCACTACGGCAAGGCCGGCACGCTCGACGAATCGCGGGTCGTCGACGGGACGTTTTACCCTTACACGGACTTCACCGGGGCGGCCCACGTCGCCGAGGTGGCGGTCGACCGAGAGACCGGGTCGGTGCGCGTGGTACGGTACGCCACGTTCCACGACGTCGGGACGGTCGTGGACGCTCCGTCGGCCCGCGCCCAGGTGGAGGGAGGGGTCGCGATGGGGCTCGGCACGGCGCTGACCGAGGAAGCCGTCTGGTCGGACGACGGCCGCCTCCTGAACGCGGGACTGGTCGACTATCGTCTCCCGACCCTCGGGGAGGTCCCTCCGATCGACGTCACGTTCGTCGAAGGGTTCGCGGGCGCGGGACCGTTCGGCGCAAAAGGGATCGGAGAACCCCCGATCATCCCGGTACCGGCGACGATCGCGTCGGCGGTGCGCGCGGCCTCGGGTGCGCACGTCACGGAACTCCCGCTGGTTCCCGAGCGGGTGGCGCGAGCGCTTAAGCCGCTCTGACGGTGGCCTCCTCGCATGCCCATCGCTCCTGCGGAGATGCGGACCGTCCTCGAGCAGTACCCGCGGACCCCGGTCGTCGGCATGGTCGGTTCGCACTCGGCGATCGACATCGCGGACGGAGCCGTGACCGAGGGTCTCCCGAACCTCGTCCTCGCCCAAGAGGGCCGGGACGCGACCTACACGAAATACTTCCGGACCGTCCGCTTCCATGCCGGCGGACGGCGCCGGGGGTGTGTCGACGACGTCTGGACGTTCCCCCGGTTCGCGGACCTCGCCGCCCCCGCGACGCAGGAGCGTTTGCGAAACCACGGGGTCCTCCTCGTGCCGAACCGGGCGTTCAGCTCCTACGTTCCGCTCGACACGATCGAGAACGACTTCCGCGTGCCGATCGTCGGTTCGCGCAGCCTCCTTCGGATCGAGGAGCGCACCGAGCGGGAGAACTACTACACCCTGCTCGCCGGGGCCGGGATCCCGATCCCGCGGGCGATCGCCTCCCCGTCGAAGATCGACCGTCTCGCGATCGTGAAGCTGCCGCACGCGACCCGGCGGCTCGAGCGGGGGTTCTTCACGGCGGCGAGCCCCGAGGAGTTCCGAAAGAAGACCGCCGTCCTCCTCGCACGGGGAACGATCACCGCCGACGACCTCGCGGTGGCCCGCATCGAGGAGTATGTCCTCGGTCCCGTGTTCAACTTCAACTTCTTCTTCTCCCCGCTCGTCCCGCGGGCGGAAGGGCTCGAGCTGCTCGGGGTCGACGAGCGCCGAGAGAGCAACCTCGACGGGCTCGTCCGGCTGCCGGCGGCGCAGCAGCTCGAGCTCTCCGAATCGGCCCGTGTGCCGGAGTACACCGTCGTGGGGCACGGTACTTTAACGGTGCGGGAATCGATCCTGGAGGAGGTGTTCCGCATGGGAGAGCAGTTTGTGGAAGCGACGCAGTCACGCTACCCTCCGGGGATCCTCGGCCCGTTCTGCCTTCAGACGTGCCTCGACAAGGACGGCCATCCCACGGTCTTCGACGTCGCGGCGAGGATCGGCGGAGGGACGAACGTCCACCTCGGCCTCGGTCACCCGTACGGGAATGCCCTCTGGAGGATGCCGATGAGCACGGGGCGGCGCATCGCCCTCGAGATCCGACACGCCGTCGACGCCGGCCGCCTCGCGGAGATCGTCACATGAGCGCGATCCCGGCCGCCGCGCCTCCCGCCCACGCGATCCGCCGCACCCCGCTCAACGAGTTCCACCGGCGCCACGGAGGCCACCTCGTCCCGTTCTCCGGCTGGGAGATGCCGCTCTACTACTCGGGCATCCTCGCCGAGCATAAGGCCGTCCGAACGTCGGTCGGCCTCTTCGACGTCTCCCACATGGGAATCCTCACTGTGGAGGGAGGCCATGCCGCCGACCTCCTCGCGCGGCGGACGACGGCGAACGTCCCGGTGCTCGTGCCGGGCCAGGTCCGCTACACCTTCCTGCTCGAGGCCTCCGGGGGGATCGTCGACGACCTCCTCGTGAGCCGGCTCGACACCGGAGAGGAGCTCACCCGCTCGTACCTGACGGTCCCGAACGCAGGACGGGCCGACGAGATCGAGGAGATCCTCCGCCAGCACCGCGGGCCCGATACCAAGATCGCCCGCTGGAACGGTCCAGTGGCGCTCCTCGCCCTCCAGGGCCCGACCTCTCGCGCGCTGCTCGAGAAGCTGATGGGTTGGGACCTTTCGAAGCTCGGGTTCTACCACCTCGCGTTCTACCCCTCCGCTCCGGGCGGAGAGCACGACGGGAAGCTCGGCCTTCCGTTCCCCACCGCCCTCAGCCGCTCGTTCCTCGTCAGCCGGACCGGCTACACCGGCGAGCTCGGTTACGAACTGTTCATGCCCAGCGAGACGGCCGACGCGTTCGCCGAACGCCTGCTGGCGGCCGGCGCGGTCCCGTGCGGCCTCGGGGCGCGCGATACGCTGCGCCTCGAGAAGGGCTACCTGCTCTCGGGCCAGGAGTTCCACCGGGACCACACGCCGATCGAGGCGGCCCAGGACCGGTTCGTCGACCTCGACCACGAGTTCGTGGGGCGGCCGACGCTCGAGAAGCAGCGGTCCGAGGGCCCGGCGGTCCGTCTCGTGGGGATCGCGGTCCACGAGGCCGGGGCGATCCCCCGTCACGGTACCCCGGTCCGTGCGAACGGGGCCGTCGTCGCCCAGGCGACCAGCGGCGGGGTCTCCCCGAACCTGGGGCATGGGATCGCACTCGCCTACCTGCCGAGAGAGCTCACCGCGGTCGGCACCGCCCTCGAGCTCGAGATTCGAGGACGCCCCGTGCCCGCCGAGGTCGTGCCACTTCCGTTCGTGAAGGCGGCGCCGACGCGAGCGTAAATACTCGAACTCCCCCATCTATGACGGCACAACGATGGCGGCCGAGACCGGGAACGGCCGTCCGTTCGTCGGCCGGGCAGAGGCGGTCGATGCCCTGTACCGGCGCTTCGAGGACGCACGGGCGGGCAGCGGTGGCGTAACGCTCCTCGTCGGGGCGACCGGGGTCGGGAAGTCGACCCTGGTCGGGGAGCTCGTCCGGAACATCCGGGCGCGGGGCACGTCCGTGCTCGTCGGTCGGGCGGCCGCGCTCGATGCTCCGCCTCCGTTCTCGCTCCTGCGCTCGGCGCTCGAGAGCGTCCGGGAGGAGGCGACCCCCCCGGGCGGGACCATCCCCGGCGCTCCCGGTCCGGCGAGCTTCCTGATCGGTTTCGCTCCGCGCCTCGACGACACGAGCTTCTCCTCGCCGGTCCGGATCGAGGAGCGTCTCCTCTCGGCCCTGGGGGAGGCCGACGAGCGGGGGGAGTCGGTCCGAGAGCCGATCTGGACGGAGGTCGCCGAGCAATTCTTCGAGTTCACTCGGCGCGGACCCACGGTCCTCGTGCTCGAGGACCTGCATCGGGCCGACGAGCCGTCGCTCGAGGCCGTCGAGTTCGTCGCCCGCCAGCTGCAGAACCGACCCCTCTGGATCGTCGCGACGGCCCGGCCGTTCGAGGTCCTTTCGGAGTCCCGACGCGCCCGGCTCGAGGCGTTCGAGACGGCCACGCATGCGCGCCGGGTCACGTTGCGAGCGTTCACGTCAGAAGAGGTGGCCCTCTACGTGCGCTGGCGCGAACCGACCCGGGAGTTCAGCGCCGACGAGATCGCACGCCGTTTCTCCGAGACCGGCGGGAACCCGCTCCTCCTCGACCAGTTCGACCGACGGATCCCGCGAGCCGCCGAGGTCGCCGGACGCGAGCCGCTGGCGGGCACCGGCAAGCTCCCGCCGGTCGTCGTGCCTCCGCTCTCCGAGACCGACGAGCGCACCCTTGCGGTGGCCTCGGTCCTCGGTTCCGAGTTTCCCTTCGGGGTCCTCTTGCGCTCGGGCGGAGAGGACGAGGAACGCCTCGCCGAGACGGTCGACCGCCTCGTTAACCTGGGTCTCCTGCTCGAACGTCCGAGCGAGACCCTCGCGTTCGCCGACGACCGTGTGCGCGAGAGCGTCTACGACTCCCTGACCGAGAGCCGACGCCGCCTCCTGCACCGCAAGATCGGCGAAGCGCTCGAAGCGACCGGCAGCGCCGACGTCTCCACCATCTACGCGCTCGCCCGCCACTTCTACCTCGGCAAGGTCGACGAGAAATCGTTGCAGTACAACCGAGCCGCGGCCGAGATCGCAGCGCGGGCGTTCTCGCCCGAGTTCGCGAAGGTCCACCTCGAGCGGGCGCTCGAGAACCACCGACGGCTGAAGCCCGACGACATCGACGGGGAGGCCGAGCTCGTCCTCGAGATCGCCCAGCAGGTCGACCACCTCGGCGAGCTGAAGCCAGCGGAGGAACTCCTCCGCGGTCACCTCGCGCGCCGCGGCACGGGGGAGAAGCTCTCCCCCCACGTTCGCGCCCTCCTCGAGCTCTACCTGGCCCAGGTGCTCACCGACGAGGGGGAGTGGGGTGCCGCCGCCGAGGAGGCGGCCCGCGTGCTCGCCACGACCGACCTCACGAACCATCCCCTCGTCCGTATCGGGCTCCACCGCCTGCGCGGCGAGGCGCTCTATTACCAGGCCCGGTACTCGGAGGCGCTCGAGGAGCACACCGAGGAGCTCGCCCTCGCCCGTGCGACCGGCAACGAGCGCGCGACGGCGCTCGGCCGTGTCCATCGCGCCTATGTCCTCGCGATGACCGGCCAGGCGGAGGACGCGATGGCCGAGGCCCGCGACGCCGCCCGGATCCTCGAGCGGCTCGGGGACGCCCGCGAGGCGGCGCAGGCCCACCTCTTTCTCGGGGTCGTCCTTGGCGGCAGCAGCCCGTTCGCCACGCCGCGCTCCTCGGAGGCGCTCACCGAGTTCTCCGAGGCGATCCGGCTCGCCGAGAAGTCGCACGACAGCCGTCGGGTCGGCTGGGCGCTGTTCAACCTCGCCGACATCCTGCGCGAGTCCGGCAAGCTCGACGAGGCGGCCGAGCGGTCCGCCCGGGCCCGGGAGATCCTCGAACGGGTCGGCGACCGGTTCGGCCTCGTCCAGTCGATGATCGTGCAGGGGAAGATCGAGCTCGACCGCGGGGAGTACGACCGGGCCGAGGCCGACCTCCTCGACGCCTATCGGCTGGTCCGCGAGCTTCGGGCCCCCCCCGACGAGGTCGATGTCGTCCTGCGCTTGGCCCAGCTCTCGTACGCCCGGGGCGACAAGGCGACCGCCCGTCGACGCGTGAGCGAGCTCGAGCGGCAGAACGTCGCGGCCCTGCGCCCGGACGTCGTCGCGGACTTCGAGCGCCTGAAGAACGCGCTCCGGACGAAGGAAGGCGAGGGTGACGCGTCCTAGCGCCGACGAGGGCACACTCGCCGGACTGGTCGCCCGCGCGCTCGACGAGGACCGGGCGGACCAGGACCGGACGACGCGAGCGCTCATGAACCGACCGACACCGGCCGAGGCCACGGTGACCGCGCAGGGGGAGGGCGTCCTTTCGGGCATGGCGGCGGTCGGCGCGATGGCGCACGCCCTCGGGCTCACGGTGGTCGCCGCGAGCCGGGACGGCCGCCGGGTCCGGCCCGGGACGGTCGTGCTTCGGCTCCGCGGGGACGCGCGCACCCTCCTCGCGGCCGAACGGACGCTGCTTAATTTCCTGATGCACGCGAGCGGGGTCGCGAGCGCGACCCGCCGGGCGGTCGCGGGAGCCCGTGGCGCCCCCCGCCGCCTCGAGGTCTGGGCGACCCGCAAGACCCTTCCCGGCCTCCGGGACCTCGAGAAGGCCGCAGTCGTCCACGGCGGTGGCCGGCCGCACCGGCGCGACCTCTCCGAGGCGATCCTGATCAAGAACAACCACCTCGCGCTCGTGCCGCTCCCCGAGGCGCTCCGGCGCGCCCACGCGCGCGCCGCTCCCGGCGAGCGCGTGGAGGTCGAGGTACGCTCCGCCTCGGAGGCCCTCCAGGCCGCGCGCGCGGGGGCCAAGGCCCTGCTCATCGACAACGCGAGCCCGGCGCGGGCCCGGGCGATCGTTCGGGCGCTCGCGCGGGCCGGCCTTCGGCGGGGACGCTGGGTCGAGCTCTCGGGCGGGATCACTCCCGAGACGGTCTCCCGCTACCGGTCGGTGGGAGCGGACGCGGTGAGCCTCGGCGCGCTGACCCACTCCGCGGTGGCGGTCCCGTTCCACCTCACGCTGCGCCCGGCCCGCTTAAGACGCATCGCGAGCTAGAACCGTCCTACCGATGTCGCTCGAGGGGGAGGTCCTCCGCCTGAAGGACGAGCGGAACGCCGTGCTGCTCGCCCACAACTACCAGCGGGCCGAGGTCCAGGACGTCGCCGACTTCGTCGGCGACTCGCTCTACCTCTCCCGCAAGGCGATGGAATCCGACCGGGCGGTCATCGTGTTCGCGGGGGTCCGCTTCATGGCGGAGACCGCGAAGATCCTCAACCCGAACCGAACGGTGCTCCTGCCCGACCTGAAGGCGGGGTGCGGCCTCGCCGACTCGATCACGGCCGAGCAGCTCCGGACCTGGAAGGCCGAGCATCCCGGCGCCGTCGTGGTCGCGTACATCAACACGTCCGCCGACGTGAAGGCCGAGGCCGACTACTGTTGCACGAGCTCGAACGCGATCAAGGTCGTGGAGCAGGTGCCGGCGGGCAAGGAGATCCTGTTCCTGCCCGACATGTTCCTCGGCGACTACGTGCGACGGCGCACCGGCCGCGCGATGCATCTCTGGGTCGGCGACTGTCCGGTCCACGCGAAGCTGCGGCCGGAGGACCTCGCACGGGCGCGGGCCGAGCACCCCGGGGCGCCGGTGATCGCGCATCCGGAGTGCGGCTGCGCGACCCAGGCGATGGAACACGTAGACCGGGTCCTCTCGACCGACGGCATGGTCCGGTACGCGGAGGAGACCCGGGCGCCCGAGGTCCTGGTCGCGACCGAGGTCGGCATCCTCCACCGGATGCGCAAGCTCAACCCCACGACCCGGTTCGACCCGATCGATGCGGGGGCGATCTGCCCGTACATGAAGGAGATCAGCCTCGAGGACGTCCGGGACTCGCTCCTCCACAATCAGTTCGTGATCGACGTGCCGACCGACGTCGCGGTGAAGGCGAGGCTCGCCCTCGAGCGGATGGTCGCCGCCTAGGCCTCTTCTACAGGTGGGTCAGCACCGGCCCGAACTGGGCGACGAACAGGGCGTAGGCGTCCCCAAGGAGCAGGAGCGCCCCGAGGAAGACGACCCCGACCGCGAGCCAGGATGGCTTGCGGGTCAGGTAGAAGTGGGGGCTCAACGGGTTGAGGCGGGTCGACAGGAACGACCCGGTCGCGACCAGGAGGACGAGGCCGAAGAACCCGGGGGCGAGGAAGGTATAGTGGCCGAGAACGAGGCCCACGACGACGACGACGACCGCGACCGGGATGGCCGCGTTCGACCGGCGGGGCTCGTTCTCCACCTCGGCCGCGCGGCTCGGGCGAGAGGCCGGGGGCCGGACGTAGGGACGCGGGTAGACCGACCCGTCCGACACGGAGGCGGCTCTCCGCCCACGGTAAATGAACTTCCGGGTCCAGACGCAGGGCCGGAACGTGGGACCGAGGCATAAAAAGGGGGGAACGGCTTCCCCCACGGGATGGAGCCTCCCTTTCGCCGCTCGGAGCCAACGAGCCCCCCGCGGGCGCCGTGGCCCGTCGACCGTCGTCCCCGGGCGCGGCTTCCCGAGCCTCCGGCGTTCCGTGACCACCCGCGCGGGGTCCCGCTCGCCTGCGCGAACTGCGCGGGCGTGATCGCCGTGAAGTCCGCCCCGCCGATGTGTTGGGGCTGCGGCCGTCCGCTCTGTACCGAATGCTACTGGCGCCACGGCCTCACGCCGGCGGCGCATCGTTGCACGAGCTGTCTCGCGCGCCGCCCGTCCGACTCCCTCGCAATCTCGGGGGCTCGTTCGGGCACGAAGGCCCGTCTCAGCGCGAACCCGTAGACCGGAGTGCGACCGGCCGACCCGACGGGCCGCGGACGCAGACGTCCGTCGGTCCCGCCCCCGCGCGTCGCGCGAAACCGAGGGCGATCGGTGCGGTCGGGTCGTCGGGGGGTGCGCCGACGCCCGTCGGCACGGCGAGCGGGACCTCGGACTCGCGCGCGAGCCGGGCGGCGGTCGAATCGAGGCGCTCGGGGCCCGGGCCGACCTCGACCGCCGAGTCCGTCGCCCGGGCCCACTCCACCCAGCCGCGCCAGGACCCTGCGCCTCCCCCGGCGGACCCCAGGTGCGCGACCAGGAACGGAGGAGGCCCGCCGGCTTCGACTGCGGACAGTTCCGGTTCGGAGGCGGTTGCGCGGACGATCCGGTACTCGGCGGACACTCCCCGGAGCGCGGGGGGGAGGGGTCCGGGTCCGGACTCGAGCGCCCGGCCCAGCTCGAGCCCATCCTTCCGGCCCGCCTCGAGTGCCGCGAGCGTCGCCGCGGGCAGCGAGAAGGGATTCCCGTCCGACGCGACCCCCGCCACGACCACGCCGAGGTAGGAAAGCCCCCGGGTCCGCGCGTCGCGCAGGAGATGCGTCACGTCCGAGGCCGTCGCGGTCGAGGGAAGGTGAAGATGCAGTTCGCCGGTCAGGTCTTCCGCCCGGACGAGCGAAGGCACGACGCCCCGGGCCGCGGCCTCGACCTCGCCGCGGTCCTCCCGGAGCTCGGGCGGGATCCAGGGAAGCCCGAGCGTCCCGTAGACCTCCTCCTCCGTCCGCCCCCCGATAAGCTCCTCGCCGCGGAAGACGCCGTACTCGTTGATCTTGAGACCCCGGTCTCGCGCGATGGTCCGGAGGTGAACGTTGTGGTCCTTCGAGCCGGTGAAGTACTGGAGGGCGGCGCCGAACGACGCCGGCTCGACCACCCTCAGGTCGACCTGAAGACCGTTCGTGAGCAGGACGGTCTCCTTCGTGCCACCGCGCAAGCGGACCTCCCGGACCTCCGGCAGGGCCGAGAACGTGTCGAAGACGCGCTCGGGCTCCTCGGACGTGACGAGGATGTCGAGGTCGCCGACCGTCTCGCGGCGCCGGCGGAAGCTTCCCGCGACCTCGACCACGTCGTTGCGCGCCCGCCCCCGCAGAGCCCGGACGATCCGCTCGGCGACCGGGTACGCCGACTCGATCGGAACGCGTGCCGTTCCCGATGCGGGGGCGGTGCGTGCCTGGGCGAGCGCGGTGCGGACCTGTTCGATCTTCTTCGGCCCGAATCCTTTGACGGAGTCGAGCCGACCCTGCGCGATCGCTCCCTCGAGCTCGGCCGGTCCTTCGACCCCGAGGTCGGTCCAGAACCGTCGGGCGGTCTTCGGACCGAGGCCCGGAAGGTGCATCAGTTCGACCAGGCCGGGGGGAACCTCGCGCCTCAGGCGCTCGTAGTACGAGACCTGTCCGGTCGTGAGGTACTCCCGGATCTTCTCCGCGATCGCCTCCCCCACGCCCGGGATCGCCCGCAACTCGTCGCGCGCAGCGAACTTTCCGAGGTCCTCGGGCAGCGTCTCGATCGAGCGGGAGGCCCGCCGGTACGCCTCGGGCTTGAACTTCTCCCCGAGGACGTCGAGCAGGTCCGCGATGTTCCGGAAGATCTCCGCGGCCTCGGCGTTCGAGGGCATTCCCGGGCAGGGGGCGCCAGAAGGCTTAGGAGTTGGGGGTCAGGGCAGGAGGCCCGCGCCGAGGTCGAGCCACACTCGGTGACCGACCGTGCGGAACCCGACGCTCTCGTAGAGGCTGCGTGCGGCCGTTCGGTCCTCGCGAACGTAGAGGGCGACCTGGGCCCCGCTCCCCTCCGCGGCCGAGACCGCCGCTCCGAGGAGGACCCGACCCCATCCTCGGCCACGGGCGGTCGGTTCGACATAAACGCCTCCGAGGACCCAGACGCGGGGAAGCCGCACTTCGGCGCGGACGACGCCGACGAGTCGCTCGCCGTCGAACGCGCCCCACGCCCGTTCGACCTCGGGGTCGAGGAAGGGGTACTCGGCGGCGACCGGGTCGTTCTGTTGCCGGCTCCAGGTCGAAAGGCGAGGGAGGTCCTCCCGAAGGAGCGGCCGGACGGCCGGAGTCCCTTCGGTGAATCGGAGCGGCATCCTCGGGTCCCGTGCCAGGACGAGCAGGGGAGACCGACGGCCCGGTCCGCGCACCGCTTCCACGGTCGGGGCCACCGAGGTCGGGACGATGGCAACGCACGGACGCGGCGGGAGGATCCCGACGAGCGAGCGGACCCAGGGCCCCTCGCCGAACCAATGGACTACCGGGGCCGCCGGATGCCCGAGCCAGACGAGGAGGTAGCCGATGGTCGTCCCGCCCTCGACCGCGGAGAAGAAGCGGATCCTCCCGGGGTTCCGGTCGAGGTCCCAGAGCGCGAACGCGTGGTCGATCGGGTCGAGCGAAGCGACGCGCTCGAGCCAGGCCCGGTCGATGGTCGGCCGTACCTCGATGGGGGCTCCGGTCACGGTCCCCGAAGACCCTGCGGCTAGTTAGCGATGGCCGACGGAGGGTCCGGACGCAACCGTAAATCCGCGCGGGGAGTCGCTCGCGCGTGCGCTCCCATCGCCCGACGCCCGAGTTCCCGCAGCACTTGAATGCGCTCTATGCGGGGTTCCCCTTCGAGCGGTCGGTCGCCGACGACCCGATCTCGGCCCTCCGGCCCCTCGCCTGGGACCCCCTACGCGCCGAAGTCGCCGGTGTGTTCGGCTCCACGCTCGCCGTCGGCAACACCACGGCGATCCGCGGCGCGATCGGGCGCCTCGCCGGGCTCGTGGACGGGGACATCGCGCGCCTGGTCGACCCCGCCTGGTCGAAGGAGCGGACGAAGGTGCTCCGTTCGTTCCGTCATCGGTGGATCCGAGGCGACCAGTTGGACCATCTGGCCAAGACGCTGACCCGGTACTACGCCGACCATCGGTCGCTCGAGACGTCCTTCCTCGGGGGCTACGAGCTCGGTGGCTTCGACCGAGGGCTGGACGCGCTCGCGCGGACGCTCCGAGGTGATGGTCGGGCCCCTCTGGGCTACCGGGCGCTCTTCCCGAGCCCCCTCGACGCTTCGGGCAGCCCGTGCAAGCGCCTCACGCTCTTCGTGCGCTGGATGGTCCGGCCGGGGTCCCCCGATTTCGGGTGCTGGACGCGAGTGCCGACGGGCGCGCTCCGGGTCCCGCTAGACCAACATGTACATTGGATCGCCTACCACCTCGGCCTTACGGGCCGTCGCACGCGTTCGTGGGCGGCGGTCGAGGAGGTCAGCGAAGCGCTGCGGCGGATCGACCCGATCGACCCGGTGAAGTACGACTTCGTCCTCTGTCACACGGGAATCTCGGGCGATTGCCCAAAGGAGCGGGACCTCGCGGTCTGTGGTCCCTGCTCGGTGCGGCCGGATTGCCTCCTCTGGAGGATCCGGGGGGCCGCGAAATGACCTCCCCGGGACTCGCGGTCGACCCGGGTCTTCTGACCCGGTTCCGCGACGCCGGACGCTCGATCGCTTGGCGGCCGGCGGCGTCGCGGCCGCAGGCGCCGAAGGGGCACCGGGCCCGGGTCGCCCACCTGCACGACGAGGAGGCCCGGGTCGAATCGTGGGGGGACGAGAGGACGGGCGGGGTCGAGGTCGACTCCGGGCCCGTCGGGGCGCTCGTGCTCCTCCTCGAAGCCGACCGGCGGGGTCCGCCCGCGGGCGTCGGCGCCCGGGACGCGGGACGTAATCCCGCGTTTCCTTCCGGATCGATCGTGGCCGTGTGGGGGAACGGAACCGTTCCCGAGGACTCGAGGCCCCGTCTCAGGGACCTGGTCGAGCTCGCCCGGTACGCGCTCGCGTAGAGCTCGAAGTAGTTATAAATCCTAATGATTAGAGCCTCTAATCTTTAGGAACCCTCATGGTCGTGACGACCCCCCCCGTAGAACGTGCGGCCGAATCGAACGACGTGGTCCAACTCGTCGACCTGGTCCACGGGGTCGTGCGCTCGTCCCTCCATCACGTCCACCCGACCCTGGCGAAGGAAGGGATCACGATGGGACAGTTCTGGGCGATCCACACGGTGTCGAGCCTCG
Organism: Thermoplasmata archaeon; assembly: GCA_050011075.1. Taxonomy (GTDB): domain Archaea; phylum Thermoplasmatota; class Thermoplasmata; order Lutacidiplasmatales; family UBA184; genus Lutacidiplasma. Next base: position 19,620 of record JBEKJT010000007.1, read on the forward strand.
AGGCCGCGTCCCTGAGCACGGTCGCCCGGTACCTCGGGGTCTCCGCGCCGACCGTCTGCGCGAACCTCGACCAGCTCGAGGCCGCGGGCCTCCTGCGTCGCCACCGCTCCCAACGGGACCGGCGGGCGGTCGAACTCTCGCTCACCCCGCGGGGCCGCAAGGTCGAGGCCCGGGTCTGGGAAGAGATCACCCGGGTCATGTCGAAGGCCGCCCGCGGGTCGCCCCCGGCGGACGTCGCCGCGGCCGTGCGCGTCTTCCGCGAACTCGGACGGCGGCTCGAACCGGTCGCCCCGGCGCCCCGAGAGGGCCCATGAGCGAGTCGCCCCCGACGCTGACCGCCGCCGGGACGCCGTACAACCCGCGCGCCGCGCGCGGCGCGCTCATCGTGCTCGCCGTGATGGCGCTCATGGTCACCTACGTCGAGACGATGGTCCTTCCCGCGTTCAAGGCGTTCATCACCTTCTTCGACGGGGCGCCCACGACGACGGTCGTCTGGATCGTTTCGGCCTACCTCCTCGTCGGGACCGTCGCGACCCCGATCTTCGGGAAGCTCGGCGACAAGTACGGCAAGAAGCGGATGCTGATCTTCGTCATGGGGCTCTATGCGGTCGCGGTCAGCATCGCCGGTTTCACGCCCAACATCGGAGCGGCGTTCGGGGTCGACCGGGCGAACCAGATTTACGTCCTGATCGGGGTGCGCGCGTTCCAAGGGCTCGGGATGGGCATGTTCCCGCTCGCGTTCGCGATGCTGCCCGAGGTGTTTCCCGCGGCCCGGGTCGGCCAGGCCCAGGGGGTCGTCTCGGGGATGTTCGCGGCCGGCGCCGCGCTCGGGCTCGTGGGGGGAGGCTACATCGCTTACCAGTTCGGCTGGCAGCTCACCTACCACACCGTGATCCCGGTCGCCGTCATTCTCGTGATCCTCGCGTACATCTACCTTCGCGAATCGCCGCACCTCTCCCCGAAGCCCATCGACATCCCCGGGATTGGGAGCCTCGGCTTCGCCCTCGCGATGGCCATGTTCGGTCTCACCGAAGGGGTCTACTGGGGCTGGACGAGCCTCTCCGCGGTGACGCTGGCCGGCATTCCGTGGGGGGTCCCCGAGTTCTTCCTTCTCGCCCTCGCCGGCGCCGGGTTCTTCCTCTACTGGGAACCGCGGGCGCCGACCCCGGTCGTCTCGTTCAAGGCGCTCAAGCAGCGGAACATCTGGATCTCGAACGTCAACGGGGTGATCGTTGGCATCGGGATGTTCCTGATCTTTGTCACCCTCACGATCCTCGTCGAGGACCCGGTGTCGCCCGGCTTCAACTACGATGAGTTCCAGATGGGACTGGTCGCGCTCCCCTCGGCGCTCGGCATGCTCGCCTTCGCCCCGCTCTGGGGCCGGTGGGTCGCACGGATGGGTCCGAAGCCGGTGATGCTCGCGGGGTTCTCGGTCATGGGACTGGGCGCGCTCGGCCTCCTCCTGTTCCATTCGTCCATCGTCGAGCTGATGGTCTTCGCCGTCCCGGCGCTCGTCGGGAACGTCGCGGTGCTCATCGCGATGTCGAACATCATCGTGCTCTCCGTCTCCCCGAGGGAGCTCGGGATCCAGACCGGGATGAACCAGACGTTCCGGAACCTCGGGAGCGCGGTCGGGCCGGTCCTCGCGGCGGCCATCACCGCGAGCTTCACGACCGCCCTCGTTGTCGGCCCTCCACCGACCCCGACGGTGAGCGTGCCGTCGATCACCGGCTTCGAGGTCCTGTTCGGGATCACCGCCGGCGTCGCCCTGGTCGGTCTCCTCCTCTCGCTCGGCCTCCGGAACTACCGGTTCCGGACCGACGGGAGCCGAACCGGAACGCCTTCCACGGACGAGCCGGCGGCGCGCGCGGAGGAGCCGGTGCCTGCGGGCCCGTCGTCGTAGGTCCGACCCCGCGGTCCCCGGCGGCCGAGAGCCGCCAACGGCTCTACGAGCAGCCGCTCGTGGAGCCGCAGACGGTGCACGCGTAGCAGGTGCCCGAGCGGACCATGATGCCGCCGCAGACCGCGCAGGACGGGGCGTCCTCGCTGACCGCGCCCGAGGCCGCGGGGGAGAACGTGTCGAGCGGACGGGTCTCGAACTTCACGGTCTGGGCCGACGGTGCGACCGCCTTCCCGGTGGAGGAGGGTGAGGGGGCGTGCCCGTTGCCGTTCCCTTCGACCGGCCCCTCGAGCCCGATCGCGCGCCGCTCCTCCTCGGTCAGGAACTCGAGGGCGAGCCAGCGGGCGACGTAGTCGGGGATCGATTTCGCGAAGCGGATCTTCGAGTTGTTGGTCGCGCCGGCGGGCTCGAAGCGCAGGTGGGCCAACTTGCGGACGAGGTCCTTCAACGGCACTCCGTGTTGGAGCGCCATCGACATCGAGATCCCGAGCGAGTCCATGAGGCCGTTGACGGTCGAGCCTTCCTTCGTGACCCGGAAGAAGATCTCGCCGGGCCGTCCGTCGGGGTAGAGGCCGACCGTCACGTAGCCGTCGTGGCCTCCCACCGAGAAGTGGTGGGTGATCGCCTTGCGCTCGTCGGGCAGCCGTTCGCGCGCGGGACCGCGGGGACCGACCGGCGCACTGACCCTCCCTTTGCCCGTCTCGAACGGCTGGGAGGCCTTGCAACCGTCCCGGTAGAGGGCGACCGACTTGATCCCGAGGCGCCAGGACTCGAGGTAGATCTTCTCGATGTCCTCGACGGTCGCGTCGTTCGGGAGATTGATCGTCTTTGACGCCCCGCCCGAGAGGAACGGCTGGACGGCGCCCAGCATCTTCAGATGGCCCATCGGCAGGATCGTGCGGACCCCGCCGGCCGGGGCGAGCGCGCAGTCGAAGACCGGCAGGTCCTCCGGGTCGAGGCCGGGCGCTCCCTCGACCGTGCCGGTCTTCTCGATGTGGGCGGTGATCGCGCGCAGATCGTCGCTCGGATAGCCGAGCGCGTGGAGGCCGTCCGGCACGGTGCGGTTGACCATCCGCAGCACTCCGCCGCCGACCAGGTTTTTCACCTTGACGAGCGAGAGCTCCGGCTCGAGGCCGAGGGTGTCGCATCCCATGAGGAGACCGATCGTGCCGGTCGGAGCGATCACCGAGATCTGGGCGTTGCGGTAGCCCCAGAGCTCACCGGCCTTCACGGTGTCGTGCCATCGGTCCACCGCCGCCTGGACGAGCGCGGTGAGGCGCGGGTCGTTGAGCGGGATCTGTTCGGAAGCCTTCGCGTGCTTGCCCATCACGCGCAGCATCGGGGCCCGGTTCTTGTCGAACCCGGCGAACGGTCCGACCCGCTTCGAGATCTCGCTCGACATGTGGTAGCCTTCCGCCGAGAGGAACGCCGAGACCGCGGCCGCGAGCGTGCGGCCGGGATCGGAGTCGTAGGCGAGCCCGTAGTGCATCAGGAGCGCGCCCAGGTTCGCATACCCGAGCCCGAGCGGCCGGAAGTCGTGGGAATTCTGCGCGATCGGGGCGGTCGGGTAGCTCGAGGCGTCCACGATGATCTCCATCGCGAGGATCATCGTGCGGACGGCCTGGCGGAACAGCTCGACGTCGAACTGGCCCTTGCCGTCCAGGAACTTCATCAGGTTGATGGAGGCAAGGTTGCACGCCGTGTCGTCGAGGAACAGGTACTCGCTGCACGGGTTCGACGCGTTGATCCGGCCCGAGTGGGGCGAGGTGTGCCAGTCGTTCGTGACGTCGTCGAACTGGACGCCCGGGTCCCCACAGCGCCAGGCGGCGTAGGCGAGCTTGCGCCAGAGCTCGCGCGCCCGGTAGGTCCCGGCGACCGAGTGGTCGGTCCGGTTGTACGACTTCCATTCGCCGTCGCGGATCACCGCCTCCATGAATCCGTCGGGGATGCGGACCGAATGGTTGGCGTTCTGGTAGGCGATCGACGCGTACGCCGAATCCGGGTCCGTCCCGTCGAAGTTCGCGGAGTAGCCTTCGCGGATGAGCGCGAGGGCCTTGTCCTCCTCGCGGACCTTGCAATCGATGAAGCCGACGATGTCGGGGTGGTCCATGTTGAGGATTACCATCTTCGCGGCGCGGCGGGTCGTCCCCCCGGACTTGATGACGCCGGCGAGCGCGTCGAACGCGCGCATGAACGACACCGGACCGGACGCGATCCCGCCGCCGGCCAGCTTCTCGTGGCTGCCACGGAGCGGGGAAAGGTTGGTCCCGGTCCCGCTGCCGCCCTTGAACAGGCGGCCCTCGCTGGTCGCGAGGCCGAGGATCGAGTCCATGTCGTCGGAGATCGACTGGATGAAGCAGGCGGAGCACTGCGGGGGTTCGCGGACCCCGACATTGAACCAGACGGGGCTGTTGAACGCCGCCATCTGCTGGACCATGAGATAGGAGAGGCTCTCCTCGAGGGTGGTCGCCTCGTCGACGGTGTCGAGGTACCCGAGCTCGAGTCCGCGCTGGGAGATCCAGTGGCAGACCCGCCGGACCATCCCGTCGATCGAGTTCTCGCGTCGCCCCTGGATGATGCGGAAGTACTTTGACGCGGCGATGTTAACGCTCGTTTCCGACCAGGACGTCGGCGCGTGGATCCCTTTCTGTTCGAAGATCACCTTGCCTTCCGCGTTCTTGATCACGGCGTCGTGGCTGCGCCACTGGACGGTGTCGAACGCGGTCTTGCCGCGAGGGACGAGACGAGGAACGGGAATCGGTTCGCGCCCGATACGGGAGGCCGACCGGCCGGTCGGTTCGTCGGATACGGGCACCGCGCGCTTCTTGGCTACCGCCATAAGGGTTACTTCCTGGAGGGTCGAGAAGGCCTCGTCTTCCGTCGAGCTGTACCACCGCGCAGAACTAAGCCGACAGCGGCCGGTCGCCGAAACGCCTTCGAGGGAAGGCCGTTTCTCGCCGGTCGACGGTGGTCCAGGACGCGGATGGTGTCGCTTCGGACACCTCGAAAACCCCCCGGCTGGCGCCAAGCGTAGTCTGCTATAAGTCTGCTTGGTTGGAAATCCGCGGGATCCCTCCGGAATCGCGTCGGTCGAAGCGCTCAACCCGTTCCTGCGTAAGAACCGTTGCGCGTTGAGGAACTCGCTCGCGCGTGCGGACCCGCCGACAAGGGATCGAACTCGTCGGATACGCTCGAGGAATCTCCCGACTCTCCCGTGCCGCGGACGCGAGCATTCTAAGTAAGCGGGTCGCCCGCTCGAAAGCGATGGCCAGCCCGGTGCGACCAGCGCCGTTCGCGCGTGCGGCCGCATTTTTCCATCGTCATCCCGTGCTCCTCCTCCTCGCGTTCACCCCGGGAATCCCGGAGTACCTTTCCGGGTCGAGCGCGGTCGCCTTGATCGTCGTTTCTCCGCTCGGGTTCTTCCTCTTCCTCGGACTCAATCTCGGACTGTACGGTCCGGGCGTCCTTCTCCTGCGAGAGGCGTGGATCCGCTGGGGGAAGAGCTGGGGGTCGCTCCTCCTCTTCGGCGCCGCTTAGGGCCTGCTCGAAGAGGGCACGGCCCTCAGCACGGTCTTCAACCCGAACGCCTCGGTCGTCGCGAACCTCGGACACTACGGCCGGTCGGTCGGCGTCAACTGGGTCTGGCTCATCGGCATCCTCGGCGTCCACATCGTGCTCAGCGTCGGTGTCCCGATCCTCCTTCTCGGGCTCGCGCTCCCCGAGACCCGGGGCCGCTCGTTGCTCTCGCGGCGCGAGACGACGGTGGCGGCAGGGACTTACGTCCTCGACATCGTCCTGCTCGTGCTGATCTCGAACTACTGGCGGGTCCAGCTCGCCTGGATCGTGGGCGTGGCGGTCGTCGCGATCCTCCTCTGGGTCGTCGCGGTCCGGCTCCCGCCGGGATGGCTCGATCCTCCTCGGGAGAGACCGACCCACGGGCCCCGGGCTTTCTTCCTGCTGGGTCTCGTCTACTTTCCGGTGCTGCTGATTGTGCCCGGCGTCGGCGAGGACCTGCACCTTCCCGCGCCGCTCGCCGGGGGGATCGACCTCCTCCTTGCGGCCCTCCTCTTCTTCGCGGTCCAGCGGTCGATCGGCCGGCGGGCGAACGAGCCGCAGATGGTCCTGCTCGCGCTCGGGATCACGCTCCCGATCCTGCTCTTCGGTCTCTTCAGCCAGGTCGGGCTACCGGTCGTCCTCGCGGTCGACCTCGTCTACGGCCTCTTCTTCCACGCGCTCTGGCGTCACTGCCGGCCGGAGGCAGCGTCCCCGACTCCGCTCGTGGTCGCAGTGAGATAGGGGACCGACGGAGGCGGCCGGACCTGCATCGTACACGGCATCAGCACGCCGCAGTCTCCGCAGAAGAGCCCCTCCTCCGCGACCCACAGGAACGCGCCGCAGCGCTCGCACTTCCGAGGGTCGTCCGTGTCGTTCCGACAGACCATGGAGTAAGCTCCAGAACGGCGAAATGCGTCTGGGTATTTGCCCTTGGGGTGGGTAACCCTAAAGAAAATGGGGAAAAGGGGACCTCGGGTCGAGGTCCCCCGGAAAGGGTGGGCCTTCTTCAGGCGTTCTTCATCTTGGCGCGGGAAACGAAGCCCTTCTTGTCCAGGAAGTACATGTAGCCGTCCTGGCGGGTGATCTTCTCCGTCCCGACGCGTCCCTTCTTGCCGGACTTGTTCAGCTTCGTGGGGGTCTTCCAGAGGTACCCGTCCTTGCCGAGGTAGTACAGGTATCCCTTCTCTCGCTTGATTTGCTCCTTGCCTACGCGCTCCGCCATGTTTGGCGACCTCAGCCGGCGAGGAGGAGACCCCTCCTATTTAGATGTACTGACGGAGTTACGGCGGAGAAATCGATTTTCCCTGACGATAAACGCGCGTCGGAATCGCGTCGAACCGGTATCCGAGATGGTCGGACGACGGGAGGTCGAAGACCGAGAAATCGGCGGGGAGACCCGGGGCGATCCTGCCTTCATCCTCGAGGGCCGAGGCATGCGCGGCGTTCACGGTGGCCGCGGTGAGCGCCTCGGCCGGTGTGAGGCGCCCGCCGTGGACCGCGTGCGCGAGGACGAGCGGCATCGAATCTACCCAGGAGTTCGGAGAGCAGTCGGTGCCGAGCGCGACCGGGACTCCGGCATCGACCATTTCTCGCGCCGGGCTGCGCCGGGTCTTCGAGGAAGCGAACGCCGTCAGCGGCAGCAGCACCGCCGTGACGCTGCTCTCGGCGAGGCGGGCACGGTCGGCGCGGGTCGCCTCGAGGAGATGCTCGGCGGAGCGCGCCGGTAGGCGTGCGGCGAGCCGGGCGCCTCCCGAGAGGACAAACTCCTCGGCATGGACCTTGACGTCGAGCCCCAGCGCGAGCGCCGCCCTCAGGATTCGTTCGGACTGCGCGACCGTGAAGAACCCCGGCTCGCAAAAGACGTCGCAGAACCGGGCGAGCCGCTCGCGGGCCACCACCGGCAAGGTCTGACGGACGATCCGATCCACGTAGGCGTCGGGGTGATCGCGGTACTCGGGTGCGATCGCGTGGGCCCCGAGGTACGTCGGCACGAGTCGGAGGCCGGTGCGCCGGGCGAGCCGCGGGATGAGGCGGAGCAGCCTTAGCTCGCCCTCATGGTTGAGCGCGTAGCCGGATTTCACCTCGACCGCGGTGCTTCCCTGAGCGGCCATGGTCGAGAGGCGGCCGAAGGTCTCGGTGAGGAGCGCGGTGTCGCTCGCCCGACGCGTGGCCCGGACCGTCGAGTAAAGCCCGCCGCCCCGACGTGCGATCTCCGCATACGAAGCTCCCGCGACCTTGAGCGGGAGCTCGAAGGCGCGGTCTCCGGCGAACAGTACGTGCGTATGGGCGTCCACGAACCCGGGGACGAGGGTCCCTCGCCTCCCGTCGAGCGTCCGGCCGCCGGATCCGAGGCGGACGTTCCGGGCGAGCGCGCGTTCAGGGCCGACCCAAACGAACCGGCCCTCGGCGACCGCGAGGGCGCCGTTCGGGACGCGTCCGACCTCGGACATGGCGGCCCCGGTGCGCGGGATGGGGCCCGGCGCGAGCGTCGCCACCTCGGCGAGGTTCGTGACGACGACGTCCGCGCGGATCATGGCTGGAGGATCAAGTGGTCGAGGAGGTCGTGGGCAGCCTGGGAGCCGGGGAAGACGATGCGCGCCTCCTCCTCGAGCGGTTCGAGCTCCTTGTAGCGCGCCGAAAAGTGCGTGAGGAACAGCGCGGAGACCTCGGCCGCGCGGGCGAGGTCCGCGGCCTGTCGCGCCGAGGAGTGGCCCCACTCGTTCGCCTCTCCCTCGAGCTCCTGGGCGACGGTCGATTCGTGGATCAAGAGCGTGGCCCGATGGGCCAGCTTGCGGACCTCCTCGGCGGGCGCGGTGTCTCCCGAATAGACGACCGAGCGGCCGGGACGCGGGGGTCCCATCACGTCGGAGGGGTGAACGACCTGCTCTCCGACCCGCACGGGATCCCCCGCTTCCAGGCGGGCGAAGTCCCGGCCGTGGATGCCCAGGGACCGGGCGAGCGGCCCGTCAAACCGACCGCGCTTCGGGCCCTCCTCCACACGGTAGGCCAGCGCCGGCACCGGGTGCACTGCGGAGGCGGTGCGGACCGAGTACCCATCGAGGTCCACCGACGCCCCGGGCGCCAGGGAGTGGACCTCGACCGGGAAGCGGAGCGTGAAGTAGCCCATCCGCAGCGCTCGCCCGACCATCTCCTCCGCGTCGGGCGGCCCGTAGATGTCGAGCGGTTCGCTCCGGTGGTTGAGCGACATGCTCTGGATGAGCCCGGGGAGCCCGAGGAAGTGGTCCCCGTGGAAGTGCGTCAGGAAGATCCGTCGCACCCGCATGAACGAGGCGCTCGACTGGAAGAACTGCCGCTGGGTCCCCTCGCCGCAGTCGAGCAGGATCAGCTCTTTCTCGAGGTCGAGGGCGATGGCGCTGGCCGACCGATCCTTGGTCGGCCAGGAGCCGGCGGTCCCGAGGAAGGTCACTCGCATCGCTACGCCGCACCTTGTCCCGGGTAAAAGGCCGATGGGGGGTCGGACGGGTCCCGGCACGAGTGCCGCCGGGGGCAAAAGCGGAAAAGGGGTCTCTCGTTCGTCGGTTCGTGGTCGACTGGGACCGGGTCGAGGAACTAAGGTCCAAGGGGTGGGATTGGGACCGTATTGCGGAGGACCCGAAGGTAGGGTTCCATCCCGACACCTCGGTCCAGGAGCCCGGTCGAGCCCTCCGCGGGCTCTACCACCGACAGCGGTCGCGGGACCGACGGCAAGAGGTTCCTGTCGCCCGGCAGAAGAAGGAGGCCGAGGCGCGCGAACGCCGCTGGACCCTGATCCGGATCGGATACCTTCTCGTCCCAATCTTCGCCATCTGGTTCGTCCTCGCCTACCTCGTTCCCTCGCCGGTGGGTCTGATCCTCCCGGCGATCCCGTACCTGGCGCTCGGCCTCGCGGTCGGGGCGTTCATCCTGCTCTTCGGACTCTGGCGGTCGAGCGGGCCTCGTTGGTCGAAGACGCTCCGCACGACGCTCGTCGCCGGCGTCGTCCTCGGCCTGGTCATCACGGGAATGATCGCCCTGGGTGGGTTCCTCTTCTTCGGGTGTCCCTATCTTCCGTCCACGGCGTCGGGCACGAGCCAGCCTGGGCCGGGCTGGGTCTCCTACCCCGCAGCGGCCTGGCAGGACGGCGGTCGTCCGGTCGTGTTCTATTACGGAGCCACCTGGTGCCCGTATTGCTCGGCCAGCAGCTGGGCCCTCTGGAAAGCCCTGACCGAGTTCGGAACGCTCACGGACGCGTACGCCGGTTACTCCTACGGCTCACCAGAGCCCTACCCGGCAACTCCGGAGATGGTGCTCGCGAACGCCCAGCTCTCCTCCTCGACCGTCACCTTCCAGGTGAGCGAGTACGTCGCCGGCACCGACGGCACGTTCCCGTCCACAGCCAACTGCTATCAGTCGGCGTACGTGAATGCGTACAGCGGGAGTTCGATTCCGTTCTTCGTCGTGAACGGCCACTACGTTCACGGTGGTAGTTCGCTCATCGACCCGGCCAATCTCCAGAACTGGGCCGGCACGGGGGCC
>JBEKJT010000008.1:0-29249 GCA_050011075.1 Thermoplasmata archaeon
CGCTCCACGCGTCGCGCCGGCTCCCGGACATCCTGGTCTTTCCCGGGAGGCCCTGTCGTTCTTCCCATTTTCGTCGCGTGCGGGACGAACTCCCCGGTCGGCGTTCCGACAGGTCCTGGCACCTCGGTCCGAGCCCGCCGACCCGTCCCCCGGAGGCAGGGAGAATCCTCCGAGCCCCCTTGGCCCAAGAACCGCCCGATGGCCACTCCGTCGGAAGCCTTTATATCAATTCTATCGGGTGAACGACTCCCCGGCCGGGCGAATCCCGACCGTGCGACGGTGCCCGCTTGAGCGACGCGACCGAAGAACTGGAGAAGAAGCGCGCGGAGTCGAACGCTCGCGCCGACGAGGCGCGGGCGCGTCGCGACACGCTGAACGCGGAAGCACGTACGATCGCCGAGGAACGGTCCCGGATCCTGGACGAGCTCCACGACAAGAGCGCGGAGGCCCAGGAGCACCGTCGCCTCCGCGACACGCTCAACGCCCAGGTCCGCGAGGAGAAGCGTCTCCGCGAGGAGTGGAACACCAAGCTCCAGGAGCTCGGCGACAAGGTCCAGGAGCTACGACGGGCGCGCACCCCGCGGCCCGGGGCGGTCCCGGTCTGGCGGCTCCGCAAGGAGCTCAAGGAGCTCGAGTTCCGTCACATGACGACGGCCCTCACCGGGGAGCAGGAAAAGCGTCTCATCGAGGAGATGAAACGTCTCGAGGCCGGGATCCGCGAGCAGGATGACCAGTTGCGCCAGGACCCCGAGGTCGAGCAGACCATGAAGTCGTTCGCCGAGGCGCGCGACGAGGCCGAGAAGCACCACGCGGCCGTGGGCCAGTTCGCCGAAGATGCGCAGCACGAGCACGAGTCGATGGTGGCCCTCTACGAGTCCGTCGACGAGCTGCGTCGGCAGGCCGACGAGGTGCAGACCAAGCTCATCGAGGTCAAAGGTCAGGCCGACGAGACGCATCGGGCGCACATCGCCGCGATCGAAGAGGTCCGCGACATCGAGAAGCTCCTCTACGCGACCCGCGGAGGCCGCCAGCCCCAAACCTGGGGCGAGGCCGAAGCTCCCCGCGAGGAGGACTTCCTCGCCCGGCTGAAGAAGGGAGAGAAGGTCTCGACCGAGGACCTCCTCGAGCTCCAGAAGAACGGGCGCGCTACGCGCGGGAATCCGTGACGCTCCGTTGCGGCTCCCGCGAGATCGAAGCCGTCCTCTTCGACCTCGATGACGTGCTCGTTCCCTTTCACACCACCACGATGTGGCAGTGGGCCTGGCATCCCCTGGGGCCGGTCCTGGGCGAGCGGCGGGTGCATGCAGCGGTCCGGCGGTCGCTGAAGGCCTGGGACCGGCGCCGCTGGCAAGGCCTCACGGGAAAGCAACCACCCGCCGACCTCGCCGCGCTTCGCCAGCACCTCGCCCACACGCTCTCCGAGGTCGCCGGCCACTCGCTGCCCCCCGAGGAGACGGAGGCCGTGGTCCGGCGCATGCTCCGCCCCGCGGGCCAGGTGGAGCGGTACCCGGACGTTTCGGGCCTGCTCGAACGCCTTCGGGCGAACTCGATCCGCGTCGGGGTCGTGACCCCGTTGCCGGTCGACTCCGCTCGCTGGCTCCTGCACCGAGGGGGATATCCGGAGTCGCTCCTCCTCGCCAGCGGCGACCCTCCGGGTCCCCCGGTGCCGGACCGCGCCGCGTTCCGCTCCGCGGCGGAGAAGCTCGGCGTTCCCGTCGCGCGAACGGCGTTCGTCGGAGACCTGTTCTGGAGCGACGTGCGGGCCGCGGCGCGCGCCGACCTGGCCGCCCTCCTTCTGGACCGGTACGACGCCTGGCCGAAGGTGGCGGCGGGCCGACTCACCTCGCTGGACGCGTTCGAGTCGACCCTCGCCACCGGCGACGCCCCCGGCGGGGCGGAGGGCTCCGCCGACCCGTGAACGGAACTTAAGGGCGAGGTCCGGTCCTCGAAACCGTCCGCTTTCCAATCCCCCGACGGGCCTCCGAACAAAGCCTCCCGGACTGAATAGATTAATACAACCTTCGGCGGTGCCCCGCCCGTCCATGCGCTCGGTACAGATCGACCAGGCAGAGCTTCGGCAGATCAAGGAGCTCTACGAAGGCGTGATGTCGCACGCCTGCCACGGTCTGTTCTTCAAGGAAGGCTCCGTCATCGGGTCGGGGATGGCCGAGGAGGCCCTCAAGGAACGTTCGAAGTTCTTCGATCGGGTCGGACACATCCTGAAGGAGCGCGGCTGGGTCGAGGAGATCTCGTTCACCGACCACGAGGTCGTCGCGAAGGGGTCGATCGAGGTCGCCCCGAGCGACATTCCTACCTGCCACCGGTTGCGCGGGATGCTTCGCGAGTTCTACGAACGTTTTAAAGGGGGACGCGTTAAGTGTACGGAAGAGATGTGTGCCAGCACTGGCCACCCCGAATGCCGATTCCGGATCGAAGACATGTAAGTAGGCGGGTGGAACAATGATGGCGACCGGAAACGTTGGAGCTGTGGTCAAGGACCTCAAAACCCGCATCGGGGGCATCGCGACCGCGCTCGTCTCTCGCGATGGTCTCGTCCTCTACGCCGACGTGCCCGCGGGCGTCTACACCGAGACGTTCGCGATCATGTGCGCCACGATCCTCGGCGCGGCGGCGACCGCGAACACCGAGCTCAACCGGGCCCCGCCCGAGCGGATCGTGATCGAGGGGAACGATTCGAAGACGATCATCGTCGGGAGCGGCAAGAAGGCGCTGCTCGTCGCGGTGGTCGACCAGTCGGCCGACCTCGCGAAGGTCCTCGGCGAGGTCGTGAAGGTCGCGGACCTTCTCAAGGCGAACTAGCCGTTCCCCGCCGACCCTGTCACCGCCGAAGTGAGGCGGTGGGCGCCCCCGGTCAGTACTCGTGCCGTGTACCCGGCGAACGCCGCCGTGAGCCGCGCCCAGGCGATCACACCGCGCTGGCCCCAGATCAGGCGGGCGACCCGGTACCGTCCCCAAAGGCTGCCGTGCTTCTCCGTGAGCTGCTTGCGGCCGTACCCGTTCCAGTACGCCTGATAGAGGAACCGGACGAACGTCGTGCGCATGTGGTGGTAGACGACCGCCTCGGGGACGTAGCGGATGGACGCGCCCGCGCGGACCGCCCGCAGATTGAGGTCGATGTCCTCGGCGGTGATGAACCGGGCGTCGAACCCCCCGAGACGCTCGAACAGCTCACGCCGGTACGCGAGATTGCACGACGGGTAGGTCACGTCGTACCCGCTCTGGTCGAGCTCGACGCGTTCGAGCTGGCCGTAGCGGGGCTTGCCGACCGTGATGGTCTGGCCCGCGACGACCGGCGCGTCGGCGAAGCCCGAGCGCACGTGGTGCAACCAGTTCGAATCCGCGAAGCAGTCGCCGTCGATGAACGCGACCGACTCCCCGCGTGCCGCCCGGACCCCGGCGTTGCGTCCGATCCCCCGGGAGCCGGGGAGCTCCACGACCCGGAAGGTCTCCGGCTCGCGCCGGGCGAACTCCTCGGCGATGGCGAGAGTACGGTCCCGGCTCTCGGAGTCCACGACGACGACCTCGAACGGGCCCTCCTGGGCCCGGAGGCTCTCGAGGAGCTGACCGAGGTGACGTTCCTCGTTGCGGACGGTGATGACGACCGAGATCAGGGGACCGCGGGGCGTCTCACTTCCCAATGTCCATCACGACGACGTCCTTCACCGCGCGCATGCTCTTGAAGGGAAGCACGAGCCGGCCCGAGGCGTCGCTCTGGAACAGGCGCTGTTCGACGTCCTCGCTCGGGGTGACGAGAACGTGGGCGATCCCACCGGTCAGAGTGTCGACCACGAAATTGTCGATGAGTCCGAGGATCTGTCCGTCGTTCGTCATCACGGTCTTGCCTAGGAGTTCGGTGAGGAATTTGCGCATGGGGGAAAGCCTCGGGGCGCGAATGGCGGAGGGCCGTATTTAACCGTTGGTGAGTATCGGAAGCCTCCGGCGCGCGTCCCGGCTCGCCGGTGGATGCGCGACGCGACGCGAGGCGTCGCGCGGGCGGTAACGCTTATATCACGCACCCGGGTCGGAGGCGTCCCGCCATGCCTCGAGCCGTTCGCAAGCAGAACACTGAGCTCGCTCGCCTCATTGGTGAGCTGAGACGCACGGCCCGGTTGCAGCACGCACCGATCTGGGGTTCCGTGGCCGACCGCCTCGAGCGGCCGCGGCACCAGACCACGCCGGTCAACGTCGGACACCTCGAAAGGCTCACCCACCCCCAGGAGACGGTCGTCGTGCCGGGGAAGCTCCTCGCCGACGGACCACTGTCGAAGCCGCTCACGGTCGCCGCGTTCGCCTACTCGGAAGACGCCCGCTCGAAGATCCGGGCGGCGGGCGGTTCGGCGCTCTCGCTGAAGGACCTTCTGAAGTCCCATCCCGACGGGGCAGGAGTACGGCTCCTTGGCTGATCCCCCCACCGCTCCGGCACCGACCGTCGTCGACGCGAGCGGTCTCGTCCTCGGACGGGCAGCGAGCCTGATCGCGAAGCGTCTCCTCTCGGGGGAGACGATCGTGGTCGTGAACGCGGAGAAGAGCGTCGTCTCGGGCAGCCGCACGCAGGTCCTCGCCTATTACACGGCGGCGCGCGCGCGTGGCTCGAAGCGCACCGGTCCCCACTTCCCCCGCTATCCCGACCGGATCTTCCGACGGACGGTCCGCGGGATGCTGCCACACCTCAAGTCGCGCGGCAAGGCCGCCTTCCGCAACCTCGAGGTCCACATCGGGACCCCGCCTGAGTTCGAGGGGATGGCGACCGAGACGCTCGAATCCGCCAAGGCTCGACCGACGACCCGCCCTCCGACCACCCTCGAGGAGATCACCCGTCTCCTGGGAGCCCGCCTGTGAAGACGCCCCCGATCGTCCTCGCCACCGGGAAGCGGAAGGCGGCAGTCGCCCGAGCGACCGTGCGCAAGGGCATCGGGCTCGTGCGCTTCAACGACCGGCCGCTCGAGCTCGTCGAGCCCGAGCTGGTCCGCCAGAAGGTCCAGGAACCGCTCCTGATGATCGGAGACCGGGCGAAGACCCTCGACATCTCGGTCCGGGTCCGGGGTGGCGGGATCGTCGGGCAGGCGTCCGCGGCGCGGACTGCGATCGCGCGCGGGCTCCTCGAATGGCTCAAGGACGCCGAACTGCGCGAGCGGTTCAAACACTACGACCGTTCGCTGATCGTGAACGACCCGCGCCGCAAGCTGCCGAAGCGGCCGGGAGGCCGCGGGGCGCGCAAGCGCCGGCAGAAGTCCTACCGCTGAGGCGCAAGGAGGGGCACGAACCATGACGATGATGGTCCCGGTCCGCTGCTTCACCTGCGGCGCCGTGATCGGCCAGTACTGGGACGAGTACCGCGAGCGCACCTCGCGGGGCGAGCCCGCGGGCGCCGTGCTCGACGGGATCGGCCTCCACCGTTACTGCTGCCGACGGATGCTCCTCACCCACGTCGACCTCCTCGATGAGGTCGGACCGTACGGGTAGTGGCCCTCCGGTCGCGGGGCCCCTCCTCGGGGAGGTCCCTCGTCCTCGCGGATCGGCGGATCTACGACGAAGGTACGGGACTGCGGAACCGGGTCCACTCGGTCCGGCCCAGGCACTTTCGACAGGTCAGCTCTCCCAGGTCGAGGCCGCCGACCGCATAGAACAGGACCTCGCGGTGGGAGAGCGGGCCGCCGCACTTCGCGCAGTGCGCCCGCTGCAGCGAGGCAACGGCGGGGCGGGTGACGGTCGGGCCCGTTCGGGCACGCCGGGAGACGGATCCCCCCCATGCCGAGGGAGCCGACGAGCCCAAGGGAACCTTCGAGGTCCTCAGGAAGCCGGGCTCGGTGAACAGCCCCATCAGCGCCGCCCGGAACATCACGAAGTACCCCGGCACCAGGAGCACGTAGTAGCCCATCCAACCGGTGAATGCGAGGCGGGCCCGCGTTCCCGTGACGACCGGGAGAGTGAAGAGGGCGATGGGGAGCGCGGTGATGAGCACCGACAGCCAGAGCGGGATCACGTGGAGGTCCAGAAGGGCCCACGGAAGGAACAGGAGCGTCGGGGTCACTACGAGCGAGTTGGTCCACGTCAGGAGGAAGAAGAGCGAGTCGACCTTCTCTCCCACCGGCACATTGGGCGAGCGAAGGTACGACCCCAGGTGTCGGCGGTATTCCCGCACCGTGGTGGACGTCCACCGGGTCGATTGCTTGAAGAACACCCCGTAGCGCTCCGGCGCGACCCCCCGTCCGACGATCCGGGGGTCGTAGACGATCGTCCAGCCGGCCTTGCGTAGGCGGAAGGTAGTGTCGAGGTCCTCGTTGGCGGTGGCGTAGGGGGCGATGCCGCCGATCGCACGGATCGCCTCCATACGATACGCCTCGACCGTGCCCTGCACGCCGACGAACCCCCGCAGTTGGTAGCGGCCCGCCAGCAGGGCGTTGGCGACGGCGTGGAACGCCTCCGAGTAGCGGCTCAAGTACGTGGGTCGGGCGTTGCCGCCCATCGCCTGGAATCCCTGGACCGCGCCGACGCCCGGACGGAAGTGCTCCGAGAACCGGACCAGCACGTCGGGGTCGACCACGAAGTCCGCATCGAAGATGACCATCCATTCCGACGCGGGGTTGAGCTGCGGGAACGCGTTCCGGAGAGCGCCCCCCTTGAATCCATCGCGGCCGGAACGTCGGATGACCCGGACCGACGGGTCGTCCAGCTCCAGCGGTTCGGTCGAGTCGTCGACCACGACGACCTCGAAGGCCGGATAGCGGACCGCCTTCCACGACGCAATCGAAGCGCGGACGAGGTCGGCCGGCTCGTTGTACACGGGGATGACGACGCTCACGACGGGGAACGTCGCGTTCTTCCGGTACCGTCGTTCCGCCGGAGGCCGAACGAGGGCGGTGACCAGGTTCAGGATCAGATACGCGCTGAGGACGAGGGTGACGACGATCGCCGCCAGTTCCCACGCCTCGACGAACTGAAGTACGGTCGAGGTCACCGAGATCCCACCTCAGAACCATGCCACCGTAGTGTTGGATCGACGACCCCGCAGAAGCGGGACCGTGGGGCCGCGGGTTCGGATGATTCCGCCATGGGAGCCTACGCGAGCTCGACGGGGGTGGGAGGCACCTCTCGGGGGCCACCATCGGCGGCGGGGACCGTCGTGCGGTCGATCGGGGCGCGCCGTGACGGCGGGGTCAGCGCGCGCGCCCGAGCGTTCACGCGTTCGAGCATCTCCTCGACGCTCTCGTCCCAGGGGGCGGGAGCGGCGGCTCCGGACCGCTCGAGGCTCCGTTCGAGGTCCGCGAGGTTACGACGTAAGTCTCCCATGCAGAGAACGGCTTCGGACAGCCGGCTCCCCGCCAGCTCCTGTCGGGCCTTGATCTCGAGCTGCCGGGCGAGCAGGGCACCGGGGTCCTCCTCGGGCAGTCGCTCGAGCGAGGTCTGGATCCGGTCGAGCTCCTCCTCGAGGTAGGTGCGGACCGTCTCGCCGAGGTCGCGCGGGGCCATGGCCAAGCTCATCGGCGACCCTTCCTGCGGAGGCGCCGGCAGGGCCGCGAGGTCGCGCTCGAGGGTCCCGACCCCCAACAGGGCTCGTTCTCTCTCTTGACGGGTGATGCAGCCACGACAGAGCGGCGTCGCTTCGACCCCGTCGAGGAAGTAGAACATACGCTCCCCCACGCTCAGGGAGCGCGAGCAGCGCAGACAGTTCCGGACCACGTCCCCGGGGGAGACGCTCTCCGAAGGGTTTTCGGACGACGGCACCGTGCCGTCGGACCCGCTCGAACTCCGGTTCGGTTCCGGGGGAGTCGAGCGATGGATTAGCCAGGACACACCGAACAAATTGTCGGGCGTTCGCTTTAAAGCTGACGATTCCGCGGAACTTCGTGCGAGCAGAGATATCGCACGGCACGACGGAACCCTTCCCTAGCTCTGGTCGCCGAGAGAGTCGGGGAGGGCCCGCGGGGCCCCCCGTCCCAGTTTCCGGCGGGGTTCGAGTCGGTCTCACCGAGGTCGGCGGGCCGGGGTTCCGAGAGATGGAAAGAGAAGGGGAAGGGGTTCAGGGACTCGCGACAGCCCTACTACGCGTCGTCGTCCTTGTCATCGTCCTCGTGGTCGTCGTCCGAGCGCTTCCCTCCGCGCTCGAGGCCCCGACGGCTCGAAGGCTTGCTCGTGGTCGTTCGACCGCGCCGGCGCACCCAGAAGACCAGGACGAGGATGATCACGACCACGACCACCGCGACCGCGGCATACTCGAGGTACTGGCTCGACGAGCTCGGGCTGACCGTGATCGCCACCGACGTAACGCTCGGGAGGTTCGAGTTCCCGCTAAACTGGTTCGTGGCCGTCACGTTCGCGTAGAGCACGTAGTTCCCCGTGATGACCGGGGTCCAGCTGACCGTCGCGCGGACCGTGGTGTTGTAGGCGAGCGTCGGCACGGTCCCGGTCGCGAACGACACCGAGTTCGGCACGCCGGGGGAAGTGTAGTTGTAGAACTTCACGGAGCCCGGCGAGCCCGCGATGGGGTTCTTGCTCGTGCTGCCCGAGGGCGAGGTGTAGAACTGGACCCGCACGTCCTGGGCGACCGACTTCGACCCGCCACCGGTGGTGACGTTGACCCAGTACGTATAGGATGTCCCGGCGGTCAGCGACGTGGGTCCCGTCAGGTTGTTCGCCGCCATGATCGGCGTGGTGCTCGAGTTGACCGAGACCGTCAGCGTTTGGGTCGCGTACCCGGAGTTGCCGTTCTGGTCCCAGACGGTCAGGTTGACGGTGTAGGCGGTCGTGTTGGCGTAGAGCCACATCGACGGGTAGGGCTTCACCGAGGTCGTGTTGACCCCCATGTGGACCGACGAGTCCGCGGAGTTCGTGACCAGCCAGTAGTACCGGCTCACGGTGCCGTTGTGCGGGTCGGACGCGTTCCCGCCGTTCAGCTGCACGCGGGCCGAGGCGTTCGCACCGGCGATGATGCCGGTGCCCGAGACCACCTTGCCGGCGGGGTTGAGCAGCTGGAAGGCCGAGACCGGCTTCTCCGTGTCGTTGACGAGGACGACGAGCGTTTGGCTCGCCGATTGGCCGGTGGCCGACCACACCGTCAGGGTCAGGTTGTACTGCCAGCCCTTGAACGCGACGGCGTGCCCGTTCACGGAGCCCGACGACAGATAAGAGCCCGCGCCGAGGAACTGGACGCTCCAGTTCGTGAAGGCGAGGTACGAGCTACCCTGGGAGATCGAGTAGTTCGCGGTCTGCTTGAACCCACCCGAGGAAACGAGCGAGTACGAGGCGACCGCGACGATCCCCGGCATGGTCGACGAGACCTGGGCGACGCTCGCGGTGGCATTGAACTGCAGCGTGGTGCTCCAGTTGACGAAGACGTAGGTCGTACCGCCCACGGAACGGTTCTGTTGCGCCGTGGCGTTCCAGGCGACCCCGGCGGTCACTTGCCCCGCCGCGGCGACCCAGACGTAGAACGTCGTGGAGTTGGTCAGGCCCCCCGAGCTCGTGACGGTCAGCGTCCCGGCCTCGGGCAGCGTGGTGCTGGCGGTGGCGTAGTAGTGGTAGGTCGTCGGCGTGGTCACGTTCTGCCCCGTACCGTCGCCGAACGTCCAAGTGAACTTCGTGCCGTTCGTCCCGGCGGGGTAGATCGAGTTCAGCGCGCTCAACGTGACGTTCTGGTTGACGCCGACCTCGACCGTGTAGTTGCCGTTGGTCGAGTTGAGCACGTTGTGGCTCGAGAAGGCGAAGTTCGTGACCGTGGCGTTGACGATCGCCGTCAGGCTCGAGTACTTCACGATCGTGAACTGGAACGACCCGCCGGGGGAGGGGCTGGGGAGCGAGACCAGCGTGAACTTCGTCCACGTTCCGCCGGGCCCTGCCGGAACGAGGCGGCTGTTGGCCGGCACGGTCGTCCCGGACTTCAGCACGAAGCCGGTGGGGAGAACGACGGTGTAGTTGTACGTCTCGTAGCTCGACGGGTGACGGAAATTGAAGCCGAGCGTGTAGCTCGAGCTGTCCTTGTAGACGGTCGAGTTGAGCGCGTACTTCTCCGACCACGCTAGGTTCAGGTTCGCCGAGCTAGAAAGTCCGCAGGTGCTCGTGCAACCGGACGAGTAGCTCGAGAGCGTTTCGGGAGACGTCGGACCGACGAACGGGGTGCCGTTGATGGCGGTCCCGGCCTGGACGGCCGGGAAGAACGGCCCCGTGGAGTTGGCCCACGAATAGACGCTTCCGAGAAGGGCGCTTGAGAACGTGAGCGAGTGGCCGAAGTCGAGCCCGAGCTGGGCCCAGAGCTGGCCGACGGTGGCGTTCGGGAGGTTCGGCAGGACCGTGTCGTTTCCGAGGCTCGCGACCGTCTGGACCGAAAGGTTGCCCGTTCCCGCGGTCACGTTGAATTGCGAGAAGTCGAGCGTCGTGTTGTAGACCCCGAGCTGGCTCGGGCGGACCGTCGGGAGGGTCACATCTCGCACCACGGGCGTGCCGCTCACGACGACCAGAGGGTAGCTGCTCGTGCTGTAGCCGACGGAGGCGAGGATCACGTCAAACGACTGGGAGCCGCTCGTGAAGTTCCCGGGGTAGGTTCCGAGAGCGTAGTAGCCGCCCGGCGACGTCGCGTAGGAGTAGATGTAGCCGTTGTACCCGTCATAGAGTGTCGCGTTCCCCGAGCTCGGCACGGGGCCGCCGGTCGGGGCCTTCATCGTGCCGGAGACAAGGTACTGGTTGATGACCAGGTTCTTCACCGTCGTTGGGCCCGAGACGACCACGGACGACTCGTTCGAGTAGTTCGGGAGCGGGCCCGGCTGGGTCGCCTGAATCACCCAGGTACCGGAAGGCGCCTTGAAGTTGTAAGCACCGCCCGAGACGGTCGAGTTGTTCGCGAGGACGAGGCCGTTGTAGGCCGGGTCGAGCAGCCGAACGTTCGCGCCGACGACGGGGTTACCGCCGTACGTGACCGTTCCCGAGACCGTGGTCGTGTAGGTCAGGATGCTGACGCCCGAGAGGATGGTCGGGTAGAACGACGTGGTGAGGGCGCTCGAGTTCAGGAACGAGTACATCGGGTTCTGGTTCTGCGGGAGCGCGGCACACGGCTTGCAACCGGCAAAGCTCGCGTTGCCCTGCGACGGCACCCAGAGACCCCAGTAGCCCGGGGCGAGGGCACCCGACGTGCTCGAGCTCGTGAACACGAACTGGCCGCCGCCACCGAACGTGGTGGTCGTGTAGACCGTACCCGTAGGCCGGGATACGAGGTCGACCTGGACCCCGGCGGGCACGGGGGCCCCTCCGGGCTGGTGGACGTATCCGGTCAGGGTATAGCTCGGCGACGCGGCCAAGGCCCCCGGGATCGCCGCCAGCGTACTCGCTAGCAGGACCAGGACCAGGGCCGCCAAGGCGGCTTGGTGCACGCGGCGAACCAACTGTTTCACGTCTCCCGTTACGGTCTGCCCCCTATCGGGGGCGGCGCGCCGAACCTTGCCTCACTACTTATAGCTTGCTCGGGAGAAACGGTGGGGTGCGCCCTTCGGCGGCCGGTCAGCGGTAGATCGCCTCGACCGGCCCCTCGCGGCGACGGGCGGATCGGTCGCGGGCGAGATGCTTTTCGAAATCCTCGTAGAACTTCAGGTTCTCGGCGTCGCACGAGGCGTGGACCTGCTTTAGCGCGGCATCGAAGTGGGCCCGGGTCACCTTGGATGCCTTCAGGCTCTCCCGGATCGCGGTGAGGCCGGCTTCGCGGCAGACGGCAGCGAGGTCGCTCCCCACGTACCCCTCCGTCACGGCCGCAAGGTCCGCGAGGTCGACGTCGTCGGCGAGCGGCATCTTCCGCGTATGGACCTTCAGGATCTCGAGGCGCCCCGCGACGGTCGGGGGCTCGACGTAGAGGAGCCGGTCAAAGCGGCCGGTGCGTAGGAGCGCCTCGTCGACGATGTCCGGTCGGTTCGTGGCCGCAATGACCAGCACCCGCTCGAGGCTCTCGAGCCCATCGATCGAGGTCAGGAGCTGGTTGACGATCCGTTCCGTGACCCCGCTGGACGTCTGGAGCCCGCGGCGGGGTGCGATCGAGTCGATCTCGTCGATGAAGACGATCGACGGGGAGGCCTGGCGGGCCTTCTTGAAGATCATCCGGATCGCCTTCTCGCTCTCCCCGACCCACTTGCTCATCACCTCGGGGCCTTTCACCGAGATGAAGTTCGCCTGGCTCTCGGTCGCGGCGGCCTTCGCGAGGAGGGTCTTTCCGACGCCGGGGGGTCCGTAGAGGAGGATGCCCCGCGGCGGCTCGATGCCGATGTGACGGTAGACCTGCGGGTTCTTGAACGGCAGCTCGACCGACTCCTCGAGGATCCTCCGCACCCGTTCTACGCCCCCGACCTCGTCCCACCGGGTCGTGGGGACCTCGACCGCGACGTCCCGCAGGCTCGACGGCTCGATCTGCTTCAGGGCCTCGCGGAAGTCGGTCTCCGTGACCTTCATCCGTTCGAGGAGCGAGAGCGGGATCGGCTGGTCGAAGTCGATCTCGGGAAGGTAGCGGCGCAGTGCGCGCATCGCCGCCTCGCGGGCGAGCGACGAGAGGTCGGCCCCGACGAACCCGTGGCTCTGGGCGGCGAGCTCTTTCAGGATCCGCTCTCGGTCGCGATCGCTGCCGTCGATCGGCATCCCGCGGGTGTGGATCTGGAGGATCTCGAGCCGCCCCTCCATAGTGGGGACGCCGATCTCGATCTCCCGGTCGAAACGGCCCGGGCGACGGAGCGCGGGGTCGATCGCCTCTTCGCGATTGGTCGCCGCGATGACGATCACGTTCCCCCGGCCGGAAAGCCCGTCCATCAGAGTGAGCAGCTGGGCGACGACCCGACGCTCGACCTCGCCGACGACCTCGTCGCGCCGAGGGGCGATCGAGTCGAGCTCGTCGATGAAGATGACGCTCGGGGCGTTCTTCTCCGCTTCCTCGAACTTCTCGCGGAGCTCCTTCTCGCTCTCCCCGTAGTACTTCGAGATGATCTCGGGGCCCTGGATACCGATGAAGTGGGCCCCCGCTTCGTTGGCGACCGCTTTCGCGATCAGCGTCTTGCCCGTCCCGGGCGGGCCGTAGAGCAGCACGCCCTTCGGCGGAGTGATCGCGAGCCGGTCGAACAGCTCGGGGTGCTTCAGCGGCAATTCGATCATCTCGCGGACGCGCCCGAGCTTCTCCTTCAGGCCACCGATATCCTCGTAGGACACGCGGGGCGCGGCGACCTCCGTCTCGCTGACCGTCTCCTCCTTGATCGTGATCAGCGTCGACGGGGCGACCTGGACGATCCCCTTCGGCTGGGTCGAGACGACCATGAACGGCAGCGAGCCGCCCATGAGGAAGACCCCGGGAATAACGAAGACGTCCCCGCGGACGAACGGCCGGCGCGCGAGCGCCTTCGCGACGAAGCTCTCGAGCCCCGGCCCGAGGTCCATCCGGGCCGAGCCCGCGTAGATCGGGGCGATCGTGATCGCGTCGGCGGTAGGGCAATCGACCCGCTGAATGCCGACCCGGTCCCCGATGCTCACGCCGGCATTGCGTCGGACCACGGCCTCGATGCGGACGACCCCTTTTCCCTCGTCGTCGGGCTGCGCGCGGCTCACGATGGCGGGCGTCGGCTTGCGACCCCGTATCTCGACGATGTCGCCGAGCCCGACCTTGAGGCGCTGGCGAGTCTGCACGTCCAGACGCGCGGTCCCGAGGCCGATGTCCTGCTGGAACGCCTCGGCGACGCGCAGGGTCAGGGCCTCAGTCATCGGCGAGGATTTGGACCTCCGAGCGGACGATAAGGATTGCCTTCCGCAGGTCGGGCTCGGAGGGGTCGCTAGCCCTCGGGTCGGGATTCGGACCTGGCGTCCTCCAAACGGGATTGACCGGGAAGTCGCGTGGCGGCGTCGAGCACGGGATGGGGTTCGCCGAGCACGTCCGCGAGGACCTCAACGGTCCCGGGCCCGAACCCCATGAAGTGATTGTTCGAGTACGCGAAGACGGTGATGGAGGCCCTCCCCTCCTTGTCGAAGAGCTGGCGCATCGCCTCCATGTCGCCTCGGCCGTCGCGCTGGACTCGGTCGAACGTAGTGAGGGCCCGGTCGCCGATGAACCGTGCATAGAGAAAGTCCCCGGTGACCCACGGTGGGGGCCGAATGTCGGGAAGTACCGACCATACGAGGACGGCGCCCCGGTCCGATAGGAGGGCCCGAGTCTCGTTCGTCCACCAGGAGCCGTGACGGAGCTCGACCGCGAGGGGGATCTCCCGCGGCACGGCCCCGAGGAGGGTCACGAGCCGGGCGCTCTCCCTCGCCCGGAACGACGCGGGGAACTGGAGGACGACCGCCCCCAGCTTTCCGTCCTCCCGCATCGGGGCGAGGCTCGCAAGGAATCGATCCAGGATGGCCATTCCGTCGGTCCCTCTAGGCGGGTGCGTCACGTCGCGCGGAACCTTCAGGGTGAAGCGGAAGCCCGCCGGGGTCACGCTCGTCCATCGACGGACCAGGAATGGGGATGGAGCCCGGTAGAAGCTCGAGTCGACCTCGACCGTCCTGAAGACCCGCGCGTACCGCGCCAGGAATTCCGACGGCGGCGTGCCGGGCGGGTAGAACGGTCCAACCCAATCGTCGTACGCCCACCCGGAGCATCCCAGCCAGTAGCGACCCACGAGCGGGAGTGGCCTCCGGTTCGTTTATTCATTTCCTCTGGGCGGTCCCGGGATCTACGGAGTTCGCACGAGGAACGGAAGCGAGATATGCCGGTCGCCCCGTGTCCCGACCGATGCCTCGGACCGCCCGTCCTTCCTCCGTGCTCGGGCGTCTCCTCGAGGCGGCCGGGTACCGGGTGGAGCTGCGGAACGACACGACCGTTGCGGTGCGGACCCGGGACCGCCAGGCCGTGGTCATCGTGGCAACGGCACGTTCTCCCGCCGAAGTGGAGAGCCTGTTCCCCCCGGACGCGGTGCACCGCACGATCGTGTACGACGACGAGCCCGGCCCGGTCGCACGCGCCCTCGCGGCCGACCGCGGCATCGAGATCCTGGACCCTTCGAACCTCGGCTCGGCCCTGGGCGAGATCCTGCTCCCGTCTCCCGTCGGACCGGAGGAGGTCCCAGGAGTCTCGGGGGGAGGGTCTTCGCTCGAACCTCCGTTCGCGATCGCTCCCGAAGGCGAGCGGACGGTGCGACCGCGGATCGGCCGGGAAGAGGCGGAGACGCTCGCGGGCGTGGAGGTCCGACGGTACACCCTACGACTCGTACCGTTCTACGTCGCCGCCTACCGCGTCCGCCCCCCCTCCCCTCAGGGAGCGCCTGTCCCGACGCTCCGCCAGCTCGTCGCGGTCAACAGCCTCACGCGCCGAGCGGAAGTCTGGAACGACGGGGACCGCGAGCTGGTCGGCGAGGTCGAAGGTCCCCACCAGCGACTCACCCCCCAGCTCACCGAGGCCCAGGCGACCCCGATCGCGCGGGACCTGATCCGCCGGCATCACACGATCCACGTCGACCACACCGAGCAGCACGGGGGCGCGCTCGTCATCGAACGCCGGCGCGTCCCTCCGTCCGAGGAGGACGTCCGCCTCGGTCCGTTCGTTCTGCTCTACGTTCCCTTCTGGTACGCCGAGGGCCCCGAGGGCCGGGTCGTGCTGGACGCCGTGACGGGAGCGCGCATCTCGGGCTCGGACCTCGGCCCGGCCTAGGGGGCCCCCCGGGGTCAAATACGGTCCTCCGCTCGACCGACGTGTGCTGCTCGACCAGTTCCGTGTCGGTCCCTACCTCAACTTCACGTACCTCGTGGCCGACGCGGAGGGCGGTGAGGGGGTCGTCATTGACCCTTCCTTCGGGATCGATCCGGTCCTCGAGGGGATCGACGCCCGTCGGGTCAAGGTGCGGTACATCCTCAACACGCACAGCCACCAGGACCATATCGCCGGCAACCAGGACGTTCGCGACCGCACTGGAGCCAAGGTCGTGGCGCATCGGGTCGCGCCGCTCCACCAGGACGTTTCGGTGGACGACGGCGACGCCTTCGACACCGGTCGCCTGCGATTCTCCGTCGTTCACACTCCGGGACACACGAAAGACAGCGTCCTCTACCTCTTCGAAGGCCACGTAGCGACCGGCGACACCTTGTTCGTCGGGGAGTGCGGGCGTACCGACCTTCCGGGGGGCGACGCTTCCGAGATGTACGACAGCCTGCACCGCCGTGTCCTTTCGCTGGACGACGGGCTCGTGGTCCTTCCGGGGCACGACTACGGAGCCACCCCGACCTCCACGATCGGACAGGAACGCGCCGAGAACTACACGCTACAACCGCGGACCCGTGAGGAGTTCCTCCGCTTCCTCGCGGAATGAACGTCGATGCCGCTGCCTCCCCTCGAAGAGCGCACTCTCCGTGCCGTCGGCGCCCGCCGCCCCTCCGCCGGCACGCCCGCGACGGCCGCGATCGTGCGCACGCTGCGGGAGCTAGCGAAGGAATCCCCGGCGCTGGTCGCGGTGTTCGATGCCCGCGCGATCGCCGGCGAGCGTCACCTGCTTTCGGCGTGGGCCCACCTCGGCCGCGCGCGGGGCCGAGGGGAGGTCCGCCTGCGCGAGCGCGGGGCGGAGTTCGCGCTCTACGTGGCCGGAGACGACCAGCTGCCGCGGGCGCTTGCCAAGGTCGGGGTCTCGGACACCACGGAACAGTTCGTGGTCGTCGTGGAGAAGCCGCAGGACCCAATCGCCGTCCGGGCCCGGTTCGGGCTCGAGGACGACCCGAGCGCGTACCCGCGCGCGGTCGACGAAACGACGCTCGAACGACTCGGGATCGCGCCCGAGGAGCGCTCGGCCGTGCCGCGTTCGGCGTGGGAAGGACTCGTCCTCGAGCGGGTGGCGCTGGTCGACCTATCGACCCCCGCCGGGCGCGGTGGCGCAGAAAAGCCTTAACCGTCGGTCGCGGTCGTCGCGCCCGCCCGCAGGCGTCGTGCAGGTGTAATCTAGTGGTAGGATGTCAGCCCTCCAAGCTGACCACCCGGGTTCAAATCGGGGGGCCGGGGACGACCCTCCGTGAAACTCCCGGCACCTGCATCCCCGTCCGCGGGCCCCGGGGGCGACGGGTTTATTCGGAAGCGACCCGCTTCGGGAGCTCGCGCTGAGGTAGCCTAGCCCGGCAAGGCGCCAGCCTTGAAAGCTGGTGGCGGTTTCGCCACGGGAGTTCAAATCTCCCCCTCAGCGCTCCCGGCGTTCCACCGCCTTCCCGAGGACTATTATATCCCGCCCCCCGCTCGACCGGCCGGTCCATGCCGGAGTCTATGTCGCTCACTCCCCTCCTGGAGCAGTACGAGGGCGTGAAGGCCCGGTACCCGGGGCACCTCGTGCTCTTCCGGGTCGGCGATTTCTACGAAACGTTCGGGGACGACGCCCGGCTCCTCTCGCGGGAGCTCGACGTCGTGCTCACCGCGCGGGCCCCCGACACGGCGGGGGAGCGCACACCGATGGCCGGCGTTCCGCACCACGCGGTCGAGACGTACCTCGGCCGACTTGTGCGGAAGGGTTACAAGGTCGCCCTCTGCGACCAGGTCGAGGACGCCCGGTTCGCGAAGGGGCTCGTACGGCGAGAGGTCACGCGGGTCGTCACTCCGGGAACCGTGGTCGAGGACCGGATCCTCGGGGGGCCCGACCACAACTTCCTCGCGAGCGTCGTCGTCGGCGCGCAGGGGATCGGAAGGTACGCTGCCGTCGACATCACGACCGGCGAGTGGTTCCATGGCCCCGCCGACGGGCCGGGCCCGGAAGGCCTCGTCTCCGTCCTCGCTCCATTCCAGCCTCGGGAGGTCCTGTACTCCGTCCCGGGTTCGGCGTCGCCGGGGTTGGTCTCCGCGTTCCGCCACGAGTTCCCCGCAGCCCGCCTCGAGCCGGCGCCCGAGCCCCTCACGCTTCCCGAGCTTCCCGTGGGCGTCGTCGCCTCGGCCGCGGGATCCCTCACCGAGGCCGACCTTCGTCTCGCCGCGTACCTCCGGGCGACGCAGCCCCGGATCCTTCCCCACCTCGCGCTCGTCGCCCGAACGTCGGGCGGTTCACGTCTCGTGCTCGACGCAAAGACCCTTCGACACCTCGAGATCACGCGGCCGATGAACCCGGAGGACCCGGGCGGGGCGACGCTCCTCAAGGTCTGGGACGAGACCGTGACCGCCCCCGGCCGACGAACGATCGCGTTCTGGTTGACCAACCCCCTCGCCGACGTCGTCGCGGTCGGCGCACGGCAGGACGCGGTCGGCGCGCTGGTCGAACGGGGGGCCGCCCTGGGCGAGCTTCGACGCACGCTCCATGAGGTCGCGGACCTCGCCCGCATCGCCTCGCGCGTCGCGGGACGACGGGTGCGACCGAACGAGCTCGGGGTCCTGCGGGAGGGCCTGCGCGCGGTCGATCGTGCCCGACGGTTCCTCGCCGAGGGAACCCTTACCGAGGCCCTGCGGGCGGTCGACGATGCGCTCGTTCCTCCCGAAGGGCTCCGGGCGCTCCTCGACGCGGCCCTGCCCGAGGTCGTCCCGGCCACCCCGGACGAGGGGGGGTTGTTCCGGTCCGGCCACGTGCCCGACGTCGACCGGTGGCGTGCGAGCGAGCGGGCGGCCCTCGATGAGCTCGCCCAGCTCGAACGAACGGAACAGGAGTCGACGGGGATCCGCACGCTCAAGGTCGGGTACAACCAGGTCTTCGGTTACTACATCGAGGTCACGAAACCGCACCTTTCCCGGGTTCCGCCGCACTTCCGCCGCCGGCAGACGGTCGCACAGGCCGAGCGGTTCACGTCCGACCGGCTCGAGGAGGTCGAACACCGGATCCTCGAGGCGCGCGAGGGAGCGCGCGTCGCGGAGGCCAGCCGGTGGGAGGAGTTCCTCCTCGAGGTCGACCGGTACGTGCGGGAGGTCCACCGCGTGGCACGGGCCGTGGGGGAGCTCGACGCGCTTTCCACGTTCGCCCACCTCGTGCAGACGCGCGGCTACGTCCGACCGACGGTCGACGGCTCTTCGGTCCTGGTCGTGAGGGACGGGCGGCATCCGGTCCTCGAGCGGCTTCTCGGCGAGGCGTTCGTCCCGAACGACACCGACCTCGACCTCGAGCAGCGACGGCTGCTCGTCCTCACCGGCCCGAACATGTCGGGCAAGTCGACCTACATGCGCCAGGTCGGGCTCCTGGTCGTCCTCGCCCAGGCCGGCTCGTACGTGCCGGCCCGCTTCGCGCGCATCGGTCTCGTGACCCAGCTGTTCACCCGGATGGGATTCACGGACGAGATCGGACGGGGAAAATCGAGCTTCATGGTCGAGATGACCGAGGTCGCCGACATCCTCCGGGCCGCCGACGAGCGCTCGCTCGTCCTCCTGGACGAGGTGGGCAGGGGCACGAGCACGTTCGACGGGCTCGCCCTCGCCTGGGCGACCCTTCGCCACCTTCACGACACGACCCGGGCTCGCTGCCTTCTCGCGACCCACTACCACCAGCTCACCGACCTCGTGCGCGGGCTCTCGGCGGCAGAGAACGCCCACCTCGCGGTCGCCGAGCGGCCGGACGGGATCGTTTTCCTCCACCGGCTCGTGCCCGGCAGCACCGACCGCAGCTACGGCGTCCACGTCGCGCGCTTAGCGGGGGTCCCCGAGCCCGTCCTCGCCGAGGCAGAGCGCCTCCTGCATCGTCTCGAGACCGACGGCGTCGGGATCACGGCGGCCCGGAAGGGGAAGGGGCGCTCCCCCCGGTACACCCAGGCGGTGCTCCTCGCCGGGGCGGACGCACCCCCCGACCCGATCCGGGAGGAGCTGCGCGCGCTCGACGTCGGCGCTCTTTCTCTCGAGGAGGCCCGGGCGAAGCTGCGGGAACTCCAGCGACGAGGCGAGGCAACCCGCTCGGACGAGGGAGGTCCGGGGTGACCGACCCCGCTCCACTCCCGCGTCGGCCGATCCGCCGTCTGACCCCGGAGACGGTCGAGCGCATCGCCGCCGGAGAGGTCGTCGAGCGACCGGCGTCGGTCGTGAAGGAGCTTCTCGAGAATTCCCTCGACGCGCGAGCGACGCTCGTTACCGTGCGCCTCGAGGAAGGCGGTCTCGACCGGATGGAGGTCGCCGACGACGGCGAGGGGATCCCGCCGGAGGAGCTCGAGCTCGCCGTCGAGCGCCACGCGACCAGCAAGATCGCGCCCGACGGGCCGGTAGAACACATCGTCTCCCTCGGGTTCCGCGGGGAAGCGCTGGCCGCGATCGCCTCCGTGAGCCGGCTTCGGCTCTTCTCGCGTCCTCCCGACCGGGACGTGGCCGAAGGACTCTCGGTCGTCGGTGGCGCGGTCGCCGGCCGATTCACCGTCCCCCGGGCGCCGGGAACGACGGTCGAGGTCGAGGACCTCTTCTTCAATACGCCGGCCCGGCGCAAGTTCCTCAAAGGGGCGCCGGCCGAACTGGTCGAGGTCCTGCGCACGGTCGAACGCGCGTACCTCGCGTCCCCGACCACCACCTTCCGTGTCGAATCGGAGGGCCGAGAGCTCGCGAACTATCCGGCCACCTCGGAACTCGCCGATGCCGCAACGCGCATCCTCGGTCCGGAGTTCCTGCGGAGTGCGTTCCCGGTCCGTGGAGAGCTCGGGGACGGGCGGCTGTTCGGTGTCCTCGGACGGCCGCCGCTCGCCGCGACCAGCTCCCGTGGCCTCCACCTCTCGGTCAACGGCCGTCCGGTCGTCTCGCGGCCGATCCAGCAGTCGGTTCGCGCGGCCTTCGGCGATTACCTGCCCCGCACGCGGTTCCCGGTCGGCGTCCTCCATTTTGACCTTCCTCCCGACCGGATCGACGTGAACGTCCATCCGACCAAGCGCGAGGTCCGGATAGCCCGGGAGCGGGAGCTCGGGGAATCGGTGAGAGTCCTGGTCCGGGAGTCGCTGATCGCTTCCGCCCACCTACACGAACCGGACGCCGGGGAAGGGGCCGCGGTCCGCCGTAGCCTCGAGGAGTCCCTTCTCCGGACATCCTCGGTCGTACCGGCGTTCCCCGAGGACGCAGCGGGACGCGTGACGGTCGCGCCCGCCCAGCGACGGCTCGACGCGGAGACGGCCGAATCCGCGCCCGAGCGTCGGTCCGGAGCCCGTCCGCGCTGGCGGCTGCTCGGATGCGTTCAGGCGCTCTACTGGGTCGCGGAATCGGAAGAAGGGGTCGTCCTGGTCGACCAGCACGCCGCGAGCGAGCGAGTGCTGTACGAATCGCTACGAACGGAGCGCCCGCTCGCGCGCCAGACCCTGGTCGACCCGGTGACGCTGAGGCTCACCGGGGTCGAACGGTCCGCCCTGCGGGCGCACGAGGCGGAGGTCTACCGCGCCGGTTTCGAGGTCGAACCGTTCGGGCCGGACGACTACCGCGTGCGGGCGGTCCCGACCTTCCGGGGACGCACGGTCCGGGCGGAGGCGGTCGCCCAGCTGCTGGACGAGCTCGCCGGTGGCGGACGGCCGACGGTCCCCGACGGTCTTCTCGAGAGGACCACGGCGACCCTGGCGTGCCATGCGGCGATCCGCGCCGGGGACCTCGTCACGGCCGAGGAGTTCTCCCGGGTGCTGGAGGCCCTGGCGGCGCTCTCCGAGGCCGCGATGACCTGCCCGCACGGCCGACCGATATGGCTCACCCTCTCGCGTTCCCGGCTCGACCGCTGGTTCCTGAGGAGCGGGGCATGAGCCCCGGCGACCGGCAGAGCCTTCGAACCTCCGAGGCCGAACTGGTCCAGTGCGCCGCCCGATATCTCGAAGCGCTGGGGTACCGCGTCCGGGTCGACCCGGACGGGAACGACTACTTCGACCTGGTCGCCCGCCGGGGCGACGAGGTCGGACTGGTCGAGGCGAAGGTCGGGGATGCGCGGGCCGTCCTCGCCCAGGCTCTAAAACGGCGGGGTTGGGGGGATTGGACCGCGGTCCTGCTCGGCTCGGTGCGATCGGCAGAGCGCCTCGCGGAGCGAACGCGCGGCACCCGCGCGGAGCCGGTCGGCATCTGGAGCTTCCGGGACGGGACCCTCGCGGTCCTACGGGAGGCCCGACCGTGGGTCGTGGGGGGAGCTCCCGACCCGTTCGCGGACCTGCGCGTTCGGTTCCGCCGGATCCTGGACGCGCTCGATTCCGGCGAACTTCCCGCCGACGCCCGATGGGACGGAGTCGTCCGGGAGGTGCGCCGTGCCTCGGGCGGCCGGGGGTTCGGGGAGTGGCGCCTCGACGAGCCGTCGACGACCGACCCTTAGCGCGCCCCGGTCGCGGTCGCTACGTCGATCTGGTCCGCGACCCGTTCGGGCAGGTAGGCCGCGGCGTAGCCCGGGCCCCGTCCCGCGAGGTTGCGCGCGGCGGCCGGGTCGGCGACGAGCTCGGCCAGCGCCGAGGCGAGGTCGCCGGGGTCGTCGCTCACCGCGGTCCGGATCGCGCTCTCGGGAGGGATGGGAAGTCGGACCCCCACACCGACGATCGTGGCGATGCCCGCCCGCAGCGCGAAGACGACGCCCGGGTCGAATCCCGGTCGAGGAGGTGCGACGACCGCGACGTCGGCGGCGGCCAGCGCGAGCGCGAGCGTCGCCGTGTCGCGTGCGGGGACGCCGACGACCCCCGGCTCGACGGCGGTCGGGCACCCGACAACGACCAGGCGGACGCCCGGGAACAGCGACCGGATCCGTCGGAACGCTTCGCGGACCCGGTCGACCCCCGCTGCCTCGGCGCTTTCCGAAGCCGAGGGAGCGACCACGACGGAGACGTCCGGCGGGATCCCCAGCGTCGCGCGGGCCTTCGCGCGCGGGGGACCGGGCGGGAGACGCGGAAGGGGAGGTACCGTCGGGCGGAGAAGCCGGGCGTCGATCCCGTACTCGCTCGCGAGCGCCTTCGCGAGCTCGGGGTCGTCCGAGAAGAGCGCGGTCGCCTCGTCGAGAGCAGCCCGCTCGAGCCGACGGACCGCGCGACGGTCCCGCCACGCATCGAGGCGGTCCGCGAAGCCGGCGGAAGCGTGGCCCGAGCGCTCCCGGTCGAAGGCATGGAGCTCGAGCCCCCGCACGAACGAAACGACGCTGGGCCGATCGTTCCGGCGGCCCGAGAGACCGAGGGGGCCGAGGCCGGACGGGTCGCGCACGACGAGCGTCGCGTCGGGTCGGAGCCGGCGGCCCGCGAGGCCGGCGAACTCGGCGGGTTCGAGCGCGGCTCCGGGCCGGCGGAGCGGCAATGGCACCGCCGTTCCGATGACGTCCCGGGGCGGGGGGAGACCGGGAGGGCCGTCCGGGTACAGAACGCGAACGTGGTCCCCGCGCTCGGACAGGGTCAGGGCAATCGCCCAGGCCGTGGCCGAGGGCGCGTACGGGTCAACCGGGGGCGGTCCGACGGCGACCAGGTCGACCGTCCGGGACGCCATCGGTCGGCGCCGAGTCGGCGGGAGCCGAAAAACGTTCCGTCGGAGGACGGATTCACGCGGAGAGGCCCAGTTGGGCCGCGAACGAGCGTCCCGAGAACTCGGAGGGGGCCACCATGCCCATGGATTCGAGGATCGTGGGTGCGACGTCGATCAGACTGAGCGGCGTCGTGTGCACGGCGGGCGCGATCCCGTCGCCGGCACCGATCAGGATCCCGTTCATCCGGTGCGTGCCCGAGCCGTAGAAGTACTCGGGTCGGTCCCGGATCAACGACTGCGGATAGCTGAAGTCCATCCGGGGCTCGGTGCACATCCCGTCGACCCGGATGAAGAGGGACGGGCTTCGGTCGAGCCGATCGCCGCGGTACAGGTCCTTCGGGCCAAAGACCTCGATGTGGGCCTCGGGGAACGCTTCGAGCCGCGCCCGAATCTCGCGGAGGAGCTCTTCGCGCCGGGCAGGGGTCAGGTCCGGATTGTGCGGATTGAGGTAGATCCCTTCCGGAACCGGATAGGAGAAGGCGACCGTGCGCTTCCAGTCGATCCGTCGGGCGACCTGCTCGAACGAGGTCGGGCCCCCGAGCAGCTCGGCGAGCTCTGCGCTCCGACCCTCCCGGATGAAATCGGCAAGATGCCGGGAAACGCGCCGCGCGAAGCCGATCCGCTGGGCGTACAGGAACATCCGCGAAAGGAAGCGTCGGCGGTACAGGTCCGCCCCGGTGCGGAAGAAGAGGTACTTCTGGTCGGCGAGCCAACGGTTCGTCAGGAAGTCCGAATCGATCGACCCGTGGCCGTGGTCGGAGATCACGAGGGTCACTGCCGGCCCGCCTCCCCCACGGAACGCCCGGTCGACGTCCGCGCAGGCCCGGTCCACCGTCCGCCAGAAGTCGAGAAGGTCGGTAGGGACCTCCCGGATGGGGCGGACCAGATCGGTCCAGTGCTGGTGCTCGACCCGGTCGGTCTCGCGGAACAGGGCGAAGAGGAAGTCCGGGCGATGGCGCTCGGCCAGGGCGGCGGCGGCCTTGGCCCGCTGGGCCACCGCGGACGTCGCGCGCGCCATCCACTCCACGCGTTCGGCCTCCCGGTAGACGGGCAGTTCGCACGGGTACGCGCCTCCGATCGACCCCTCGATCTCCGCGCGCAAGCCCTTCGGGTAGGTCGCCCCGTCCGCGGAGAACATTCCGGGGACGACGAACCCGTGCAACGGGTAGCCGCTGCGCATCGGGAAATTGAGGACCCCGACCTTCACGCCGAGGCGGGAGAGACGGTCCCAGATCGCCTCCGCGGGGCGGAACGACTGGACGAGGCGCGACTGGCCGGGACCCCCCTCGGGCTCGGTGAAGCCGAAGATCCCGAGCTCTCCGGGGTCCTTGCCGGTCGCGAAGGAGTACCAGGCCGGGATCGTCTTCGCCGGGTAGACCGACCGCAGCGGGGCCCGGACCCCACGATGGACCAGCGAGCGGAGGAACGGGAGCTCCCCTGCTTCCATGAGGGGGTCGAGGAGGTCGAATGTCCCCCCGTCGAGCCCGAGTACGAGAAAGCGTCGTGAAGGTTTGTCCATTCCATCCCCCATCAGTGGCGGCGGAGTCGGCTAATGGACCCGGGAGCCTCTATAAAGTGTTTCGTCCAAGGTCGGCCGTATCGAGCGGCCGGAAGGTGTTCCCGGAGACGGTCGACCGTGGGAGACCTTCCTAGAGCACCCGGATCGCTTCGAGGTTGAAAGGGGCCCGCGATTCGAGGTTGTAGCGTTTGTGGAGACTCGAGGCGAGGTCGATGATCTTCGACTCCTCGCCGTGGTTCAGGATGATCCGTTGCGGCCGTGGGTCGAGCGACGCGACGTAGTTCATCAGCTGCACCCGGTCCGAGTGGCCCGAGAAACCCTCGATCGTCGCGATCTCGAGCTTGACCGGGACCGACGCCTGGCGCGATCCGTCCAGGAACGTAGCCTCGCTCATCCCGCGCTGGAGCCGTTTCCCGAACGTGCCTTCGGCCTGGTACCCGACGAAGAGCAGGCCGTTCTTCTCCTCGGGGGCCCAGGCGCGGAAGTACTCCATCACCGGACCGCCGCTCATCATCCCGGACGTCGCGAGGATGATGCACGGCTCCTTCGAGTCCAGGATCCCCGAGCGCATCTGGCCCGAGTCGACCCGATGGAATATGTCCGAGAGGAACGGGTTGTCCCCTTGCTGGAAGATCTGCGTGCGCAGCTGGCTGTTGAGATACTCGGGGTACGCCGTGTGGATCGCGGTCGCCTCGAAGATCATGCCGTCAAGGTAGACCGGGACGCGAGGGATCTTCCCCTCGCGCATCTTCTCCTCGAGGACGAGCATGACCTCCTGCGAGCGTCCGACCGCGAAGACCGGGACGACGAGCTTTCCGCCCCGGGAGACGATCTTCGTGACGGTGGCGCTGAACTCCTCGGTCGCCTGCTGCCGGCTCGGTTGGACGTCCCGGTAGCCGCCGTAGGTCGACTCGAGCACGAGCGTCTCGAGGCGGGGGAACCGGTTGGTCGCCGGGTTGAACAACCAGCTGCGCTCGAACTTGATGTCCCCGGAGTAGGCGAGGTTGTGGTCCCCTTCGCCCAAGTGGAAGTGACAGATCGAGGAGCCCAGGATGTGGCCCGCGTTGTGGAGCGTGAGCCGGATGTCGGGCGCGATGTCGGTCGTCTCGCCCCAGCGAAGGGGGATCGTCCGCCAGACGAGCTCGCGTACGTGGGAGGAGTCGTAGAGCCCGCGGCGCGCCTCCTGGTTGACAACCTTGATGGCGTCGAGGAGCATCAGGGTCATCAGGTCCCGCGAGGGGGCCGTGCAGTAGATCGGTCCTTTGTAGCCGTACTTCAGCAGGACCGGGACGAGGCCGCAGTGGTCGAGGTGGGCGTGGGTGACCACGACCGCGTCGAGGGAGTCGAGCGGGAGGAGCTCGGGAGCGTTGAAGTACGGGGTCCGGTCGGAGCCGGGGTCGATCCCGCAGTCGATCAGGACCTTCGAGTTCTGGGTCGTCAGCAGGTGGGCGCTGCGGCCGACCTCACGGTAGCCCCCGAGCGCGGTGTTGCGCGCCCAGAGCTTCTCGGGGAGAGGGTCGCGCGCGATCCGGACCCCGACCTTCTTCAGGAACGAGCGTCGGTCGTCGAACGAGTTCCGCAGGTGGATGCGGACCTCCTCCACCGTCTTCGAAGGGATCGGCGGGGTACGGACCACGGTCGGCACCCAGCCGATGCGTCGCTTCAAGTCGTTCAACACCGAGCCGCCGCGTCCGATCGCCGCACCGGGGTTCGCCGCCTCGATCGTGACCTCGCCGGTCTCGGGTTCGAAGAACAGCTGGTTGATCTCGGCCTCGACCGGGATCACCTCGCGGACCAGCTTCTCGGCCTCCTTCGGGTCGATCAGCGTCGCGGGGTCCGAGCGCACGACGACCCGTCGGTGGAGACGCTGGGCGATTTGCCGAAGGAAGTCCCCGCCCGAGAGGAACGAGTCGAGCTGCTTCGTGTAGAGCACGATGTGCGGGCCTTCCAGCTCGATGTCGGTGACCTCGATCGTCTCGGGAAGCACTTCCTTGAGCGCCTGCCGGGTTTGGTCTATGAGAGAGTCGAAACTCATCCACTGTGGAAAAGGTTCCTTCGAAGAGGTTGGCCCGGTCCGTCCGTCCCGTAGGGCCTACGGGAGCGGAGGAGGCAACGGTATCTTAAGCGCCTTCAGGCGTTTATTAATTTCGTCCTCGGTCAGCTCGCGGTATTCCTTGGGCGAGATGATGTGGACGAGGTATCCGTCCCCGCTCGCGCTGTCGCGCTTCATGGCGGCCGTCAGGCCCCGCAACGCGAGGTCGACCGCATCCGAGGTCGACATGTCCCGCGTGTACCCCTCTTCAATGATCCCGTACGCGAACGTCGACCCGGAACCGACCGACACGAACCGGTCCTCGATGCAACCGCCGGCCGGGTCGACCGAGAACACGTGGCTTCCCCGTCCGTCGACGCCGCCGAGGATCAACCACGCGTAGTACGGGTAGAACCGGTTGCCGTTCAGGATGTTCGCGAGGAGCGTCGCGGCCCCCTCGGCGGTGAGGGGAGCGTTGCGGCGCAGGCGGTAGAGCGAGACCTCCGCCTTCAGGTAGCGCGCGAGGACCTGGGCGTCGCCCACGAGCCCGGCGATCGTGATGCCGATGTTCTGGTCGATCTTGAACAGCTTCTGGGTCTGCTTGTTCGTGATCATGCTGCCGGCCGTCGCCCGGCGCTCGGTCGCGAGGACGACCCCGTCCTTGCAGACGATCCCAATCGTCGTGGTGCCCTTCAGCAGGCGGTCCTCATCGATGGCGCTGATCACGCTCGACATCGTTCGACCTCCGGTGACCCGGAAAACGAAGAGCCGACCCAGGGTCGCTATATAACAGCTCACGCGGCGATTACCGACGGGCCACCGAGGAACCCGAACGCATCTCGTGTCCCCGCTTCAGGGAAGGCCGACGGCCTTCCGAGTCCGGGAGTCGCCGCGGAATCTCTTAAAGGTGGGTCGAGTGTGACCGGCCCGGTTCGCATGCTGCATCACGAGGTCGTCGTCGTGGGGGCCGGTCTTGCGGGACAACGCGCCGCGCTGGCGGCGGTCGAAGCGGGCCGGGAAGTGGCGATCATCTCGAAACTGCATCCACTGCGCTCTCACTCGGGGGCGGCCCAAGGTGGGATCAACGCCGCCGTCGGGGCCGAGGATTCGGTCGACACCCACATCTACGACACGGTGAAAGGGTCCGACTACATCGGCGACCAGGACGCGATCGAGTTCTTCTGTCGGGAGGCCGGCCCGACGGTCGTCGAGATGGAGCATTTTGGCACGATCTTCAGCCGGGCCCCGGATGGGTCGCTCGCCCGGCGGGCGTTCGGCGGTGCGGGGTTCCCCCGCACGATCTACGCGGCCGACCGCACCGGCCTCGCCCTCCTGCAGGGGCTCTGGGAGCGGCTCGGCACGGAGCGGTTCACGCTCTACCAGGAGTGGGACGTCACCAACGTCGTCGTGCGGGATGGGCGCGTTCAGGGCCTGGTCGCGCTCGACCGGCGTCGCGGCGAGTTCGAGGAGGTCGCTACGAAGGCGGTGGTCATCGCGACGGGGCCCGCAGGCCGGATCTACGGACGCACGACCAACGCCCACAGCTGCACTGGCGATGGCGTCGCCGCAGCGTACGACGCCGGGGCATTCCTGAAGGACATGGAGTTCGTCCAGTTCCACCCCACGGCGCTCCTCGAATCGGGGATCCTGATCACGGAGGGGGCGAGAGGCGAGGGCGGCTACCTGCGCAACGCGGCCGGGGACCGGTTCATGTCGAAGTACGCCCCCCACGTCCTCGAGCTCGCCTCGCGCGATGTCGTCTCCCGGTCGATCGTCACCGAGGTCCAGGAAGGCCGCGGGTTCACCGGCCCCTACGGTGGCTTCGTCCACCTCGAGCTGATGCACCTCGGCAAGGAGAAGGTCGAGAGCCGCCTCCAGGAGATCTGCGACTACTGCCGCCACTTCGCGGGGATCGACCCGGTCACGCAGCCGATCCCGGTCTACCCGGCCCAGCACTACATGATGGGCGGCGTCGGGACGAACAGCCAGGGGGAGACGAACGTCCCCGGGCTCTTCGCGGCGGGCGAGGCCGCCTGTGTCTCCATCCACGGGGCCAACCGGCTCGGAGGAAACTCCCTCCTCGAAACGCTCGTGTTCGGCAAGCAGGCGGGGATCGCCGCGGCCGCCTTTGCGGAAGGAGCGCCCGCGCCCGTGATGCACGAGAGCGACCTCGAGGCTGGGACCGCTCCCTTCCGCGCCTGGTCGGCCCGGACCGACGGGGAGGACCCCTCCACCCTGCGGACCGAGATGCAGCAGACGATGGACCGGTACGTCGGCATTTACCGGGACGAAGCCGACCTTCTCGAAGGACTGAACCGGATCCG
>JBEKJT010000009.1:0-26683 GCA_050011075.1 Thermoplasmata archaeon
GAGCGTCGCGCAGCTGCGGGACCCGGAGGAGACGCGGGATGATCAGGACCGCGGCGAGCAGGAGCACGACCCAGCCGACGGCCAGCTCGAGTATGTTCCCCGTGACCGCGAGGACGTCAAACTGACCTCCGACGACCGTGAGCGCGACCGACAGCAGCACCAGGGCCACCACGTCGTCCAGCGCCGCGACGTTCATGTGGAACTGCCCCGCCGGGGTGTCGGTGAGCCGCTCGGCCTGCAGGAGGGACGCCACGACCGCCGAGCTCGTCGCTGCGCACGCGACCGCGAGCAGGAGCGCGACGTTGAGGGGGTAGATCCGGGAGAACACGACGAGCGCGAGCGCGAAGGGCACGAGGTCTCCCGCGATCGCCGCGAGGACGGCCGGCGTGCCCGCGCGCCTCAGTCCAGCGAACCCTCCCCCGAGGCCGGCGGCGAACAGGAGGAGGATCACCGAGAAGTCGGCGAAGAGCAGGACGTAGTCGTTAACGAGGAAGATCGGCACCCCGATCAGCGAGTTGAGGATTCCGCCGAGGGCAAAACTGCTCAGCAATACCCCGAGCAAGAGGTCGGAGACAAGGGTCGGCACCCCGACCTTCCGAGCGAACGAATGGAGGAGCTCGGCCACCGCGAGGAAGATGAAGACCTCGAGGAGCGCGTAGTAAGCGGCCTCGGGAGCGGCGACCATCGACCCTCGGAGAATGCAGTCGGCTTTTGAAACGCTCGGACGGAATGGCGGGTCAGCGCCCTTGATCGTACCCGAACCAGTGGCGGAAGCGCTTCGTATTGTCGACGGTCCCCACGAGCAGCACCGCGTCGCCGGCCTTCAGGGTCGCCTCAGGGGGCGGGTCCACGAACGTCTGGAACTCGCCGTTCGCCTGGCGGCGGGCGTAACCGACGACGATGCACCCGGTCTCCCGGCGGACCTGCACGGCGGCGGCGTCGAACCCCAATCCCGTGAGGGAAGTGTGTTCGGAAAGCAGGTACTCTTGGAAGTCCGAGCGGATGTCCCCGGCGCTCAGGTCCTCGAGTGCGTCCGCGACCTCCGGCTCGAACGCAGCGCTCGCGCACATCCGACCGCCCATGTCGGAAGGGCTCGCGACGTACGTCACCCCGGCCGTGCGGAGCGTGTCGCGCAGTTCGGGTCGGGAGACCGACACCACGATCCGGACGGAGGGGGCGATGGCACGGATGTTGAGCGCCGCGATCATGTTGGTCGCATCGTCGCTCGTGCAGACGATCACGCCGTGCGCCGCGGGAACGTTCGCTCGTTCGAGAATGTCGCGCTCGGCCGCCGGGCCGTAGGTCACATAGAGGACCTTCTCCGGGGCGAGCGCGCGGATGTTGCCCACCTCCTCCGCCGCTTCGGTCACCACCGCGACCGTCTGGTCCTGGGACAGCAGCTCGCGCACTGCCGCCTTCCCGACGGGAGAATAGCCGAGCACCACGATGTGGCCCTTGAGGTCGGTCCCGAGCAATCCGAGGGCCCGCTTCTGTTGTTCCGACGTTACGGTCGTCGCGATCACCGTGATCAGGAAACCCAGAAGGAAGATCTGGATAAATGCCGTGGCCATCGTGTCGACCTTGGCCAGCGTGGTGGTCGGCACGATGTCGCCGTACCCGACGGTCGAGATCGTCACGATCGCCCAGTAGAACGAGTTGAACAGGCTGACCTTCCCGGCTTCGAAGAGATAGAAGAGGATCGACGTTCCGACGTAGACCGACCCGAAGACCAGCAAGAAGGGAGATATCCGGCTTAGGAGCTCGCGGAGGTAGCGACGGCGTAGCCCCGGCATCGGCCCATGCTAGCGTCCGGCCACGTTAGTCTTACGGGTGGACGTACGGATGGGGAGACCCTCGACCCCGCCGTTCGGCGGGAGCGTTCTCGGCGACCGTTCAGCGTCGGGCGTACAGGACCCAATCCTCGAAACCACCCCATACGGCCGCTACGTCGTGGAAACCGGCCCGTCGCAGCGCCTCGACGTGGAACTCGACGGGAGTGTCGCCGTGGCGGGGATGGCGGGCGGCCCGACGCCGGTGTTCCTGGAAATACGGAGCGAGCTCCGGGAGCGCTTCGGCGTCCTTCCACCAGGCGCGCCAGGCGTTCCAGCGTGGGCCGCGGGTCGCTCCCCGGGTACGCCGGCGGCGAACCCGTTCGGCGAGCCGGGAGAGCCCTTTCGAGCGCGGTCCCCACGGAAGGTGGTCACCGTTCAGGAAGATCCCACCGGGCGGGAGGAGTCGCCCGAGGTCCCGATAGAGCGCGCGCAGGTCGGTCGGCGTGAGCCAGTGGAGTGCGGTCGTGCTGAGCGCCGCGTGGAACCGTCGCGCCGGAAGGTGGTCGGTCCAATCCGGGGCGCCGAGCTTCGCGTCGACCCACGTGAGCCGACCTCCGAGGGTCCCGACCGCGCCTTGACCGACCCGCCGAGTGACGGGGTCGTGGTCGACCGCGACGGACCGGGCCGACGGGAAGCGCTGCAGCAACCGGATGCTCAGCGAACCGGGACCTGCGCCCAGGTCGAGCGCCGTGAACCGAGGGGGAAGGCTCGCTCCGAGGACCTCGAACATCACCTCGAAGCGACGCTCCCGGTCCGGGTTGAAGGTCTCCTGCTGGGCGTCCCACCGATCCAGCCAGGCCCGCCAGTTTGGTTCTCGCACCGTGAGGGCCATCGTGGTTCCGGAAGGGCTGGGTCCGGGAACCGGAGCCCTCGAGCAACTTGAGCGTATCCCGGTTACGCGCCAGAGGCTGACGAGCGCGCAGGCCGACCCACCGCCGTCCCATCGCCCCGGGGCCTCGCGGACCGACCTCGACGCCAGCGAGCGAAGTCGGCGGAAGGCAAATGTCAAATACGGTGTCCCGGCTGGCCCCGCCCTTGATGGCCGCTGCCAGCTCGGCGGCCGGTGGGATTGAGACCGTGAGCGACCGTCCGACGGCTCGGCCCCTCGGCTCCGACGAATACACTCGCTTCGAGCGCGCCCGCATCCTCGGCGCCCGGGCGCTGCAGATCAGCCTCGGCGCACCGATCCTGATCGACGTCCCCTCTACCCTGGTCGACCCGGTCGAGATCGCCGAGCGGGAGTTCGCCGCCGGCCGTATCCCGATCACGGTGCGCCGCGGCGCGGCCCTGTGATGGGGTTCTTCTAGACCCCCGCCGCGTCCAGCGCGCGGGCGCACGCGCACGCGGGGGGAACCGCGACGCGCGGGAGGAAACCGGTGAGGATCCGGCCCATCCGCTCTACGTTGCGCTGCATCGT
Organism: Thermoplasmata archaeon; assembly: GCA_050011075.1. Taxonomy (GTDB): domain Archaea; phylum Thermoplasmatota; class Thermoplasmata; order Lutacidiplasmatales; family UBA184; genus Lutacidiplasma. The sequence goes on from JBEKJT010000009.1 coordinate 3,250, forward strand.
CTCGAGGATCTCCTTCGTTTCGACCGGCCGGTCGGCCCAGACGTCAAAGTCGGTGACCATCGCGAGGCAGACGTAGCAGAGCGCCCGCTCCCGCGCGAGCGTCACTTCGGGAACGAGCGTCATGCCGATCACGTCGGCGAACGAGCGGAAGAACGCCGATTCGGCGCGCGTGCTGAACCGGGGCCCCTCGACACAGACGTACGTCTTCCCCTCCGCGAACGGCGTCCCGACCGAGCGTCCGGTTTCGGCGGCGAGGCGGGAGAGCTCGGGGCAGAACGGGTCGGCGAGCGAGACATGGTAGACCCGTCCCCCGTCGAAGAAGGTCGTGGCGCGCTGTTTCGTGAAGTCGAGGAACTGGCTCGGCAGCACGAAGGTGCCGGGCGAAAGTTCCTCCCGGAGCGAGCCCACCGAGCTCACGGTCACGATCGCCTCGGCTCCGAGCGAGCGCAGCGCATCGACGTTCGCACGATAGTTCACGCGGTGCGGCGGGATCGTGTGACCGACCCCGTGCCGAGGGAGGAAGAGGACGCGCAGGCCGCCGACCTCGCCCTCCTCGATCGGTCCGGACGGGGCGCCCCACGGGGTCGATACCCGATGGCTCTGCTTCGCGCCTCCCTCGAAGACCCCGCTAATCCCCGAGCCCCCGATGACGGCGACCGTGCGACGGGCCGGTGCGGTCAGCGGTCTCCGCCTCCCGGCACGCTCGGCGGACGGGCACGGGCGAGGAATCGGGCCATCACGACCTCGCCCCGGGTCCGCTCGAGCAGGGTGCGTGCAGTATCCTGCTTCGGTTTGAGCTGGACGATCGCCCGGGTCGTGTCGAAACGCAGGAGCGCCCGGGTCAGCCGTTCCATCAGCGCGAGCGTTCCTTCCGCCCCGCTGACGTCGTCGTGGGCGAGCCGGTCGAGCGTGAGCCGGCGCACCTCCCCTACGACGTCCCCGAGCCCCAGGAGATACGGCTCGGGGTCGACCCCGAGGTCGGTCGGGCCGGGAAGGGGCTCCCGGGCGACGATCGCTCCGAGGAGGACCGCTTCGACCGCCTCCTGGAAGGCGTCGAGCGCGAGCGGCTCGTCGCCGCGACCTTCGCGTCGGAGCCAGTCGGCGAGCTCCGCCATAGCCCGACGGATCTCGGCGAGGTCGGCGGGCGCGGCGCCTTCTGCGTGCAGGCGGGACATCGTTCCCTGGGCGAGCCGTCGGAGGCGGCGGGCGCGCTGGTAGAGGTCCTCGCGCCGCAGCTCGCGCTGGCGCAGATGCGCCTCGATGGTGGCGAGCACCCCCTCGGGGACGCCCGCGAGGGCGGCCGACGCAGCGTCAACGGAAGAGGGTGAACCGCTGGTCATCCTCGCCTCCGTCGAGCAGGCCGAGGCGCACGCCGGCGTCGAGCCAGCCGTGCGCGTAGCTCGCGGCCGCGAGAGCACGCTCCGAGTCTCCCTCTCGGGAGAAGTGCTCTGCGTCCGAGAGATACGCTTGTGCCATCGAGAGAAAATCGTCCGACGCCCCGCGCAGGTACGACCGGGTCGGCGCGGCCGGAGTGACCCGACCGAGCGCTTCCCGGGTCAAGCGCAGGTACTTCTCGACGAGCGAGCCGTCCGTCACGAGCAGCCTCAGTACCTGTGGGTCCGATATAATCCGTCGGTCGCGGGGTCGGCTCAGCCCTTCGGGACCTTCTCCCAGTCCTTCAGGAACTGGGCGAGACCTCGGTCCGTCAGTGGGTGCTGGCCGAGCTTCTCCATCACGCCGTAGGGCATGGTCGCGATGTCGGCTCCGATCTTCGCGGCCTCGAGGACGTGGATCGGGTGCCGGATGCTCGCCACCAAGACCTGCGTCGGAAAGCGGTAGTTCCGGTAGATCTGCACGATGTCCCGGATCAGGTCCATCCCGACCTGGCCCTGATCGTCGAGGCGGCCGATGAACGGGCTCACGTAGGCGGCACCGACCTTCGCCGCGAGGAGCGCCTGATTCGCGCTGAAGACGAGCGTCATGTTGACCCGGGTCTTCTCGCCGGAGAGGATCTTCGTCGCCTTCAGACCCGCCGCCGTCATCGGGACCTTGACGTAGATCGAGGGGTGGATCTGCCGCAGGTGCCGGCCCTCCCGCAGCATCCCTTCAGTGTCGGTCGCGACGACCTCGGCGGAGACGGAAGGGACGCCGAGGGCGCAGACCTCGCGGAGGACGTCCTCGAACTTCCGCCCCTCCTTCGCTACGAGGGTCGGGTTGGTGGTGACCCCGTCGAGGATCCCCGTTTCCCACATCGTTCGGATCTCGGTCACGCTCGCCGTATCGAGGAACAGCTGCATCGTCGTACTCCCGAGGGCTCCCGCCCTACTGAACCTTCCCCCGAAGCCGGAGGAGCTCCCACGCCTCGTCCCGGATCCGCTCCTTCGACATGCCGTAGCGGTCGAGGAGAGCCCAGGGATCTCCCGACTCTCCGAAGACGTCCGGGACCCCGATGCGGCGCACCGGCACCGGGTAGTTCTCCGAGGTCGTCGACGCCACGAGCGCCCCGACCCCCGTGAGGACCGAATGCTCCTCGAGGACCAGGATGGCCCCGGTCTCCCGGGCCGCCGTGAGGAGCGCGGGTTCGTCGAACGGTTTCACGGACGCGAAATCGAGGACGCGGACCGAGAGACCGACCTTCGAGAGCTCCTCGGCGACCTCGAGACCCCGGGCTACGAGGGCGCCGACCGCGACGATCGTGAGGTCGCTGCCGCTCCGGAGCACGGGGGCCTTCCCAACTTCGAACGTGCCGTCGGTGATGACAGGAAGGTTCTCGCGCGTCAGGCGAACGTACGCGGGTCCTTCCCGGGCGGCGACGGCCCGCGTCGCGGCCCGGGTCGTCGGCGCGTCGGCGGGGACGATGACGGTCATCCCCGGCAGGCCGCGCATCAGTCCGATGTCCTCGACGATCTGGTGCGTGCCGCCGTCCCCGCCGACCAGGAGGCCGCCGTGGGTGGCGACGATCTTCACGTTGGCGTGGTTGTAACAGACCGACTGACGAACCGCATTGTACGCCTGGCCCGCGGCGAAGACCGCGAACGTGCTCGCGAAGACGGTCCGGCCCCCCAGGGCAAGGCCCGAGGCGATGGTCATCATCGTCGGTTCCATCACCCCGACGTTGAAGAACCGGTCCGGGAACTTCTGCCCGAAGAGGACCGTGCGGGTCGACCCGGAAAGGTCGGCGTCGAGCACGACGAGGGTTGGGTCGGCCTCGCCGAGCTCGACGAGGGTCTTCCCGTAGGCGTCGCGCAGGCTCTCGGTCTTCGGCGGGGCGCTCATCGGGGCGGTACCTCCCCCGGGGCTCCGAGCTCGGCGAGCGCCTTCTCTGCCTCGGCCTTCGAGGGGGCCTTACCGTGCCAGCTGTGCTGGCCCTCCATGAAGGAGACGCCCTTCCCCTTGACCGTGCGGGCGACGATCGCGGTCGGCCCCTCGGTGAACCGGCGGGCCTCGGCGAACGCCGCGAGGATCTGAGGAAAGTCGTGCCCATCGATCTCGAGGGTGTGGCAGCGGAACGCCCGGAACTTGTCGGCGATCGGCTCGATCCCCATGATGGATTCGGTCGAGCCGTCGGTCTCAAGGCCGTTGCGGTCGAGGATCACGAGCAGGTTCGAGAGGCGGTAGTGCCCTCCGGCCATCAGGGCTTCCCAGGTCAGCCCGGCCTGGCACTCGCCGTCGCCGAGGATGGCATACACCCGGTTCGCGCGCCGGGCGAGGCGCGCGTCGAGCGCCATGCCGACCGCCATGCCGATCCCCTGGCCGAGGCACCCGGTCGAGGCTTCGACGTACGGGAGCTTGTTGCGGTCGACGTGGCCCTGAAGACGGCTGCCGAGCTTGCGCAGCGTGAGCAGCTCTTCCCGCGGGATGACGCCGCGGACCGCGAGGGCTGCGTAGAGGGCGGGAGCCGCGTGGCCTTTCGAGAGGACCAGGCGGTCACGGTCGGGACGCCGGTAGTCGGCCGGGTCACCGCGCATCTCGTGGAAGACGAGCGCCGTCAGGAGGTCGGTGACCGACAGGCTCCCTCCGGGATGGCCTCCCCCGGCAGCATAAATCATCCGGATGATCTCCGGGCGGATCTCCCGGGCCCTCGCTTGGAGCGAGGTGACGAGCTCCGCCGACCCCTCATCTCCCATGTGTGGCGGCGCGGAGGAAGGGCAGTCTATTTTACAGTTGAGGCGCGGCGAGGGGACCGTCGGGACGCCGACGGGGCGGGAGCGGTCGCCGACGGAGGCTCGACTAGACCGCGCAGGCTGGTCAGGTCCTGGACGTATCGGTCGTACCCGTGGTCGTCGATCGGGGTCTCGAGATAGCCCGGGACCATGGACCACCGCGGGTCGTTGACGAACCGACGGAATCCGCCGAGCCCGATCTGGCCCGTACCGATGTTCTCATGCCGGTCGAGATGCGAGCCCAGCTCGGCCTTCGCGTCGTTCAGGTGGAAGGCACGGACGTTCCCGCGCCCGATCACCCCGTCGACGCGGTCGACCAGCGTGCCGTAGGTCTCCTCGGTCCGGAAATCGATTCCCGACGCGAACAGGTGACAGGTATCGAGCGTGACCCCGACCCGCGCGCCTCCCCCGACCTCCGCGAGGACCGTCGCGAGCTCCTCGAACGTCGAGCACAGCGCCGTGCCCTGTCCCGCCGCGTTCTCGAGCAGGAGCGGGACCTTCCCGTCCGGCACTGCCTCGAGCGCCCCGCGCAGGCTCTCCGCGATCGCCTTCAGTCCGGCCTCGGGCCCGCTGCCGAGATGGGCCCCCGGGTGGAAGATCAGGCCGTCCACTTCCAGGAGTTCGGCCCGCCGGATCTCGTCCAAGAAGGCTTTCCGCGAGCGCTCGAGCATCGGACGCTTCGGGCTCGCGAGGTTGATGAGATACCCGTGATGGATCGCGGTGGCCCGAAGGCCTTCCGCTCGCACCGCGGTCCGGAACTCCTCGGCCGACGTCACCGGGATCGGTGGCCCGGCCCACATCTGGGGGCTCTTCGCGAAGATCTGGATCGCATCGCATCCGATGCCGCGGCCAGTGCGCACCGCCTGAGCGAGACCGTCGGCGATGCCGATGTGGGCACCCAGGATCATTCGCCCGCGGACCGGTTGGGAAGGATTAGGCTATCGGGGGACAGCAGGCGGGCTCCGCGCTGCTTCCAGTACTCTTCGAAGCGGGCCGCGAGATGCTGGAAGTTCGGGAAGGTCAGCGACACCCAAACCTTCTGGAATTCCGCGATCGCGGGGGAGAGCGCGATCCAATCGATGGCGATCACGAACCCGAGGGTCTCGAGGACCGTGGCCTCGTCAATGAGCCCGAGCTTGGCCATGATCGCGGCCGATTCGTACTGCAACGCGAAGGCCCGGACCTCGAATCCGTCGGTTCCGTTGACGAAACCGTCCCAGCCGCCGGCGCTGCGCTTCGCGATGATGTCGCTCACGGTCTTCCGCTGAAGGATGAAGTCGTGGTCGGTCGTGTGTTCGGCGATGGTGAGCATGACCTCGGAACGGCTCTGCAGGGCCACGAGCCCGGACTGTCGTTTGGCGGCCCCGACCAGCCGGGCATTCTGCCGCATCTGCAGGATGATGAACGGGATGCCCGAGATGACCGCAATCGTGCTCGCTCCGCTCGACACTTCGAGGATCGTCGACAGCTCCACCATCGTTCGGGCTGCACTCCGGGCCCACCGGGACGAGTTAGGGGGATAAAGAGCATCGAAGTAGGGGAGGGACGACCGCTTCCCCGACTCCTCCACAGGTCGAGCCTAAAGCCCGCGGCGTGAACGAGCTCTCGCCGTCGACCGACGATCGGAGAAGGAACCTCCTGCTCCTCCTCGTGTTGGGAATGATCTGGGGGTCGGCGTACCCCGTCATCCGGTACGGGATCGTCATCGGGGCGACCCCGATCGCGTTCGCCGCCGCGCGGTACGCCTTCAGCGCCCTCGGGTTCGTCGCGATCGCGCTCGCGACCCGCCTACCCCGTCCAAGCGCCCGGGCGCTGGGCCTGTCGGCGGTGATGGGCCTTCCGATCGTCGGGGTTTACGGGCTTCTGCTCTACGTAGGCGAGCAGATGGCGTCGGGGAATCTCGCGGCGATCCTCATCGGGGTGACCCCGCTCCTCACGACGGTGTTCGCGCTGCCGGTGCTCCGGAGCGAATCTCTCAATCGCCTGGGATACGTTGGGCTCCTCGCCGGCTTTGCGGGAGTCCTCGTCCTCGTCGCACCGCCGACGGGCATGCCGCTCGCGAGCAGCATCTGGGGTCCGATCGCAGTGCTCGGCGCCTCGGCCAGCTTCGCGATCGGGTCGGTCCTCCTCCGGGTGCGACGGCCGGAAGGAGAGACGCTGTGGGGGATCTCGATACAGTTCGCGGTGGCCACCGCGTTCCTGGTCGCGGTGATCCCGGTCTTCGAACCCCGCTCGGCCCTCCCGCTGAGCCCCGGCGTGCTCCTCTCTATCGTGTACCTCGTGCTGCTCCCGTCGATCGCGGGATACACGTTGTACTTCTATCTCCACCACCACGTGGGGCCGGGACAGGCCAACGTGGTCGCGTACGTCAACCCGGCGGCCGCGCTCACGATCGGGACGTTGCTCTTCGGCGAGCCCTTTGAGTGGTGGGAATTAGGAGGATTCGCTCTCGTGCTCGTCGGGCTGACGCTCGTGACCCAGATCGGTCGACGCACCCGGGCCACGGTTCCGACCGACGCTACGCCTTCGGAACGCCCGTGAAACGGACGAACCACGGGACCCGAGGGATCGGGGCCGCAGGCCCCCGGACGGTCCGACGCTCACCTCGGCAGAAAGGGAGGCTGACAGCTTTCCGCGTTTCCCGTAGGCTCGCGCACTTCAGTACCGCGCGGAACGCCAGCGGGCTTAACTGCCGGGTTCGGAATGGGACCGGGTGTTTCCCCGCCGCTTTGGCCGTCAGCCAACGGGGCCGACGGGCCCCCGATATTTAACGTTGGTTCGCTCGCGGGTGCCCCGCCCCGGACCGAGCCTCCGTGCGGAAACCCTCATCTCGAACCCCGCCTCGCTCGCTGGGCCGACGGCGAGCGTCACCCCTCGGCCAGGCGGTGTGATTGGTGGAGTCGAACGCGCCGGCCATTCCCGAATACCGGTTGCGAGTGGACGTCGACTTCGAAGGACGAAGCTGGACGGGCTCGGTCGAGTTCGAACTCCCGCCGGGAACCGGCACCGTTGACCTCGATTCGGACGGCCTGACCATCCGGGCCGTGCGTCGGGACCAAGAACCGGCCCCATTTCGCCTCGACCTCGGCGAGCAGCGCCTTCGGATCGAGCTCGGGTCTCCCGGACCCTCGACGATCTCGGTCGATTTCGCCGGTCAGGTCGTCGAACGGAGCCTGATCGGCCTCTATCGCTGCGCGCACGGGGACAGCTACGTGCTCACGTCGCAGTGCGAGCCGACCGGAGCGAGGAGGATCTTCCCGTGCGTGGACCGGCCGGGGCACAAATCGAGGATCTGCCTCACGCTGAGGACCCACCCCTCGCTCGAGGTCGTATCGAACACGTTACCCGAGACCGTGTGCGACGAGCCGGGGGTGCGAGCGTGGACCTTCGCGCCGACCCCCACGATGGCGACGTATCTCTTCTACCTCGCCGTGGGGCAGTTCGACCGGTGGGAAACCCGATCCGGTCGGGTCCCGGTGCGGACCTTGACGGCCCCGCATCGGGGAGCGGAGGGACAGTTCTCTGCCGAAAGCGGGGCGCGCATCCTCGCCGCCTACGAGGAGTACTACGGGATCCCCTACCCCCTTCCGAAGCTCGACCTGATCGCCGTGGCCGAGCACAGCTTCGGGGCGATGGAGAACTGGGGCGCGATAAGCTTCCGAGAGATGCGGCTCCTGATCGATGCGACCTCCGCCTCCTTCGCCCGACGGGACGTCTTCGAGACGATCGCGCACGAGGTCGCCCATCAGTGGTTCGGCAACCTCGTGACCATGCGCTGGTGGAACGACATCTGGCTGAACGAGAGCTTCGCGACCTTCCTCGAAACCAAGGTCACCGAGCGGCTCGCCCCGGAGTACAACCCGCTCGCCGACTTCATCCTCCGACCGTGGGGCATGATCGGCGCCCGCTACGGTGACTCTCTGCTCGCGACCCACCCGGTTCGGGCGGAGGTGGCCCGGCCGGAAGAGATCAGCCAGATCTTCGACGCGATCAGCTACGGCAAGGGGTCGAGCGTCCTGCGGATGCTCGAGCACTACCTCGGCGAGGACCGGTTCCGGGCCGGCGTGACCGACTACCTCGGGCGGTTCGCCTACGGCAACGCTCGGACCGAGGACCTGTGGGAGGCGCTCGAGCGGAGCTCGGGGCAGCCGGTCCGACGGGTGGTGAATCCCTGGGTCGACCGCCCGGGCTTCCCCGTGGTCCTGGCACGGCTCGTCCCCGGTGGCCTTTCGCTGCGCCAGCGGCGATTCTCCTTCCACGGCATGTCGGACGAGGACCCCTGGCCGATACCCCTCGACATCGACGTGGACGGGGAGCGACGGTCGCTCGTGTTCGACACTCGGGAGCGGACCGTTCCCGTTCCGGAGTCGGCGACGGTGCACCTGAACCCGGGGGCGTTCGGATTCTACCGGGTATGGTACGACCCCGTGCTCTTCGACCGCCTGCTCGGGACCCTCGCCTCCCGCCCTGCCGCGGACCGCTGGACCGTCCTGAACGATCTGGCCGCGTTCCTCGTCTCGGGAGACGTCGATTGGTCGACCTACTCGCGGGCGCTCCTCGCCTCCGTGGGCCCCCCGGAGCGGCTCGCCGTCGAGGAGGTGGTCGGTTCGCTCGGAAGCTGGGCGCAGGCCTTCCCGTCGGTCGCCCCGGTACAGGAGCTCATCCGCCGCTACCTCGCCGACCAGACCGACCGTCTGGGCCTCGAACGGCGCCCCGACGAGGGCCCAGACGCCGGCGTCCTCCGAGAGGCGCTCACGTTCCTACGAGTGCGCGTGGACCCGACGTTCGCACAGGAACTCTCGGAACGGTTCGTCGCGTGGGATCGGCTCGACACCGACCTCCGGGCCGCGGCGGCGATCGCCCGGGCGCGGAGCGAGGGAGAGATCGGATACCGCGAGATCGACCGGGCCCGGGAGCGGGCGAAGGCCGAGGTTGACCGGCTGCGGTTCGAACGGGCGCTCGCCTGGAGCGGGACGCCGTCGCTCGTCACGCGAACGCTCGACCGGGTCCTCTCGGGCGAGATCCAACGGGGCCACCTCGTCACCGTCGTCCGTCACGCGGCGATCAACCCAGCCGGGCGTCCGCTCGTCGGACCGTGGCTCGAGGCGAACCTCCCCCAGATCGCGGAGGACCTGCGCGGGTCGGGTTTCCTGATGCAGCTCCTCGAGGAGGTGGTCCAGTGGGTCGGTCTCGAGCGTCCCGAGGCGACGCGTCGGTACTTCCGCGACCACGCCTTCCCCGAGGGGACCCGGGGGCTCGCGAATGGGCTCGAGCGGCTCGGACTCTTCGAGCGCGTGCGCGACCGCTGGCCGCGTTAGGCGTTGCGAGGGCGCCGGGGCTTGGCCGCCGGCGGTGGCGAGGTGACGGCGTCGCTGGACCATATGTACCAGGTGCCGCGGGCCTGGCTCAGACGCCGACCGGCGGCATCGTACAGGTTCCCTTCCGCGAACGCGATGTGCTTGCCTCGGCGCAGCACCTCGCCGCGGGCGGTCAACATGTCCCCCTTGCGAGCCGCGCGCAGGAACTCGACGTAGAGGCTGGTCGTCGCGGTCGTCTCCCCGTCCGCCAGGAGCGAAACCACCGACGCGCCCATCGCCGTGTCGAGGATCGTCGCGTAGACCCCGCCGTGGACGACCTTGTTGATGTTCAGGTGGCGCTGCTCGACCTTCCCGGCGACCGTCACCACCCCGTGACGGCTGCGGGCCGCGTCGATGTGGAAGCCGACCTCGGCATGGAACCCGCCGCGACGGGCCGCCGCGAGCAGGTCGGGGAGCGGACGCACAGGGCGCGGCTCGGGCTCGGGTTTCCTGCGCGGCACGCCGGTCCGGAGCGGTCGTCGCGGATAAGTACTGCGCGACCTCGTCCCGACGCAGTCCGGAGGAGTCGGCCGGTGGCGATGGAAGCGACGTACGAAGCCGCTCCGAACATCGCCCTAGTGAAGTACTGGGGGGTGCGCGATGACGATCGCACGCTCCCGTACAACTCCTCGGTCTCGGTCACGCTCGACCGCTTCCGGTCCCGAACGACCGTCCGCTTCACCCGTGACCTCACGGTCGACCGCGTCGTGCTCAACGGCGTCGAAGCGACCCCCGGTCCCCGGGACGACGTCGTCCGTTTCCTCGACCGGGTGCGTGACCGGGCCGGCCTTGCGTGGCACGCGGAGGTCCGCTCGGCCAACAACTTCCCTACGGCGAGCGGCCTCGCTTCGAGCGCGAGCGGGTTCGCGGCGCTCGCGGGCGCCGCCAGCGCGGCCGCGGGACTTCGACTGTCGGACCGCGCGCTCTCCCGGCTCGCCCGGTTGGGGTCGGGAAGCGCGGCCCGGTCGGTCTTTGGAGGGTTCGTGGAGTGGCGTGCCGGGACCCGACCGGACGGGTCGGACTGCTATGCTCGCCCGCTCTTCGGGCCGAGCCACTGGCCCGCGCTGGTCGATCTCGTCGTGTTAGTCGAGGGGGCGCCGGTGAAGTCGGTCCGTTCGGCGGATGCGATGCACCAAACGGTCCGTACGAGCCCCGGGTACGCCCGACGACAGGCGGAGCTGCCGGCGCGCCTACGGCAGGTCCGGCGTGCGATCGGCGCCCGCGACCCGGACCGGTTGTTCCCGCTCGTGATGGAAGAGTGCGACAGCTTCCGCGAGGTCTGCGAGACGACCCGGCCCCCGCTCGACTACCTGACCTCGACCTCGCGCGCGATCCTTGCCGAGGTCCGGGGACTGAACCGCGAGGCCGGCCGACCGATCGCCGCCTACACCCACGACGCGGGGGCCCACGTGCACGTCTTCACGCTCGACCGAAACCTTGGCCGGGTGCGTGCGCGACTCGCGCGCCTGCCGGGGGTCGAGCGGACGCTCGCGGTCCGACCCGGTCCCGGCGGTCACCGAGTGACCCAGGTTCGCCGCGAGGTCCGCGGCGGGCGGGCTCGGCCGAACGGCGCCCGCTAGAGCACCCGCCGATCGATATCGGGCGATGGAAGCGAGAGGCCGATCGACGCGAGAAGCCCCGAGAGCTCCTGGATGTACCGCGCCCGGGCCTCGTCGTTCGTCCAGCGCTTGAGGCCGTATTCGATCGCGCGTCGGCTCGTGTCCGAGTTCGAGTGCCCGAACATGTCGAGGGCGCGGGGGTACCACTTCTCCACCGCGCTCTGGGCCTCCTCCTTGGAGCCGTAGTACTTCGACCCATCCTGGACCATCCGTCGCAGGACGCTCGCGCCAAAGTTCAGGTGCAGCTGCTCCTCGCTCAGCATGAGCGGCATCGCCCGGGCGAGCGGCCCGTAGGAGCACTCCTGGAACGCGCGTAGCTGGTAGACCCCCACGCGGTCGATGAGGCACGTGAACGCGCCGACGTCGCTCCACCGGTCGAACTTCATGTTGAACGCGTCGAGCTTGTGCTCGCCCTCGCGCTTCGTGAGGAGCTCGTCGATGTAACGCTGGCCCTCTTCCCCGAAGTCCCGGAGGATCCGACACGCCTGAAGTCCGTGGCGGGCCTCGTCGGCGACGATCCGGGACTCGATCCATCGGTCCTCGAGCGTCGGCGCGCGGTCGAGCCACGGCCGGTGCTGCTGGATCGAGGCGAACTCGGTGTCCGCCTGGACGACCATCAGTTTCACGACGAGCTTCCGCATGTCCCCCGGCAGCTCCTCGGCGGTCTCGTACTTGCGCACGCCCGCTGACGACCCCCAGAGGATCTCCCGGACGGGCTCGACGGTCCCCCCTTCCTTGAGGCTCTTGCCGCTCGGAGAGTTCGGGGTCGGGTCGGTCATCGTCGCTCCCGGACGCATCTATGGGTTACCGTCCCTTAAAGATGGGCTTTCGCTTCTCGACGAAGGAGGCGAGGCCCTCCTTCGCGTCCTCAGTGATGAACAATCGGTTCTGTAGCTCCCGCTCGAGCGCAAGGCCGGCGATGAGCGGCATCTCGATCCCTTCGACGACCGACCGCTTGATCAGGCTCACCGCGCGCGAGGGCCCGTGGGCCAACTGGGCGGCGTACGCCTGGACGTCCTTCGCGAACGACTCCTTGGGATAAACGTGGTTGACGAGGCCGATCGCGAGGGCCTCCTCGGGGGAGAGGAGCTTGCCGGTGATCATCATGTCGAGGGCTCGGGAGGTCCCGATCAGACGGGGGAGGCGTTGGGTGCCGCCGGTCCCCGGGAGCACGCCGAGGGTTACCTCGGGAAGGCCGACCTTGCCGGAGTCCTTCGCCATCATCCGGAGGTCGCAGGCGAGAGCGATCTCGAGCCCGCCGCCCACGCAGTGGCCGTTGATCGCGGCGATCACGACCTTCGGGGTTTGCGCGAACTTGTTGAGGGTCTCCTGGCAGTGCAGGCAGAACATCGCCTTGAAGTCCGGCTGGCTCTGCTTGAGCATCTCGATGTCGGCCCCGGCGCTGAAGAAACCGGGCACCGTGCTCGTGAGCACGATCACCTTCGCCGAGTCGTCGAAACGGAACTCCTCGACGGCCTGGTCGAGCTCGCGCATCATCTCGAGGTCGTAGGTGTTCGCCTTGGGCTTCGCGATCTCAATGTAGCCGACCGAGTCGTCGAGACGGGTCCGTATGTGCTTCCCCTGCATGGTTCCTCACCGCGCGCCGCGGTGGTCTTCGCATAGCATCGTCCGGGGCGGATAACGCCGACGCCCCCCGTTTTTGCTCAGGCGTGAGGGCTCGGGGGCCGGAGACGTTCCTCGACCCGGCCATCCGGATACCCGATCACGACCCGCCGGGCGAGCCCCACGAACAGCCCGGTCTCCACCACGCCGGTCACTTCCCGGAGCGCCCGTTCTTCGCGGGAGGGGTCCGCGATCGGGTGCGCCGGCGTGAGGTCGAGGATCTCGTTGCCGTTGTCCGTCCGGAACGGCTCCCCGCCGGGCGCGGTCCGAAGGTGGGAGCGGTACCCGCGCCCCGCGACCGCGTGTTCCACGACCGGGCGGGCGTACGGGACGACCTCGATCGGGATCGGGTGGCGCTCCCCGAGGGCGCGGACCAGCTTGGTCGGGTCGACGAGGATGACGAGGTCGTCGGAGAGGCGGGCGAGCAGTTTCTCCCGGAAGAGCGCCCCTCCGCCGCCCTTGGTGAGGTCGAGGTCGGGGGAGACCTCGTCGGCGCCGTCCAGCATCACGTGGAATCGGTCGCCGCTCCGCAGCGGACGTACCGGGACCCCCAGCGAGCGTGCCAGGTCCTCGGTGGCGCGGGAGCTCGCGACGCAGTCCAACGAGGCCTGAGGGAACTGTCGAGCGAGGGCCCGCACCGCCTCCGCCGCGGTCGAACCGGTGCCGAGGGCGATGGACCGGTCGGGTCGGATATATCGCTCGACGGCGTAGCGGGCCGCCGCTGCCTTCGCTCGTCCGAGGTCCTCGGGCACGCCACCCCCGAGGGTTTGCGCCTCTTCAATCCACCGGGAGGTCGCCGACACTCATATGTCGCTCCGAACGTCACGGGATTCGCATGCCCGCTCGCTCTCGTGCCCCGACCGGTCCGGTGGTGCTCTCCCTGGGAGGCTCGGTGTTCCTCACCGGGACGGGCGATCGTCCGTACCTCGCCGCGCTCGCCGACCTCCTCTCTCGGATGGGGAAGAAGTTCCCGCTGGTCGTCACGACGGGGGGCGGCCGGACCGCGCGCGCGTACATCCATCTCGGCCGGGCCCTCGAGCTCACCGAGGTCGAGCTGGACGAGATCGGGATCGAGGTCACCCGCTTGCATGCGCGCCTCCTCGCGGCCCGGATCGGCCCGCCCTGTCCGGCCCGGCCCCCGACGACCGTGGCCGACGCCGTTCACGAGCTCCGCCACGCCTCGCCCGTGGTCCTCGGGGGGACCGAACCCGGCCACACGACGGACGGGGTCGCGGCGCTCATCGCCGCCCGGATACGCGCGGCGCGGTTCGTGAACGCGACCAACGTGGACGGGATCTACGACCGGGACCCGAACCAGCACCCGGAGGCGCGACGGGTCGAGTCGATGACCTGGGCCCGGTTCACCGAGATGGTGCACGCCGGCACCTCGACCGAGGCCGGCCAGAATTTCTTCTTCGACCGACTCGGGGCGGCGATGCTCTCCCGGGCCAAGATCCCGCTCCTCGTCGTGAACGGACGCGACCTCGCGAACCTCGAGGCTGCGCTCGTAGGCCGTCCGTTCCGAGGTAGCCGTGTCGGCGCGTGAGAACGTTCCGCGCTCCGCGAACCCCAAATATCCGTACTGAGGTCGGTCCGGCATGCATCGCGTCGTTTTCCTCGGTCCGCCCGGGGCGGGCAAGGGGACTCAGGCGGTCCGGCTCGCCCGCGAACTCGGGATCCCCCATCTCGCGACGGGGGACCTTCTGCGCGGTGCGGTGGCCGCTCGGACCCCGCTCGGTCTCGAGGCCGAGGGCTACATGCGTGCGGGGCAACTCGTGCCCGACGAGCTGGTCCTCAAGATCCTCGGGGATCGACTCTCGCGCCCCGACGCGAAGGATGGCTTCATTCTCGACGGCTTCCCCCGGAATCTGGCGCAGGCTGGAACGCTCGAGCGCATGACCCCGCTCGACGCCGTACTTTCATTCGAGATCGATCTCGAGGAGCTCGTCCGACGCCTCTCGAACCGACGCACCTGCCCGAAGTGCCAGTCGGTCTACAACCTTACGTCGGAGGCGCCGAAGCTCGCGGGCCGTTGTGACCGGGACGGCACCGAGCTCGTCCAGCGGCCGGACGACCGACCCGAAGTGGTGAAGACCCGGTTCCAGGTCTACGCCGACCAGACCGCTCCCCTGCTCGAGCACTATCGTCGGCAGGGACTCTTGCGAACCGTCGATGCGACCGGCTCGACCGACGAGGTCGCGCTCCGGGTGCGGGCGGCGGCGGGTTGAACTACTACGGTTCGACCCGAACGACATCGCCGTGGGTCCACCGGTTGCCTTCCCGTACGAGCCGGACTCCTTCGAGATAACCCAACGACGGCCCCCACGGGTTGACCCACTCCGGCACGGCGGACACCGTTCCGATCTCGATCACGTTTCCGTGCGAGATCGGGAGCAGCCGACCCCCATCGGGGACCCGCGCGAGTTCCGCTTCCCACAACGCTGCCTGCGTGCGCGCGAACTTCGCGACGACGTCACTTCGTCGAACCAGTTCGGCGTAGTCGGCGAACGAGCGGGGCCGCCTCTCCTCCACCCGCGCCTCGACCTCGTCGGGCACTCTCCCGAGATCTTCGACTTCCCGGTCCACCGTGAAGCCCATCGCGACGGCGGTCTCCACCGCCCTCGGCTTGGGGGACGCTACGACCCGGTCGAAGCGACCCATCGTCGCGGCGACCCGACGGGCCAGCGTCACGCCGGCCGGCGAGAGGTGGACCCCGAGCGGGTCGCGCCGACTGTGCCGTCGATGTTCGAGGAGACGCATCGGGAGGGTTGTTCTCGCACGGAAACGCAGAGTTTATAGGCCGTCCCCCGGTCCGACGGTCGTCCCGGCTTAGCTCAGTGGTAGAGCGGGGGACTGTAGGCGAGACTGCCGGACCTCCGGCGGCCCCCGTGGAGATCCTCAGGTCGCCTGTTCGAGTCAGGCAGCCGGGACCTGAGCACGGGCCCGCGGGCTCCCTCGCGCCGTGAGCTCCGTTCGTCCCCGGCGCGGACGGACCCGACCGCAGCTTCCCTCGGATGCGGTTGTCGGGATTCGAACCCGAGTAGGTAGCTTGGGAAGCTACCGTCCTAACCGCTAGACCACAACCGCGCGAACGAACCCGGAGTACGGGGGGCTCTTACGCTTTGTGCGGCCGCAGGCCCAAGTTCCGCTACCGGTGAAGGCCGACCGATTCGAAGGGGATCGACGGGGCGACCGCCAGCAATTCCTCGTTCGAAGCGACTCCTTCGGACGCGCGACTCGCGAAGCCGGTTTTCTGGAGGACCTTGCGGGCCTTGGCGAGGTCGGTCGCCGAGAGCGCGACGAGCGGCAGATTCCCTTCTCGCGCGACCAGGATCGCGACACTCTGGAGGTTCACTTTCGCCCGGGCGAGCGCGTCCAGCACCCGGAGGAAGCTCCCGGCCCGATCCTCGAGCCGGACTGCGAGCATCTCACGGACCTCGACCGCGTACCCGGCCTCCGAGAGGAGTCCGGTCGCCCGGTCCGGGTCACTGACGATCAGGCGGACGCGACCCTTGCCGGCCGCCGAGTCCACGCTGATCGCCGCCAGATTGATCCGTTCCCGGGCTAGGATCCGGGCGACCCCGGCCAACGTTCCGGGTCGGTTGGGTAGCGTCAGGAGGATCTCTCGAAGCGACATGACTAGCGTCCCGATGGGCCGCCCGCCTAAAGAAGCGGCGGCTCGGACCGTCGAGCGAGATTTTGGCCGCGCACATATTTATACCCGAATCGGGCCTAATTCTCGGTGCACGGGGTCGCGGACCCTGTGCCGGTCCATCTGATGGGGGGAACGAACATCTCGAGCGCGGGCCGCCGCTATCGCCGGGCCCGTCGGCTGCGGCGGAGCCCCCGAGGCGTCGTCGCGGTCATTGGAACCCTGCTGGCCCTCCTGGTCTTCTTCGCGCTGTTCGGAATCTTCCTCACGGAGTACGTTCCCCTCTGGATGACGGACAACGAGTCCCAGTTCACGAGCCAGGCGGCGACCTCCTTCGCGGACTTCAAGGAAGCCGCGGACTCCCAGTACATCCTGGGCGGGCCGCAATCGATCGGCACCGCCTTCACGATCAGCTCGCAGGGCGTCCCCCTCCTCGCCCAGCCGACCGAAGGGACGCTCGCGTTCCTCCCGACGACCTGTCCGGGTGGATTCTATGTGAAGGGCGGGACCCCGAGCCCGCCCAACAACCTCTACATCGGGCAGCCGACCACGCCTGGCTACTGTGTCTTCGAGAACATCACCTTCAACTACGGCCCGGGCGCGAGCCTGGCCTCTCCGAACTACTATTCCCAGCACGTGCCGAGCGGAGTCCTCGAGATGGTCCTTCCGAACCGGTACTTCAGCGCCCAGACGTTCTACTTCGAGGACGATGCCCTGATCCAGAGCCAAGGGGGCCAGCAACAGATCGTCGTGCTGCCTCCGCCTCTCAACGTCACCACGGTCGGGGGCAACACGACCGTCACGACGAGCTTCCTGCAGATGTACGGCAACGCCTCGACGGTGATCGGCCAGGGGTCGGAGCAGGTGTTCAGCCACCTCCGCTACACCCAGGCGGTCACCTCGAACGGAGCCCCCCTCAACGGAGCTCGCTCGTTGCTCAACGTCACGTTCGAGATCGGAACGCAGTACCCGTGCGCCTGGCAGCGTCAGCTCATGGCCTCGATGAACGTGAGCGGGGTTCCCTACTCCGCGGCGGGGTTGTCGTATCCGGCCACCTATTACAACTGGACGAATCCGGCCACCCACAACACGCAGACGATACCGGTCGCCGCTTCGACCTGCACCATCACGAGCGGCCAGACGACCGTGCTTTCCCTGAAGATCACCAACGTCGACTACGCCACGGTGTTCTACGCCGGCGTCCAAGTGGCGGTCGGCATCGGAGGGACCTAGCGCGATGGCGACGGGCCCCGTCCGCGTGAAGGTTCCCCGGGCTCGTGCGCCCGGCACCGAGACCTCCCCGCTCGAGCCCTCCCCCTGGCTCGAAACGCCCACGGACGTTCCCGGGACGTTCATCACGGCGATGCCGCCGCTCTCCGAGCCCTCGATGAAAGAGCTCGAGGTCCGGGCGGTCAACCCGCCCTACTCCTACTCCCGGATCAGTTACAACGACCGCACGAAGGAGTACCTCTACGAGGTCATCGAACCCCAGCTGACCGCCCACGAGAAGCAGCTGGTCGAGCACCTGAAGGTGACCTTGACCCGGATCCTCGGGAGCGACGTGGGTGACCTCTCTACGCCCGACAAGCGGGCGTACCTGCGCGGCGAGGCCGAGGAGTACTTCCGCAGCCGCGGGATCGCGCTCGGCCCGCTTTCGATGGAGCGGATCATCTACTACGTGCTGCGAGACTTCGTCGGGTACGGTCCCATCGACGCGCTGATCTTCGACCCCGATGTCGAGGACATCTCCTGCGACGGCGTGGGAGTGCCCCTGTTCATCTTCCACGGGAAGTTCGAGTCGGTGAAGACGAACGTCGTCTTCGAGGACGAGGACTCGCTGAACTCGTTCATCGTCATGCTCGGGCAGCGCTGCTCGAAAGCGGTCAGCGTCTCCTCCCCCATCCTCGACGGGACGACCCCCGAGGGCCACCGGGTCCAGGCGACGTACTCCCGCGAGATCACGACCCGAGGGGCGAGCTTCACGATCCGACGGTTCAAGGAGCGCCCGTTCACCCCCGTCGACCTCGTGATGATGGGAACGGCCAGCGAGGAGATGGTCGCCTACTTCTGGCTCGCGGCCGAGCAGGGCGAGTCGGTGATCGTCTGCGGCGGGCCCGCCGCGGGAAAGACGAGCACCCTCAACGCGATCGCACTCTTCATTCCCCCCACCGCGAAAGTCGTCTCGATCGAGGACACCCGCGAGGTGAACCTGCCGCACGAGAATTGGATCCCGGGTGCGACGCGCAGCGGCACCGGGGACCGAGGCCCGGACGGAAAGGCTGCGGGGGAGGTCGACATGTTCGACCTCGTCCGCGCCGCCCTGCGCCAGCGGCCGAACTACATCATCGTCGGGGAGGTCCGCGGCCGGGAGACGTACACGATGTTCCAGGCCATGGCGACGGGCCACACGACCTACTCGACCATGCACGCCGATAGCGTGAAGTCGATGGTCAACCGACTCGAGAACCCGCCGATCAACACGCCGCGGATCCTGCTTTCCGCGCTCAACAACGTCATCATCCAGATCCAGGCCCGGACCGAGAAGGGGGTCGTGCGCCGGCTGAAGCAGGTCCTCGAGATCGTCGGGTTCGAGCCCGAGACGAACGAGCTGATCACGAACACGGTCTACGAATGGGACCCGGCGTCCGACAAGTTCGTGTTCAAGGGCCACTCGTTCCTTTTTGACAAGATCATGGACCTGAAGAACTACGGACCCGACGAGATGGACGCGGAGTTCCAGCGCCGGACCTCGGTGATCCGCTACCTGGTCGAGAACAAGATCACCGACTATCGCCAGCTCTGGCGAACGATCGCCCAGTACTACAAGGACCCGACCGAAGTGATGAACCGCATCCAAGCCGGGAACCGCCGGACGGGGGCCTAACGACGATGCCCGCAACGTCGACGGTGACCATCGAACGGACGCCCTCGCCCACGACCGCCGGCCAAGCGCGCTCGGTCCGCCTGAAACGGGGGGAGCACCCGACCCACACCGGACTCACCGCGTTCCAGCGCTGGGCGTGGCGGATGTTCCGACTCCGGGTGCTCGCACGGTCGCCCGACCCGACCCTCGATGAGAACCTGATCAAGGCGCACATGCGGGTGCGCGCGGACGAGTACATGGCGACGGTCTACGCGACGACCCTCGTGGTCGCGATCGTGACCGTGGCCGCCGGCATCGCGGTCGGCCTCCTGTTCGTGCTCTCGGGCGTCGTCCTGATCGGGCTCGTCATCGGGATCCTCCTGCCGATCCTGGGCCCGGTCGGCACGTTCTTCGTCCTACAGAGCACGCCCGGCTCGAGGGCGAAGGAGCGCGGGCGCAAGATCGACCGTAAGATCAGCTCGGCGATGAGCTTCGTCTCGGCGATGAGCTCGGCCGACGTGAACATCGACCAGATCTTCAAGGAGCTCGGCCGGCAGAAGATCTACGGCGAGGTCGCCGAGGAGGCGGCCTGGATCACGCGCGATACCGAGCTCCTCGGCGTCGACATCCTGACGGCGATACGCAACGGCGCCCAGCGCAGCCCGTCGAAGCGCTTCCAGGACTTCCTGCAGGGCGTCGTGACGACGGCCACGAGCGGAGGACAGCTCAAGCCGTACTTCCTGCTCAAGGCCGAGCAGTTCGAGCGCGAGAACAAGCTCGAACAGCTCCAGCGGGTCGAGACCATGGGGCTCCTCGCGGAGACGTTCGTCACGGTCGTCGTGGCCTTCCCGCTGTTCCTGGTCATCATCATCGCGATCTTCGCGGTCATCGGGGGCGGAGGCCAGTTCATGATCGACCTCCTCTGGGGGATCGTCGGCGCGATGATCCCGCTCGCGCAGTTCGGCTTCATCTTCTTCATGTATTCGCTCGCGCAGGAGATGGTCTAGAATGGCGACCGCGAGCGCCCCCGCCTCCGTCCGCAAGGTCCGCGCCCTCGGCACGACCGTCACGGCGAAGGAAGAGGGGATGCCCCGGGAGACGATCCTCCTCATCGCCGGTTCTGCGGTGGCGGCCGTGTTCTGGGTCATCGCGGCCTTGAACTTCCTCGGCACGCTGAACATCGAGATCCGCCCGGGCGAGGGCACCGGCGCGAACCCGGCGATCGACTTTTTCGTCATCGGGCTCCTCTGCATGATCGCCCCGTACGGGTTCGCGATGACCGCCAAGTTGCACCGGATCGCGAAGATCGAGGAGCGGCTCCCCGACTTCCTGCGGGACGTCGCCGAAGCCGGCCGCTTCGGGATGACGCTCCCGGACGCGATCATCGTGGCGAGCACCGGCCGCTACGGCCTCCTCACGGACGAGATCAAGAAGATGGCGAGCCAGCTCGAGTGGGGCGTGCCGGTCGCGACGGCGATGCGCCTGTTCGAGGAACGGGTCCCGACCCCGCTCGTCCAGCGGGTGGTCTCCATCGTCACCCGCGCGAACGAGGCCGGCGGGAACGTCGCCGACGTGCTCACGATGGTCGCCCACGACACGCGCGAGGGCCAGCTCGCACAGCAGGCCCGGCAGATCTCGATGCTGACCTACGTGACGGTCATCTACATCTCGTTCTTCGTCTTCCTCGTCACGATCTACATCATGGCGGCGGTCTTCCTGCCGCAGATGATCACCGCGGGCCAGGGGATCGGGTCGTCCTCTCTCGGCACCTCGGGGGCGATCTCGCTCGCGTTCAATTTCGTCCCCGTCCTCTTCCTCGCGTTCATGGTGGCCGTGATCGTCCACGCCGTGGGCGACGGCATCATGGCCGGAGTACTCTTCAACGGCCGCATCGCGGAGGGCCTCCAGCACGCGACGATCATGCTCATCACCGGATGGCTCATCATGCGGTTCGTCGTCCCGATCCTCAACGTGAGCTAGGGAACCACGATGGCAGGAGAAGCGCTCGACACAACCGAGACCCCCGACGAAGGGGTGGAGATCCCGACCCGACAGACTCGCCGGCGCCGCGCCTTCACGCCGTGGCTGCGCATGGGGGCGGCGCTCCGCAAGGGCTCGGAGGACCCGCGACCCGTCAAGCTGGCGCGCCTCGGGGTCTCGGGCCAGGGCAGCGAAGGGGAGGTCACCCCGGTCCCGCCGCTCTCCGACCCGGGGCTCAAGGAGCTCGACCTGGCCGCGATCCGGCCCGGGCTTTCCTACATCCGTATCACATACCACAACACGCGGAACGAGTACCTCTACGAGGTCATCGAGCCGCCGCTCTCGAAGATCGAGCGGGAGCTGACGGAGCGGCTGCGCGTGCGCCTCGTCGACGATTTCGAGCCGGTGCCCGAGCGCGAGCACGAGCCCGAGCTGCGTCGGCACGAGCTGCGGCGCATGGTCGACGGTCTCCTGCAGCAGTGGGAGCTCGCACCGGGTCCCACAACGAAGGGGCGGATTCTCTACTACCTCGAACGGGACTTCATTGGCTACGGGATCGTCGAGGTCCCGATGACCGACGCCGAGGTCGAGGATATCTCGTGCGATGGGGTCGGCATCCCGCTTTACATCTACCACCGCAAGTACGGCTCGATCCGCTCGAACCTCAAGTTTTCCAACGCGAAGCAGCTGGACGACTTCGTCGTCTGGATCGCCCAGCGCTCGGGAAAGCACATCTCGGTCGCGACCCCGATGCTGGATGCGACCGTGCCGGACGGCTCGCGTCTCCAGGCGACGCTCGGTACCCACGTCACGAAGCGCGGGAGCTCGTTCACGATCCGGCGGTTCCGGGACAACCCGTTCACGCCGGTCGACCTCCTGAAGTTCTCGACCATGAGCCCCGAGATGATGGCGTACCTCTGGATCGCCATCGAGAACGGCCAATCGATGATGGTCTGCGGAGGGACGGCGAGCGGAAAGACGACCACGCTCAACGCGACGCTGCTGTTCATCCCGCCCCAGATGAAGATCGTCTCGATCGAGGACACCCGCGAGCTCAACCTCCCCCACGAGAACTGGGTCCCGTCACTCACGCGCGCGGGCTTCGGCGCGAAGAACGTGGTCAGCGGCAAGGCCCCGGGCGAGATCGACATGTTCGACCTGCTCGCCGCCGCGCTCCGTCAGCGCCCCCAGTACTTGATGGTCGGAGAGGTCCGTGGGGCCGAGGCGTTCATCGTGTTCCAGGCGATGGCGACCGGGAAGACCTGCTACACCACGTTCCACGCGGAAAGCGTGAGTGCGATGGTCCACCGGATGGAGAACCCTCCGATCACCCTCCCCCGGTCGCTCGTCTCGGCGCTCAACCTGGTCCTGCTCCAGCGCCAAGTGAAGGTCGGGACGAAGATGACGCGACGCGTCCAGTCGCTGACCGAGATCGTCGGGCTCGACCCCGAGACCAACGAGCTGATCACGAATTCGGTCTACTCCTGGAACCCGTCCGACGACACGTTCCTCTACTCGGGCCACTCGTACGTCTACGAGAAGGTCGCGCTGATGAAGAACCTCACGATGAAGGAGATGGAGCGGGAGGTGCGCAACCGCGTCGAGATGCTCGAGTACATGATGGCGAAGGACAAGCAGGCGACCCGGCAGCGGCCGTTCACCCACCGCGACGTCGGCCAGATGGTCGCCTTCTACTACAAGGAGCCGGCACGGGCTCTCAGCGAGGCCCGCGCGGAGCTCGCCCGCATGAAGGCGGCCCCCGCGACGGCCCCGGCCGCGCGTTAGGTCTTTCCCTCCGGGCGTCTCGCCCGGTCGGATGGCGGCCCGTTCCCGACCGACCCGGATCCCCCTTGGCCACGGCCGCACGGCGATCCTCTGGCCCGAGGACGCGATCGCCGGACTCCCGCGGCGGGTCGGACCCGGGCGCGCGGACGTCGTCGTGACGAGCCCGCCGTACAACATCGGGGCGAGATACTCGAGCTACCAGGACAATCGCCCGCGGGCAGAGTACCTCGCGTGGACGGGCCGGATGGGGGACGCGGTCGCAGCGGTCCTCGCCCCGAACGGTTCGTTCTTCCTGAATCTCGCGGGAACGCCGAAGGACCCCTGGCTCCCGTGGGACGTGGCGCGCGAGGTCGGCCACCGGCTCGTTCTGCAGAACGTCATCCACTGGGTCA
>JBEKJT010000010.1:0-26242 GCA_050011075.1 Thermoplasmata archaeon
AGGGCATCCTGAGTGCTCTTGACCGTCGTGGTGACGCCCGAGTTCCCTTTGGCGCCAACCTCCGAGGACGGCCAGTTGATCGTGGTGCCGAAACCGTAGGTGGTCTTCCAGGTCGCGTTCGAGGCGGAAAGGAAGCTCGACCAGACGAAGGTCGTGCCGCTCCCGTCCGACCGGTGGACGACGATGATGGCCACGTTCGGCAGAGTGACGCCGGGGTTGAGCGCCTGGATCGCGGTGTCGTTCCAGTTCGTGATGTCCTGCATGTAGATCGCCGCGAGGACCTGGCCCGTGAACTTCAGCGTCGTGCTGACCGTGGGCAGGTTGTAGATCGGTACGGCGGCTCCGGCAGACTCCGGGATGGTGACGACGCCCGGCGACGGGATGGCGGCTCGCTGCGTCGGGTTCAGGGGGGCGTCCGACGCACCGAAATCGACCGTCTTCGTCGTGATGTCGGTGATACCGGCACCGCTGCCAACCGAACCGTAGCTTACGGTGCTCGCCGTGTAGACCTGGGACCAGGCGATCATCAGAGGCGCGACCAACGTAGACCCGGCGCCGTTCAGGGAGGTCGGAGTCGGAAGGGTGCACCCCTTTGACGTCGTGGTGGAACTGGTCGAGGTCTTGAACCATCCCGCAGCGTAGCCCGCTCCTAGGATGATGATCACGACCACCACGACCGCTACCGCGACGTAGATCCCGGTCCGGCCCGCTCCCTTGCGGCGGGTAATGGTCTCGTTCGGCGTGTTTGGGCTGTTCCCGCTACTGTTGTCCATTTCTTTCCTTCTCCTGTTTTCTCGTTCTGTTCGGTTCAGGGTCGTTCCCTCGCGAAGCCCCCCGAACGGGGGGTTCCGAAGGAACGACCGAGAGTTGGAGCAGAGCGAACCGATCGGGAGTCTCGAGCAGCGCGAGATTCCTCCCTGTCGAAGGTTCCTAAGAGCCGGGCTGCCGGGGGTGGGCTGCCCTGCCGAAGCGCGATGGTCATCGGCCGGAGCACCGTTGGAGGTGATATATAGAAAATCAATGTAGAGTGTATAGGTGACAATAGGTATATATTTGACAAAGAGTCGCAATCTGTTCCGCGATAGCCGGGAACGAGGCGAAGGCCTTAGTCGCGCGGCCGTTCGGCCTCCCTACGACGCGCTGGCTCGTGCGGTTCGGATACGATGGGCTCGCCTTCGCCGGATGGGCCCGCCAGCCCGGGTTGCGCACGGTGGAAGGGGAGATCCTCCGGGGTCTCGTCCGACCTCGGATCGTCCCCACGGCGGCCCGAGCCGAGCTCGAAGTGGCCAGCCGCACGGACCGGGGGGTGAGCGCTGTGGGGAATGCCCTCGCTGTATCGACCGACCGACCCGGTCCGATCCTCCTGCGCGCGCTCAACGGGATCTCTCCGGAGATCTTCTTCACGGCGGCGGCTCCCCTCCCAGAGGGGTTCCGGGTCCGTGCGGCCGCTCGAAGAGTGTATCGATACTTCGAGCCCGCGGGGGACCACGACCTCGGTCAATGGCAGACCGCGGCCCGTCTCTTCGCGGGGACCCTCGATGTTCGCTCGCTCGGTCGCGGACTCACTTACAGTGCACCGGTGTTGCGAACCGTGGAATCCGTTCGGGTCGAACCCCACGGGGACCTACTGCTGGTCGAGGTGCGCGCACCCTCGTTCGTTTGGGGAATGGTCCGAAAGATCGTGGCGGCGTTGCGCGCGGTGGACCGGGGGCAGCTTACTCTGAGCCGTCTTTCCGGTGCCCTCGCGGGCCGGGACCGCCTCACGCTGCCTATGGCCGAGCCCGAGCGCCTCCTCCTCTGGGACGTACAGTACCCGTTTCCGTGGAGCCTGCCCTGGAGCGGTCCCAACCGGCACCAGGCCCGTGTGTGGAAATCGTACCGCGAGGCGCTCTCCGTTCGGGCGAACGTCCTCGAAGCGATCGCCGAAGGCCACGGGCCTGCAGGATCCTGACCGGCTCGCGGAAGTTCGCGCCGGCCGTCAGCCGACCCGTTCCCAGCGCTCGAGCTTCTGCACCGCGCTGAGCGTGGACCCGCGCTGGATCTCTTCCCGAACGCGGTTCTCGTGCTCGAGTACGTCCAGCGCTCGGTTCGCCACCTCGGCGGCCCTCTCGCGCGGAACGACGACGAGCCCGCTCGTGTCGCCCACGATCCAGTCCCCGGGACGCACCCGCTGCCCTCCGACGACGACCTCGATACCGATCTCACCGTGCCCCTTGGGCTCGCCGGCGTCGGAGCTCACCGAACGGCTGAACGCGGGCAATCCGAGGTCCAGAATCGCGTCGAGGTCGCGGATCGCCCCGTCGATGACCACCCCGGCGACCTTGCGCCCGTGTGCGCTCCAGCTCGCGAGCTCTCCCCAGACCGCGGTCGGACCTCCGCCCGCGTCGATGACGATCACGTCCCCCGGGCCGGCGCGGTCGATCGCCTCGACCGGCTTGGCCCAGTCGCCGTTCCGGGTGACGACCGTGACCGCCGGGCCGGCCATGCGCACGGTCCGGTCGCGCAGCCGAGGAAGGATGTCGTGCATCGCTCCCTGCCGTTGCATCGCGTCCGTGACGTTCGGGCTCGAGACCTTGAGGAACGCCTCGCGAACCTCGGTGCCCGAATACCGTCGGAAGAGCTCGGTGGCCACCTCCTTCTCGGTCGCGATGGCCTCCCGGATTTGGCGGGTCGCTTCGGCGATCTTCGGGCTCTTGGTGATCGCGCCCCCAACGATGATGATCTGGGCCCCCGCCCGGACCGCGGCCGCCACCGTCTCGCTGTTGAGCCCGCCCGCGACGGCGACGGGAATGGGGGAGGCCCTCGCGAGCTCCCCCAGCGTCTCGAACGGCGTCTTGGCCTGCATCTGCATGTCGATCCCTACGTGCCAACACACCGCGGCCGCGCCGAGCTCGGCCGCCCGCCGGGCCCGGCCCACCGGGTCCGGCACGCCGAGCAGGTCGACCACTACCTCGGCCCCGTAGAGCTCTCCTCCACGGACGGCCTCTGCGATCGTGTCGTCGTCCGCGGCGCCGAGGACCGTGACCAGGTCGGCCCCGGCCTTCGCGGCGATCTCCACCTCGAACGCCCCCGTGTCCATGATCTTCATGTCGGCGACGATCCGACGGTCCGGGAAGGCCTTCTTCAGCTCACGGACCGCGTCGAGCCCCTCGCTCTTGATGAGCGGGGTTCCCGCCTCGACCCAATCCGCCCCTCCCTCGACCGCCTCCCGGCCGGCCGTCAGGGCGCGGGAGAGGTTCTCGAAATCGAGGGCCACCTGCAGGACCGGGCGCTCCAGCCGCATGCCCGATGCGAGGAGGCGGTTCGTATTAATGGCCCGGGGGTGAGGGCACGTAGTGACCTTTCCACCGGCCCGGGGGGTTCGGCTCATCCGGGGCGACGCGCGTCGTCTGGACGCGCTCGGGGATGCCTCGGTCCATCTGGTGGTCACCTCGCCCCCCTACCCTATGATCCCGCAGTGGGACCGACTGTTCCGTGAGCTCGGCGCGACCGACTATCCCGGAATGCTCTCCCTCCTCGCCGAAGCCTGGCGCGAGTGCTACCGTGTCCTCGTTCCCGGCGGTCTCCTCGCGGTCAACATCGGCGACGCGCTCCGAACCGGGGAGGAGGGGTTCCGCCTCTGGCCGAATCACGCCGAGACGCTCCTCGCCGCAGCCCGGCTGGGCTTTACTCCGCTCCCGTACCTTCTCTGGAAGAAGCCCACGAACCGCCCGAACGCGTTCCTAGGCTCCGGCTTCCTCCCGCCCAACGCCTACGTGACGCTCGACTGCGAGTACATCCTCCTCTTCCGCAAGGGTCGGCTGCGCAGCTTTCCGCCGCACGACCCGGCCCGGGAAGCGAGTCGGTTCGGCCGTGCGGAGCGGGACCGATGGTTCAGTCAGGTGTGGTCGGACGTCCGCGGAACCCGTCAGGACTCCGCCGGGAGACGAACCGGAGCGTTCCCGGACGCGGTGGCGGAGCGCCTGATCCGGATGTTCTCCGTCGTCGGGGACACGGTCCTCGACCCCTTCGCCGGTACCGGAACGACGCTCTGGGCCGCCGCCCGGTGGGGGCGCCGAGCGGTCGGGGTCGAATGGGACCCCGACGTGTTCGAGTCCCTCAGGTCGCGGGCGGGCGCCCGGCGGATTCTGTCGGCGCAGGGCTCGGTTCGGGAGGGGGTGGGGGTCGCGTCCGGTGCGAGGTCTCCTCCTCGACGGCGGTCCGCAGGTAGCGCAAGGCGGAATCGCTGAGCCGGTCCATGTGGAGCAAGAGGTAGTGGAGGTAGAGCCGCTCCGGCCGGTGCGTCGGCCCCGGGGCGCGGGGCGCCCGTCCGCCTTCCCCGACCGGCCGATGGCGTTCGAGGGTATCCCGGTCGTGTTCGTTCTCGGTGCCGTGGTACTCTCGTCCCGTCGGACCGACCAGGGGTGGGTACAGGTGGGAGATCGGGTCGTAGGGTGGGTCGGGAGTCGCGCCGGCAGTAGGACGCGGGGGGGTCTCGGGCATCCTGCCGCGGAGGTAGGGATGGACGGGCCTCCCCGGATCCTGGAGCTCACTGATGGGACGCCCCGCCACGTCCTCGACGATGGTCTTCAGACTCCAGCTCGCCCGACGGCGGGCCGGGCCGTCGATGGTGGCCTCGGCGCCCACGGACTCCGTCCGGGGTGTCGGACCGTATAAACCTCCCGTTTGACGGGCAGCCGGTCAGTCGCCGGACGCGGGGTCTCGACCGAGGGTCGTGCCCAGGAACTCGTATTCGGGAGTCGAGGCGACGATCGCCAGCGGTAGGTGAAGCTCTCCGACCCGCCAGAGCGATTCTGAGTATCCGGCGTCCCGGGGCAGGCGTGCTTTCGGCAGCCACTCGGCCTCCGCCGAGGTGAGGCCGAAGAACTCCCGGGTCGCGGCCGAGACCTCAGGCACGCGCAGAAACACGGTCGCGTAGAGGTTCCGCAGCAACGACCGACCGCTCGGATGGCCTAAGAAATCGTCGGGATTCTGGCTAAGGACGAGAACCCCGGCCTCGAAGTGGCGGATGTGGCGGACGACCCGGTCGAGGAACTCCGCGGTCGCGGCGTGCCGGGCGAGGAGATGCGCCTCGTCGATCACGAGCAGCTTCGGGCCCGTCGAACGCCGGAGTCGGCCGTACGCCCAGTCGAGGATGTAGGCCAGGTGGAAAGGAAGCTGCTCTTCGGTGACGCCACGGAAGTCGACCGACACCGGGCCTTTCCCGAGGGAGAGCGTCGTCGGTCCCGAGAGCGAGCACAGCGACCCCGTGCGGAAGATGTCGAGCAGGGTCGTGAGCCGGTCCCGTTCCCCGGCCTGGGGGGCGAGCGCATGATACAGGTCCTCGAAGGTGGGAACCTCCGGCCCTTCCGCGTAGAGCCGGGTCACCGCGGAGTCGAGTGCCGCCGCCTCCTCGTCCCGGAGGCTCGGGAACAACGCGCGCAGCATCGCTCCCACCCGCGCGGCCTTCTCTCGACGGTCCCCGCCAGTGGTCACGGGGTCGAGCGGGTTCAGCCGGCCGCCGGTCCCTGCGGCGAGGCGAACGACCGATCCGCCGAGCGATTCCACCAGTGCGCCGAACTCGCCGAGCGGATCCAGGAAGACCAGGTCGACCTCGGGTCGCAACCACCGGGTTCGAAGGGCGAAGAGGGCGGCCGCGAACGACTTCCCGGACCCCGTGGTTCCGAAGATCCCCCAGGAATGGCTCGCATGCGACCATCGGTCCTGGAAGACCGGGCTTGCATCGGCGAGGGCGAGTCCGACGAGTATCCCACCGGCCTCGAGGACCGTTTCGTCTCCGAAAGGAAAGAGTGCGGTGAGACCGTCGGTGGGCAGCGTCTGCCAGTACCCGGAAGGACGCACCGACGCGGGGTTCAGCTCCGGGGGCAACAGTGCCTCCCGTACCTCGTACCGAGGGACCCGCGTGCGAAAGCCGAGCGTGGCCAAGCGTTCGAGCAGGCGCGCGCGCCCCGCTTCGACCCGGGTCCGGGAGGTTCCGACGGTGACAAAGCGAAGCCCGACCTTCCAGAGCTCCTGGGTGCGGCGGGCGATGGCGCGTCCCAGTTCCTCGGCCGAGGACCGTTCGACCTCGAGTTCGGCCTGGTCGCCTCCGTTTCCGCCGGCGCCGAGCTCGGCTTCCGCCACGGCCCGGGCCCCGTGTAGGATCTCGAGGGCACGGGCGGGGGGAATGCGATGGGCTTCGAGGCCGAATTCGATGGGGTCCGTGGTCGTGAGGACCCGGCCGAGGAAGCCGAACGGGACCTCCGGCGGAAACTGCCGGACCAGCACGGGCGCTCGGTATCGTTCTCCGATTCGGATCCAGGTGGGGCCCTCCACCTCGGTTCGGACCGGGTGAGACCCGGTCATGCGTGGGCCCCTCGGGTCACGACCCCGACGGGGTGACTGCGTTCGACGCGCCACAGGGGAACGACCGCGGCGCCGAGAACGACTCCGCGGAACGGAAGGATCGGGCCGGGTGGCGCGAGCGAGACGAGTACCGCGAGGCTCAATGCGGCGAGGGCGAGCCCCCGACCCCGCCATGCGACACGTCGGACCGGATTCCCCGGCCGCCCCAACCGCGAACACCAACCGGCGAACGTCAGGGCGACCAGCGTTCCGGTGAGAGAGGTCAAGAAGGGATCGACAAGGGAGAGCGAACCCGCCACCAGGGAGCAGGTGGCCGCCGTGCCGAGCACGTCGTATTCCCCGAACAGCGGCGGCCAGGGTGACCCGGTCACGTTCCAGCCCCCGTCTCCGTCCACCCGAAGCGTCGCGCGGCCTCGAAGAGCGCCCGGTCCTTCAGTCGAACCGGTTTCAGCCCTAACGTCGTCAGCCGCTCGATCAGAGAGGAGACCTTGCCCTCGAGCCGGGCGACCGAGTCCGTTCCGGACTCGCCGCTGCCGACCGCGAGGTAGACCCGTCGCCCAAGGCGCCGCTGGCAGAGGAGCTGCACGAGTTGCGCGTACCCCGCCCGGGATTCCGCGTCGCGACCCTCGGCCGACGTGGAACTCGGGGAGAAAGGACTTCCATGGATCGTGACCAGGGTCGAAAGGAGCGCGAAATGTCCGTCGGTCGCACGGAGCAAATCTCGGTATTGTTCGAACTTGCGAGAGAGCTCTGCGGGGGGAAGATAGGCCATCGGCACTCCACCGGTGCGTACCACCGCGACGTACTGGGCCGAAGAAAGACGAACGAAGCCATGACGCAGGAGGGGGTCGCCCGACCGCGCGGTCACGGGGATCTCTCGCGGGCCAGACCGCCACTTCCATCGGAGTGCGGCCAAGGTGCGTTCGTCCCAGGCTTGCCCGTCCGGTCGCCAGGTCGCGGCCAGGAACCCGAACGCGACCACCGCCAGCCCGAACGGCATGTTGACCAGCGTTGCCAGGAGGGCACCCGCCGCTGCGTAGCAGAGGAACTTGAGCGCGTCCCGGGCCGAAGGGAACGGGCCGAGGCCCAGGCGTCGGTCGACCCTCTCCGGAAGCTCCACCAACGGAACTCCCTCCTCGGCCGGCACCATCTCATTTCGACCCCCCTCCACGGATCGGACGCCATCCGTGAGGCCCCGAACTCCGGCCCGCGGTCCCGGGAAGATGCCGCAGCAGCCGGAGCGCCCCGTGACCGATCAGCTCGGCCGCGGCAAGGGGGGCGGCCGCGGGGGCCGCCGCACTTCCCGCGACGCGGACCGCGCCCGCAACCGCGCGCCCCGAATCGCCGGTCGTCCTGATCGCGGAGGCCAGGGGCTGGGCATGGGCGGTCGCGGCCGCGGGAGCCGCCGAGATTCCTCGGGCCACGCCGCCCTGCACCGTTCCCCCCGCCCCGGGGAATCCGAAGGCGACGAGGTGAGTTCCGGCGAGCGAAAGAAGATAGGGAGAGGCGAGGGCCGCCCCAAGGTATCCGACCAGGAGGACGGGGTTCGGGCTGCCCACGGCAAGCTCGAGAGGAACGACGAGGACACACGGCAGGAAGACAAGCTCGGCGAAGAGGAACCAGGCCCGTCGAGCGAGCTCCGAGACCGGGCGCAGCGGCCAGAAGAGCGTGAATAGCGGCAGGACGACGATCAGGACCGCGAGCAGGGCATCCCGCACTCCCACGGCGAGCACGAGGGCGAGGACGAGGCCGAACTCGACGATAGAGAGGATGAACGCGAGCACGCCGTTGTCCCACGAGAATGCAATCTGGCCCCACCCGGCGAGGTGAACCCAGTGTTGCCAAGACCCTCCATCCCATCCTGCGAGGACCGGGTACAGCGCACCCCCGAGACCCAGGAGGGCACCGGCGATCGGCACGGTGAAGTTCGCGCCCACGACCGCGATGACGAGGCGCGGGAGGAGGCTGTCCATCGATTGGGCCCAGCGCGCGACGAGCGCCTTGGAAAGGTAGGCGATGGCGACCGCCACCGCGAGCAGCGTGGCCGCCGGGTCGACCACGTTGGCGAGGACGTAGGTCGAGAAGTGGGTCGCCTCGACAAGGTAGTTCGCCGGGCCGGCCCCCGCGCTCACGAGGGACGGGTAGAGGGCGCCCGGGCTCAGTTCGGGGACCAGCAGGTTGTCGTACGTCGGTCCCGTGACCGCGGTGACGATCGCGGTGAGGTCGGCGAAGAGGGCAAAGAGGATCGCTTGGAGGAGGCTCGACCAATCGATGCCGACCACGGGCAGCCTCCGCGCTCAGGTGCCGGTCAGGACCCAGTGCGCCAGCCCCCAGAACAGGCCGGTGACGGCGGCGGTGAACAGTAGCGTCCCGATCAGGGCGTCCCGGGCCCGGTCCTTCGCCTGGATCTTCTTCGTGATGTCGTTCGAGAACCAGCTCAGCGCGACCCGAGCCCACACGAGGGCAAGGATTCCGCCCCCGGCCAGGCCGAGGAGTTCCACCAATCGGTCGATGGCCGCAGTGAAGTTCCCGACGGCGCTCGGGGGCGAGGTCGATGAGGCGCCCGGAAGGGAAGCGGTCGTGGGATGGGCGGCGACGCCGCCCGCTCCGACCCCCAGCATTGCGAACGCGAGGGCGACCCCGATCGACGAACGCAGGAGCCGTCGAGTGAGAGTCCGCGCAGCTACGGAGGGCCGAGCCTCGACCACGCGACCACCTCCTCTCCGTCGGGTCCGGTCTCTGCGCGAACGGTTCCCTCGGCGATGAGTCGGTCGAGCGAGGAGCGTACGATCGCGAGGGGAACTCCGCTCTCCTCCGCCATGAGTTCGACGGTGGCGCGATCGGCCCCGTCGGCAGGTTCGATGATCTGACGCAGTACCGAAACCGGGTCGGGACCGAGGCTCACGGGCGACCGATCCCGCGGGCGTTTTCGCCAGAGGAAGGCGACGACGGCGGCCAACCCGATCGCTACCGTCGAAGCTCCGGCGACGATGGTGGCCGACCCGAGCGAGTCGTTGCCGGCGGCCCGGATGTTCGACGGGGGTGAGGCAGGCGTGGAGGCGAGCGAGACGTTCTCGCTCACATTCGACCAGGTACGGACGCCGAGCGCATCGACCACCGTCGTGTTGACGGCGGCCCATCCACTTCGATTGACGGCGAAGGCTCCCGAAAATGTCCCGTCAGCGGAGAGCGATTCATTGCGAGAGGTCCCGTCACTGAGGTTGGTCCATACCTCGAGCGGCGGCAGACCCCCTCGAACCGTGAAACCGAGCGCGAGCGTGGCCGTATCGTTCGTGGTCACGCATCGAAGGACGGAGGCCACGGAGAGCGTGGGGACCAGGTCGACCCCCAGCGTCGTCCACCAGAACGACCCGCCCGCGTCGACTACACCGACCGTCAGGAACGAACTACCCTCGAACGGTAGAGTTCCCGTCCAGGAGAACCCCGAGACCGTGGTGAGGGTTCCATTGGACGGCGTCTCGTTCGACGGCACCCGGGCCGGCGCGACGAACCAGTCGAACGGGGCGGTTCCCTGAGGGACCGCTCCCGATACGCTCAGGACGCTGCCGCCCGTTCCGACCATCCCGCCGACGGCCGCCGAAGCATCCAGGGCCGGGTCGATGGAACACCGGACCGTTCCGTTGGCGACCTCCGTTCCCGTGGAATCGGTCACGCGAACGCTGAGGCCGAACGTTCCTGCCTCGGATGGCCAGACGGGCACCATTGCCGTACCGTCCCGCGTCAGGGTCTGTTGTTGGCCGCTCGCATTGCTCGAAAGCTGCCATTCGATGACGAACGGCGGTACTCCCCCGATGAGGTCGGCCGAGGCCACGGTAAGCCGTCCGACCTCGCCGGGAGGTCCGTCAAGGCCGACCTGCAACGCCAGGATGCCCGTCACCGGAAGGACGAGCTCGGCCTGGGCTGCAGGAAGGTCGTCCCCGCTCGGGACGACTTCGTACTCGACCTCAGCGATTCCCGGGGTCGAGAACGTGCAGGAGAAGCTCACGTTGGCCGCGACGTGTCCGACCTCCACCGCGGGTTCGGCACCGATGTCCGAACAGCTGGAGAGCTCGCTGAAAGCGGAGGGGGGGTCGAGGATAGCACCGGTGAACTCAACGGGCACTCCGACCTCCGCAACCGGACTGACCGTTTCAATCCCGATTGCGAATCCGACGCTCGCGTAGACGGGTTCCTCGACGGAGGCGTTGGCCGAAAGCCCCGCGGAATCCTCGACCATGACGGACGGGCTGAAATTGCCGGGGGGAAATCGTTCGGGCAAGGCAAAGGTCCCCGCGACGGACAGGTCAACGGTCGAGACGTTGCCGTCGCCCCAGGCGACCCTCACCCGGTACGGCGGCTCGCCTCCCGACAGCGTCCCGGTAAGCTCAGTGACCCCTCCGGCCAGGACCGGGTCCGGGTAGGCGAGTAACCCATCCACTTCGGGCGG
Source organism: Thermoplasmata archaeon (assembly GCA_050011075.1). Taxonomy (GTDB): domain Archaea; phylum Thermoplasmatota; class Thermoplasmata; order Lutacidiplasmatales; family UBA184; genus Lutacidiplasma. The sequence goes on from JBEKJT010000010.1 coordinate 10,793, forward strand.
AACCTCGACGGTCACGTTGGCCGTGGCGTTCTGATGGACCGCGAACTCCGCCGCTCCGCACACGATGATCGTGGCCGAGCTCGCTTCGATCCGAGCCGTGCCGGTCGCCATGGTCGCGGAGGTGAAGTTGGCGGAGGGACCGTCGGAAGGAGCGAGGAGACCTTCGGCCCAACCGGCCACGACCGACCAACGATACCAGGTCGGGGCACTGGTGCAGCCCGCGGGAACGCCGGTCCACGTCGCGGCAAGTCGGGTCGTATTCCCGGCGACCGTCCACCATGCGCCAGGGTCGAGGACCAGGGTGGGGTATCCCCCATCGGCGGAAACGGTGGAGGGGGACGAGGCCAGGGTAGAGGCGGGCACGGCGAGGTGCGATGCGGCTCCGATAGTGCCAAGGTTGAGCGCGAGCAGTGCCAAAAGGCCCGAGAGCAATCGCAGCCGCCGAACGAAGGAGCTGTGTGCCACGACCTCAACCCGAACGGTCCGGACGGAATCGAGGTATTTGCGCCGACATCGGCCGGCGGTAGGTGGACGATGGTCTAGTGCTGGACAGTGAGTGCGACGTGTTCCCGCGAGAACGGGTTCAGCGGTGTCTCCGAGCGGACCGTGAGGCCACCGTGGACGAGCGCCTCTCGCGCCTCGCGGACGATGGCCGCGCTCGGCCGCCGCTGCGTCACGGACCGGACCTTCAGCATCAGGATGCCGCGTCCTCCCGGGGCGAGGCAAGCACGGGCGTTCTCGAGGAAGATCTGGGCTTGGTTGCGCTGGGCGACGTCCTGGTACAGGAAGTCGACCGAGCCGACGTCGGCCTGGTAGCGTTCGGGCAATTGCGCGTCGGCGAGCAGAGGCAGAAGGTTCGTCCGTCGCCGAGCGACCGAGAGAAGAGGCGCGAATGAGGTCGGGCTCTTCTCGACCACGAAGATCGTCGCCGCCGGCCATACGTCCGAGAGGTGACTCACCGTCGTTCCGTGCGCTCCCCCAAGGTAGAGGGCCGAGCGCACGTTCGCGAGGAGACCGTCCGGCGCGCCCCGGAGCAGGAGCGCAGCGAGCTTCGAGCGGAACGGGTCCCAGAGGCGGTGCTCGACGCCGGCGACGGTGCGCAGGGTCTCGCCGTAGACCCGCACTCCAGGCGTCCGGTTCACCGTGAAGAGGTCCCGGCCCTCGCGGTAGACCCCTTCGAAGCTCGTTCGCTCCACGGTTCGCCTAGTCCGTGGCCACGAGCAGCTCGACCTCGACCGGGGCGTTCAAGGGGAGGCCCGCCACCCCCATCGCGACCCGGGCCGGTCGTCCGTTCTCGCCGAACACCCGGACCAGTACCTCGGTCGCCCCGTTCGCTACCTCGTGCTGCCGCGTGAATCCCGGCGACGAGGACACATACACCGCGACGCGAAGGATGCGGCGAACCCGGTCGATCGACCCCAACGCCTGGTGGAGCGCGCTCAGTCCCTGGAGCGTGGCCCGCCGGGCCAGATCCTGGGCGACCTCGAAAGGGACCTCCCGGTCGACCGAACCCGGGTGTACGGCCGCGCCCCCCTCCGCGACGATCTGTCCCGAAACCCACGCGGAACCCGGCTCCATGACGACCGGGGCGTACGTTCCCGCGGGACGGGGCGGCGGAGGGAGTTCGATTCCGAGCGTCTTGAGGGTCTCCGAGGGTCTGGCGGCCACGCCCGGGGAACCTCTTCCGGGAGAAAACGCTAGTCCGCCGTCCCTTCCGTGAGACGTAAAGAGGAGGGAGCGTTGCCTCCGGCGATGTCGTTGTTCCGCCGTCTGCGACGGGAGAAGGACGACCCACACCCCGAAGAGGCGACCGCTCCTGAATCCCCCGACACGACACCACCCCCACCCATCGAGGTCGCGGAGAAGCCGCCACTGGTCCCGCCCGCTCCGACAGCCCCTCCACCGGCCGTGACCCCGGCCGCGCAGCCCCCTCCCCCGCCCGCACCTCCTCCTCTGCCCTCGGCTTTGCCCGGGGCGAACGTGGGCGCGCGGCCGGCCGACCGCGGCCCGTTCGGGATCTGCTTTGTTTGCGGCACCCCGCTCGAGGGGCGGACCTGCCCGACGTGCCGGATGAACTGGGTCGAGTGAGCGGCGGACCGTCGTGCTGTCGTGCCGTTGTGTGCGCTACCTTTTGAACATAGCTCGCTCATCGGAGATGCATCATGCCGAGCGCCAGCGGGACCCCTAGCGAGTTCGACGCGCTAGAGCGGGAGGCTGTCGACCACGTATTCGTCCTGCAGCCCGGATACGCGGTCGGTCTCGGGCTGCACGCCTATGACGGCCGCGTCCCGGACCTTTCCCGCACCGCGACCGACCGTTGGAGCGCCGGGGCCGACCGCTTTCTCACTCGCCTCTCAGCGACCGACCCGGACGTGCTCCCGGAGGAGCGCCGGGTGGACCGGTTCCTTCTGCGCCTGTTGCTCGACAGTCCGTTGTTCGACCTGCGCGACGCGCGAGACCTCGACCGGAACCCGATGTCGTACGTCGGGTCCGTCTCGTTGACCCCGTATCTCGCCCGGGACTACGCCCCGGTAGAGCGGCGCGTCGCCGCGATGGTGCGGGTGCTCGAGCAGGTCCCCCAGCTCCTGGACCAGGGTCGGGACCGCCTTCGCGGTGCTCTTCCGAAGCCGTTCGTGGAGCTCGCCCTCGTGATGGGCGGAGGCTTACCCTCGCATTTCGCCGAGGCCGAGGCTTTCGCCGCACGGGCCCATCTCGAAGGTACGTTCACGGCCGCCCGGGCGACCGCCGAACGCTCGGTCGGCGCGTTCCTCGAGTGGCTCCGCGAGGAGCAACTGCCCAGCGCCGTGCCCGACTTCGCGCTGGGGGCGGCCCGCTACCAGCGCCTCCTGTTCGTCCGGGAAGGGATCGAGGCGCCGTTCGACGAGGTCCGGCGCGCGGGAGAGGCCGACCTTGCACGCAACCAGACGCGGCTCGCCGAGATCGCCTGTGCGGAGCACGCGACCGTCGAGGAGCTGCTCTCGCGGTTGAACCAGAGCCATCCGTCCGCGGCCGACCTCCTCGCCACCGCACGGTCGTACGTCGAGGAGACTCGACGGTTCGTCGAGACCCATCGGCTCGCCACGGTCCCGGACAACGCGACGTGCCGGGTCGAGGAGACCCCGGTCTGGGGCCGCGCCCTCTCGACCGCCAGCATGAACCCGCCAGGGCCGTTCGACACCGCGTCGTCGGAGGGGATCTACTACGTGACCCCCGTCGACCCGAAATGGACGCCGGTGCAGGCCGAAGAGTGGTTGCGCTCGTTCAACTACCCGATGCTCCGGAACGTGACTGTGCACGAGGTCTACCCCGGGCACTACCTGCAGTTCCTCCACTTCCGTCGGTCCGAAGGCTCGCTCCTGCGCAAGGTCTACCTCTCGGCGTCGTTCGTGGAGGGATGGGCCCACTACGTCGAGCAGCTCGCGGTCGAGCAGGGGCTCGGTCGCGAGAGCTCGGCCGCCGAGGTCGCGCAGATCCACGACGCGCTGCTGCGGAACTGTCGCCTGCTCGTCTCCATCGGACTGCACACACAGGGGATGACGCTCGAGGCCGCGACCCAGCTGTTCCAGCGCGAGGGCCACTTCGAGCGGCTCCCCGCGGAGCGCGAGGCGATCCGGGGGACGTTCAACCCAGAGTACTTCTGTTACACCCTTGGAAAGCTCGCGATCCTGAACGCCCGCCAACGCTTCCTCGCGTCGCGGTTCCGGGGCGACCTCACGGCGTTCCACGACACCCTGCTGAGCTTCGGCTGCCCTCCCATCGGGCTGCTCGACACGCTGCTCGAGCGTGGGCCGGCGAGCTGAGGCACCCGCCTCCCGGCGACCGCTCCCCTCGCGGGAAGACCGTCCGCATCGCTTACCCCACCTCCACCGAGGCGTTATTCGGCCCGGGGGCTCGTTCCGGAGCCATGGGGATGCCGAAGGCCCGGGTGGAGGCGCTCCTCCGGGAGAACGAGGACCACTCGTGCGAAGGCGCCCCCGAGACCTGCGTGCGGATCGGGGCGATCGCGGACCTTCCGACACGGTTCGGCGACTACCAGGTGGTGGCGTTCACGAGCCCCTCCGACCGCAAGGAGCACGCCGCGTTCGTCCATGGGGACGTCTGCGAGCAGGAGAACGTCCCGGTCCGGTTGCATTCCGAGTGCCTGACGGGCGATGCGATCGGCTCGCTTCGCTGCGACTGCCGCGACCAGCTGATCGAGTCGCTCGAGCGGATCGGCCGGATGGAGACCGGGATCGTCCTCTACCTACGTCAAGAAGGCCGCGGGATCGGTTTCGTGAACAAGGTCCGCGCCTACCAGCTGCAGGACGCCGGCTACGACACGGTGCAGGCGAACGAGCTCCTCGGATTCCGCGACGACGAACGGGACTACGGCGTGGCCGCCCACATGCTCGGGTCACTGCACGTCCGCTCGATCCGCATCCTCACGAACAACCCGAGGAAGGTCGCCGACCTCGAGCGCCACGGCGTCACGATCGTGGGCCGAATCCCGGTGACGGTGCCTCCGAACGAGGTCAATCGACCCTACCTCGAGACCAAGCGCCGGAAGCTGGGTCACCTCCTCGACCTCGAGCAGTTCGACGACCTCGTCGGTTCCCCCGAGGGGAACGGCAAGTGACCGTCGACGCGGTGGTTCCAAGTTAGGGCCCGGCGGTCGCCGGAGCGCCGTACGAGCGCACGGAGCCTAGGAGATACAGCGAGACCACCAGGATCCACGCCAGCACGAACCCGAGGAAGATCCGTTCGAGGAGACCGAAGGCGTGGCGGAGCAGGTACGGCACGCCCGTCCCCACGAACAGGAGGACCACCGAGACCGCTGCGAGGACGGAGATCAGCTGCGACGGGCCGGCGATCGGTCGGAGGCGCGGCTCCTCGGAGAAGCGCCGGGAGAGGAGCACCTCTCCCACCACTGCGGCGAGGAAGGCGATGAATGCGACGAGCAAGTGGAGCTTGCCGTGGCCGGTCGTTTCGGTAACCGAAACGTCGGTCGGAGACGCGGCGAGGATGAACGCCCCCACCCCCCAAGCGGCCAGGAAGGCGACGCCCGCGCGGCTGCGAGAACCCAGCCCGGTCGCCGCGGAAAGCCCCACGAGGAAGCTCAGCGAGAGGATGCCCCGCATGAGGAAGTTCAGCGTCATCACGTAGCCGTAGGGACCTACCGCGAGGTCGCTCTCGGCCTGGGAGATCGGACTGTAATGCGGGGGCAGGAGCTGCGCGACCAGGTCGAGGACCACGTAGACCCCGATCAGGACGACGGTCAGCGTGAGGGCCGCGCGCGCCCGGGAAGAGAGGGGGGCCGCCGGGCCCGGGTCGTCCGACATCGGAGGCCGCTCCGGGGGCGGTACGGGAGGGCGCACAAAAGCGTTCGGCCCCTGAAAACGCGACGATACGCTCGGGACAAGCATCTATACATGCCGGAACTCGTGAACCGAGGGGCCGATGAACGAGGAATACCGCGCGGTGGCCGATCAAATCACCCGCCAACTCGGTCTCGAGATGCCTCCGGTACAGGTCACCTACCTCGACAATCCCCCGTTGGGAGTCCCGGAGCACCCGGGCGGCGTCCCCTCTGTCTGCACGTTCTTCGCGTTCGGCACTCGGTCGCCATTCTACGCCGGGCTGCCGAAGCACGAGGACTGTGAGATCGGCGCTTTCGTCCTCGGGGTCTCCCCCGAAGGCTCGGTCGGCGGCCGCCTGATGGCCACGATCGGGAACATGCAGAAGGAGGGGTATCTCAATCCCGGCGAGGAGGCGAGCGTACCGCACAACCCGATCGCCCCAAGGTACGTCGCGTACGGGCCGCTCGGGACGCTCCCGTTCGCCCCGACCGGCGTCCTTCTGTTCACGGATGCCCTCGGCGCGATGCTCGCGACGGAGGCTGCCGGGGCCGTCCCCGACCCATGGACGGTGCCGATGAACGGCCGTCCGATGTGCGCCATCATGCCGATCTTGAATCAGGGAGCCCCGGTGGCCCTCTCGCTTGGCTGCGTCGGGTCGCGGATCTACATCGACCTCGGGGTCGACAAGATGGTCGTCGGGATCCAAGGGGACCATCTGGCGGCGTTCGCGCAGAAGCTGGACCGCACCGTTCGCGCGAACGAGCTCGTGCGTGCGGAGGACGCCGCACGCAAGGCCCGGGCCGCCGTAGCGTTCCACGCGGACCGGAAGTGACCTACCCCTTTCCGTGCCCCGCACGGACCGGGCTCCGGGCATCGTGCCGCCCAGCGTCCCGCTCCGCGGAAGCGGTGCGGTCTCGGAGCAAGGGTCCCGGATCCCTCCGCGGGTCCCCTGCCTTAAGTCCCCGTGACGGAGTGGAGCCCTCTCTCGAGCGCCGTCCGCCCCGGGCTCGGTCGACGGAACGATGACGACCATCTACACTATCCCGGCCCACGAGATCGTCCAGCGGACCTATCCGCGCCCCCTGCACGAAGAGGACGAGGTCAAGATCGCGGTCGGTCGGGCGATCGATGGGTCGCTTTCGCACTTCAGCCACGAGTTTCGCCAGGGGCGACGGCCTACCGTCACCGCGATGCGGACGTACGCCGAGTCGCTGCTCACCGAGGAGCTTCTCGAGGTGACCGAAGCACCGTCGAGTTCCGAGCGGGCGGACCTGCTCGAAGCGGTGAACCAGAGCGTGATGGCGTTCCGGAAGACCCCTGCGTTCGGTCTTCCTCGCCCGAAGTCCCGGGTCATCCTGATCAACAATCAGGTCGGGGTGTATGCGCAGCCGGACTACTGGGATGGGACGGGACGGTTCTACGAGATGAAGAGCTACCGCGCCATCCCGCCCCCTCCGGACATCGCCCTCCAGTTGCGTCTCTTTCAACTGGCCTTTCCCCGCTTCGAATCTGTCCTCCTCTGCATCGACCGGCATGCGAAGCCGATCGAGACGAGCTCGCTCGTGGTCCCTCCTCCGACGGCGGAGGAGACTCTCACCGTGTTGCGACAGGCCTTTCAGCTCGGGCGCGAGCACGGGCAGCCGAAAGTGTTGGAATACGTGGAAGGGCCGCTCGTCTACTACGACCTACCGGGAGACGCTGGGCCCGAAGCTCAGTAACCCTGCCCGCGGCACCGCAGCCAAAGCGTACGTTCCACCGAGGCGCGAGCAAGGTCGTCCAGCCCGGGCACGATGGGCCCGGTCCCTTCGCTCTTGCTGGACTTACTGGAAGAAGAAGAACCACGTCCAGCTCGTGACGGCGACGACCGTCCAGATCCCGATGAAAACAAGCGGCAAGGCTTCCGTCAACGCCGAAGGGCTAACCCGGTCCATCCACGAGATTGGGGCGGTCCGGGCAAAGCGCCGGTCGTGCGTCTCGTACGGACGAAGGAGGTTGACGTTCATCGTCGCCCCGGACCGGAGCGTGACGGGGGCGGTGAGGGAGCCAAGGAGCGGAGGCTCGACCGCTTCGAGGCGCCCGGCAGCCTCACGATAGAGCTTCTCTGCGTCGGTAGTCCGGTGGAGGAGCACCGCCCAGATGACCGAGATGACGATGCCCAGCACGGCCAGGAAGCTCACCACGCCGACCAGGATCAAGGGTTGGGACAGGAGGTCCGCGATCGCCACCACGAACGCGGTCAGGAGCACGGTCCCGATGGCCGCGTAGTACGAGGTCCGGCTCGCCGACAGCTGGCCCTCCTCGGCCGAGAGCCGCTCGTACTTGTCGTGGAGCCAGCGTCGTTCGTCGGGGGTCAGAACAGTGGGGGTCGAACCTTCCTGCGTTCCCGCGGGAGGATCCACGGGTTCCCGAATCGTCCCTCGCGTGTTAACCTGTCGGTGATGGACGTCGGTTCAGCACCTTGGGTGGAAAAGACTAGAGGCCGACCGCGACGGGGAGTCGACCGTTCTTGATTGCCTGAAGGAACTCCGCGTGGTCTCGCTCCGTCTGCACGGCGTAGGCTTCGGCGAACTCGGTGACCGCCTCGTCGAACGCGCTTCCTTCTCCGAGGTAGCCGCTGATCCGAGCGGGGTCGCCCGTACGGGCATGGGCCCGGGCGAGAGCCGCTCCGCAGGCCTCACCCTTACCGACCAGGCCCTTCGGGCCCAAGGTCCATACGTCGATGGAAGCACGCATGTCCCGCAATTGGCGAACGTAGAAGTCCTTCGAGTCGAGCGTGCTCCAACCGAGCAGCACGTCGCTCGCCTCCTGGATGAGATGTTGACCTACCACGACGCGTTCCGCATGGTTGTGGTAGACGCTCGGGTCCACGTAGGGTTCGAGCACCGACGCCTCGGCCTGCTTCAGCTGGAGGAACAGCGGGTCTCGAACGTCGTCGTCCCCCATCAGCAGGAGGATCGAGCAGACGGTCCCCACGCTCCCCACGCCCACGACCTTCTGGGCGACATCCACCAGGTGGTACCGCTCGAGGATCATCCGTCGCTCCGTCGTTAGGGTGGCGAGGTAGTCCGCATAGAACCGGGCCGAAGTGGCGGCGTCGGCGTGCCTGAGATAGTGCACGATGAGAGGGGGCGCGTCTCGAATGCGGTAGCGTCCACGCACCGGTTCCGCCAGCAGGGGGAACGCGTGGAACCCGGTACGGTGGCGCGCCTTCGCCAGCGTTCGACGTATGTCCTTGCGTCCCGCGCCGGGTACCTGTGAGGAGAGGCTCTCGAGGTCGAGGTGGGCGTACCAGAGGTCGAGGTAGCGCATTCGGGCGTACATCGACATCGAGCGGCGGTACGAACGTAGGGCCGCCCTCGCGGCCTTGCGAGGAATGCCGCCGGAGAATCCGTTCTGCCGCGCGGCGAGCACGAGGCTGGTCGCGAGCCGCTTCACATCCCACTCCCAGGGTCCCGGGAGGGTCTCGTCAAAGTCGTTCACGTCGAACACCCGGTCGCGCTCCGGGGTCGCAAACGCGCCGAAGTTGCCCACGTGCGCGTCCCCGCAGAGCTGGGCCCGCAGGCCGGTGGTCGGGGTCGTAGCGAGGTCATGGGCCATCACGCCCGCCGAGCCGCGCAGGAAAGTGAACGGCGAGAGGGCCATCCGCCCGTAACGGATCGGCAGGAGGCGGGCCACGCGGGATCGGTCGGAACGCTCGAGCAGCTCGCACGGGTCCGGTCGGTCGGGGGCCGGATTCCAGGAGGCGTGGCTCGACCGAGGCACGCGGCGGCGGAGCGCTTTGCCCGCGGCGTATCGCTCCGCCCGCGTGCTCAGATCGCGAAACGGCCGGGCCGGCGTCCTTGAGATCGCCATGCCAGTCTCCCTCCGAAACGCTAACCCTCGAAAAGCTGCATCCCTTCCGCTCGGTTCAGCTTTGCCCAGATTCTTTCACACGGCGCTTCCCCTGATCCCTCGTCCGGGCGCGGGGTGCCAGAGGGGGAACGTCGGATGGTTCACGTCGCGCCGCAGCCGGCGGTCGGAGCACGTGGCTCGATGGGCGACCGGGAGCTACCGCCGGTGACGGTCCACGCCCGTGTCGTTGGCGGAGTCGGAAACGGTTCTACCGAGACGACGCGGAGCTTGGAACAAACAAAGGTACTCCATGGAGGGCGTGGAGCCTCCAACGGTTCGTTGGCTACCGATCGTCGCAAGAAGCGGAACGTGGCAAGTTGATGAGCTAGCGAACAGTGCCCCTCGAGATGCCACAGGCACCCCGGTTGTCCCTGAGCGAGAACGCGCAGAAGCTTCTCGAAAAGTGGAGCCGGGGAGGCTCGACACCGTATCGGATTGTCGTTCGATCCCGGATCGTTCTTCTCGCCTCCCGGGGGTACTCCAACCGGAGCATCGCCCGCCAGCTCCGCATCAACCCGATCACCGTCGCCCGCTGGCGTTCCCGGTTCCTCCTCCTCGGCATCGAAGGGATACGGCACGAGGCTCCGCGCCTGGGTTCTCCGCCTCCCATTTCGAAAGAGTTCGTGCGGGCGATCCTTCACAAGACGCTCTTTGAGCGCCCCCCTCAGGCGTCGCGCTGGTCGACGCGCTCGCTGGCCCGCGCGGTGGGCGTGAGCCACTCTACGGTGCGCAGGGTCTGGAAGACGCACGAAGTCCGTCCACCCCGGTCCCGAGTGGCGACGTTAGCGCGAGATACTCGGTTCCAGCCGAAGTCGATCGATGTGGTCGGGGTCTACGTCAACCCTCCCCAACGGGCCCTGGCCATCTCCCTGCGTGACGACGAAGGTCCACGGACGAAAATACCGGCCGACGGACGCGCCTTGCCTTCCTTCCGACCCGTCCCCAAGGGAAGGTCTTGGATGGGCGATCTGGTCTCGACCCTCAACCTCCTCGACAATCGGGAGCTGAAGGGTTCGGCGCAGCGCCTCGTCGACCCGGAGTTCCTCTCGTTCCTTCACTCGGTCCAGGGGAGGCGACAGGGCCGGGAGCGGATCCAGCTGCTCGCCAGATCGGTCGGCGTCACGACACCGGTGCCCCTTTCCCGATGGCTCGAGCGCCACCCCGAGTTCTCGGCACACGTTCGGTTCGGGAGCGCCCCATTGCGGCAGATCGTGGTCGAGTGGTTCGGAGACGTTTTGACTGAACGGCCGACCGACACCCCTCCGGCGAGCCTTCCGGGCCTTCGGACCGCGGTCGAACGTTGGGCCCGCGAGACTTCCGACGAGCCTCGACCGTTCGTGTGGACCCGAAAGTAGTGCAGTACCGACGCGACGGGTGCGGTATACTAATCGGATACAGTGGGAATTCGGGCGGTTGTTTAACCTAGAATCCGGTACGTCGGCGACTCGAAGCTTACCGGGAACCGCAGTCGGTGGACGGGGTTCGGGAGAAGAGGGTCGAACGGACGAGAACCGGAGAGGATTATCATGAGCGGAACGAGGAATTGGCGCGCCGTAGGGCTGGTGGTGGTCGTGTCGTTGATCATGATGTTGAGCTCGAGCATCGTACTGCTCGGGTCGGTGGCGGGAAACCCCGTCGGGTCGGCCCATGCGAGCTCGGGAGGTGTCGTCTCTGTCTCCGGAGCACCGTCTCAGTCCTCGGCCCCGAACGCAGTTCCCGCCACCGCGGCGCCCGCCGCCAACGGCCCCGTCGAAACCTCCACGGCCCGGGTCGCGGGCGTTGCCGCGGCCCGACAGGCGTTCTTGGCTGCCGGAGGGAATCTGGCCGATTTCTTCCCTCCGAGCGTTAATGCGCCCACGGCGTCCCCAGCCACGACGGGTGGCCACGTCGTCCCGTTGTTCGACAATACGCCCGCGCCGATGGGCATCGCGACCTACGGTCTACGCAATTCTAACGGCGTCACCACACCGTACGTCCTGAACACGAAGAGCGTGGAGGGTTCCTTCTACACCAACGACCCGACCGGTGTGCAAACGCAAGCGTACGATTTCGGCGGGCAGACCTCGTACGGGGCCCAGCTCAACGTCATCGAGACCAACACGACCCTCTACGGGCAGACCGGGTTCCTCGGCAACACGAACCAGTTCTGGCTCCAGAACGTGATCGGCTACAACACCGCGACCAGCTCGCTCTCGTTCGACCTTAACATCTGGAACTTCTCCTACAATCCTCAGGGAAACCAGCCGTGGGCCGGGTTCTCGGAGTTCCCTAGCCACACTATCCTTCACGGCCTGGGCAGCGTGAGCGGAGGCGAGCTCTACGAGAAGAGCGGTCCGAGCATCACCGTCTCCTACCCGTTCACCCTGCAGCTGTACATCAACACGACGGTCGGGAGCTACCTCGGCTCGCCGATGGTGGACGAGGTCTACTTCAACTACTCCGTTTGGAACTCCGCCGGGGTAAAGTTGTGCCCCACGGTCGTACCCACCGGCCAAGTGTGCAACTCCGTCGTCGGCGGAATGTACGATAATGTCTACTTCAATTCTCAGACGAACGTCAACCCGAACACCGCCCAGATCCAAGCCAACGGGTACCACTACGCGAGCAACGGAGGCGGCACGAATCTCGACATGGAGCTCGACTACGGCATCGGCGGGTCGGACGCCGCGATCGCTCTCACGCAGTACGCGGACGCCCAGCTCGGGCTGTTCACCCTGAACGCCTCTTCGGGCAAGTATCAGACCGTGCCCTCCGCCTACGACTTCGGCAGTGAGACGGGCGAATCGACCCAGGGCTCCTACGGGACCTGGTCGGTCGGTTCGAACGGAGCACCCGTTGAACAGCTTCGCACCGGGCCCTCGATCCTAACGGGCCTCTGGAACGCGTCCGCGAACCCGGCGGCGTACACTCAGGCGCCCGCCTCGAGCCCGGGGGCCTACGCCCTGAACTACCAGAACGTCCAACCCCAGAACGCTTGGGTGGCCGTCGCCCCGGGATCTTTCCAGACGAACCAGGAGATCTTCCGTGTCGCCCCGACGTTCGGATGGTTCAACCGGCCGACCTCGGGGGGCCTGCTCGGGCCGAACATGTGGCTGCAGCCCGAGATTTACACCGTCGAGGTGATGCTCAGCGGATACACTCCGGTCACCCAGACGGTCAATCTCGCGAGCGGCGGTGCGAGCTTGAACATCGCCCTTACCGCGAATCCGGCGAGCACGACCTACACTCCGCTCTACGCGTTCTCGAACGCGCAACTGGCGGCCGTCTCCACTTCGGGCGGCGGCACTGCATCCAACCCGTACATACTCTGGAGCAACCAACTCGGGTCGCTGGCTCCGATCTTCGGAGACATGAGCCAGTGGCCGTTCGAAGTTTGGGAGGGGATCTACGTGAACGCCACAACGGCTCACGCTGACTGGGCGCCGCTTCCCTCCCTGTCCGTCACCTACCCCTGGTGGGAGACCCAGTTCCTCTACACCGCGCCGGCGACCGGCCCGCTGCCGCTCACGAACCATCTCCAGATCTACCTCTATCACACCCAGAACCTGACGATCGCGAACTCGGGCAACATCAGCGGATGGTTCGCGTCCGCGGCGACCACGGGCTACAGTTTGATCGCCAACGATGTGCAGAACGTCCTGATCGCGAACAATCACTTCAACGTCTCCAATCTCGGGCTGGAATTCACGGGCGGCGGTAAGAACAACACGGTCTGGGGGAACACCTTCACTCCGTTCCCGCAGTACCTCAACCCGGCGCAATCGGGCGTGGAACATCCTTCGACCGGTCTCAGCGACTCGGATACGCTCGACCACATCTACAACAATGCGTTCTACACGAACTCGACCGCCTCGGGCACGTCGGTGGACTTCTGGAACGTCAGTTGCCAGGCCGGCTACAGCCCGGCCGGCTTCTTCGTCGGTGGAGGAGTGCCGTGCGAACCCCTGTCCTACTCGAAATTGGTGAACGGCGTCACCCTCACTGGCTGTATCATCGGCTGTTCGTACCAGGGCGGGAACTTCTGGTTCAACTACGGCAACGAGCCGAACCCCTATGCGAATCTGCCGTACGTCAACCGGGCCACGAGCCTGACCGGCTCGGCCCGTCTCGGGGTCAGCAACGGAGTGGTGGGCGACCGCGGTGACTTCGCGCCGCTCATCGCCTTCTCCCTGTTCGAGGTGAGCTTTACCGAGACCGGCCTCCCGACCGGCGCGACGTGGAACGTCACGGTGTTCAACTCGACCGGCCTCATCTACCTCAACACGACCAGTACGTCCACGAGCACGACGCTCGTGTTCTACCTTCCAAACGGAGTCTACAGTTGGGGGGTCTCCCCGACCATCCTCTCGGGTACGAGATATGCCGCGAGCTCCGCGACGGGGTCGTTCACGATAGCAGGTGCATCGCTGTCGCCGATCGCCGTCCTCTTCGTTGCGGCGTTCCTGGTGACCTTCACCGAGACAGGACTCGCGAGCGGCCGGCGCTGGTACGTCAACATTACGGGCCAGCGTCCCCTGTACAGCACGACCGCGAGTGCCGCTATCGGACTGCCCGGATCCGCCGGTGGGAACATCTACACCTACCAGTTCGGGGTGGGGCCCGGCTATTCGACCGCGCCCTTGAGCGGGTCGGTCACGGTGTTCACGTCGAACGTGGCCGCTGGCCCGGTGACGTTCACTCTCCTAACCTACGGAGTGACCTTCACGGAGACCGGATTGCCGACCTCGACCTCCTGGAGCGTCACGGTCGGGGCGAGCTCGCCTACCTCGACGGGCACGACGGATTCCTTCAGCCTGACCAACGGAACGTACACCTACGTCGTGCCCGCGACGAGCGGCTATGCCGCGAATCCCGCCACCGGTTCGTTCTCGGTCGCCGGAGGCACCGTCAACGTTCCGGTGTCGTTCGGGACCGCGTACAGCGCGACCTTCACGGAGACCGGCATGCCGCTCGCGTCCGCGGGCTATGCATGGATCGTGAGCGTCGCCGGCCAACCCTCGGTGACGAGCTCCGCGAGCCCCGTCGTGCTGAGTCTTCCGAACGGGGCCTATGCCTTCACCATCGGTAGCACGTCTACCTACACCAACCCGGGGGGGGACCCCTACACCGGCTTCGCGCCTTCCCCGGCGAGCGGGACGTTCACGGTGAACAATGCCGCCCCGACGCCCGTGTCCATCACGTTCAGTCCGACCGTCTGGTCGGTGGCGTTCGTGGAGACCGGCCTCCCCACAGGGACGACCTGGGGCGTGACGGTCTTCGATGGCACCTCTACCTTCAACATCGTCGGCGAGACCACCAGTCAAACGTCCACCTCCAGTACGATTGTCTTCGAGCTCACGAACTCGACCTGGGGCTACTCCCTCAGCATCGTCTCGGGCTACACCACGTCCCAGACAGGATCGTTCCTGCTCTGGGGTGCTCCCCTGGCCATCCAAGTCGCCTTCGCCCCGACTCCGTCGGTGCATTCCGTCACGTTCACGGAATCGACGCTGCCGTCGGGTACCTTGTGGTGGGTCACGTTGGGCGGGTACACCGAAAGCTCCACGGGAACGTCAATCGCGTTCTCCGAGCCGAGCGGGGCGTACAACTATAGTGTCGGAGTCGGGCCCGGTTACGTTCCCAGCCCGGCCGCGGGGTCGGTCACGGTGAGCGGAACGGACGTGTCCGTGAGCATTGCGTTCACCGCGGTAACGTCGGTGTATTCCGTCACGTTCACGGAGTCGGGATTGCCGACGGGCACCTCCTGGTCGGTCACCCTCAACGGAGCCATCGAGAGCACAACGGGAACGACAATCGCGTTCTCCGAGCTGAGCGGGACTTACGCCTACTCGATAACGGACGTCTCGGGATGGCACCAGACCACGCTCCCGTACAGCGGCTGGATCACAGTGAGCGGAGCGTCGGTGACCGAACCCACGCTCGCCTTCACGTCTGTGACGTACTCGGCGGTCTTCTCCGAGACCGGCCTTCCGTCCGGCCTCGCCTGGCAGGTGACGGTCAATGGCGTGACCGAGTATCTCACGACCGATGGAGGCACGGACAGTCTGACCTTCACAGGTTTGGCGAACGGCACCTACAGCTACTCGGTCGCGGACAACGCGGGCTGGCACCAGATGACGCTGGCCTACAGCGGTTCTCTTGCGGTGAACGGCGGGACGGGCCCGATCGACGGCACGGGGGTCGGCTATGCGGTGACGCTGGTCTACACGCAGGTGACGTACTC